>UQMW01000012.1 GCA_900542275.1 uncultured Collinsella sp.
CCGCCGCACAAAGTGCGCAGCGGGGGTTACTTGCATGTCCGAGGACGTTCTGAAAAGTAACACCAGGGCGGGCCCGGACGAAAACAACCGACTACAGGTCGATGTGCGATTCCTTGATCGGGAACGGCTCGGCGAAGTGGCAGGCGCAGCAGTGACCCGGTGCGACTTCCTTAAACTCGGGAAGCTTCTCAGAGCAGATACCCTGCGCAATCGGGCAGCGCGTGTGGAAACGGCAACCGGTCGGCGGATCCAGCGGTGACGGCGGGTCGCCGGCAAGGATGATGCGCTTACGAGTCTTCTGGATATCCGGATCGGGCACCGGCACAGCAGACAGCAGCGACTGCGTGTACGGGTGGTGCGGCTCACTGTAGAGCGTCTTCCAGTCCGAAACCTCAACCATCTTGCCCAGGTACATAACGGCAACACGGTCGGAAATATGCTGTACGACAGAGAGGTCATGAGCAATGAAGAGATAAGCCGTACCGAACTTGTCCTGGAGCTCCTTCAGCAGGTTCAGAACCTGGGCCTGAATGGACACATCCAGAGCGGAAACCGGCTCGTCGCAGATAATCAGCTTGGGCTTAAGCGCAAATGCACGGGCAATGCCGACACGCTGACGCTGGCCGCCGGAAAACTCATGAGGATAGCGGTTAATGTGCTCGGGGTTCAGTCCGACAACGTCGAGAAGCTCGCGGACACGCTCAATGCGCTCCTCCTTGGTGCCCACGCCGTGAATGGTCATGGGCTCGGAGACGATCTCACCGATTGTCATACGAGGATTGAGCGAAGCATAAGGATCCTGGAAGATAAACTGCATCTCACGACGCATGTCCTTGATCTCATGCTTGCTCATCTCGGCAACATCTTTGCCCTGGAAGAACACCTTACCGGCCGTCGGCTTGGTGAGGCGCATGATGGTACGGCCCGTGGTGGACTTACCGCAACCAGACTCGCCGACCAGACCAAAGGTCTCGCCAGGATAGATTTCGAACGAAATGTCGTTCACAGCAGAGACGACACGCTTGGAGAAGCGCTTGGCGAACATGCCGGACTCAGCGGGAAACTCCTTAGAGAGGTGCTCGACCTTCAGCAGCGGAGTACGCTCGTTGGTATCTGCCATTACGCCTCGCCTCCCTTCTTGGAATCCTTGCGCGTACGGGACGTCTCAGGAGCGTTCTTGAGGAACTCGGGGTCACCGGAGTAGTGGCACGCAGAGTAATGACCAGACTCGGTGACAACGCGCTCGGGGCGCTGCTCGCGGCACTTGTCCGTCGCATAGGGGCAACGAGGAGAGAAGACGCAGCCCTCAGGCAAGTTCATGAGCGAAGGCGGGTTGCCGTGAATCGGCGTCAGCGGCTTCTTCTCTTCGATGGCCTGCTCCGGGATGGAGCGGATAAGGCCCCAGGTGTAGGGGTGGCGGCTCTCGTAGAAGATTTCCTCAGCAGTACCGAACTCGACAGGACGGCCGGCATACATAACCATGATTTTGTCGGCCATATCGGCGACAACGCCCAGGTCATGGGTAATCATGATGATGGCGTTGCCGTTCTTCTCCTGCATTTCCTGCATAAGCTCAATAATCTGAGCCTGAATGGTAACGTCCAGGGCGGTCGTGGGCTCGTCGGCAATCAGAATATCGGGATCGCAGGCAAGGGCCATAGCAATCATGACGCGCTGACGCATGCCACCAGAGAACTGGTGCGGATACTCATTGACGCGCTTCTCGGGCTCGGGAATGCCAACGAGGTCCAAAAGCTCGGTGGCGCGCTTGAGCGCCTCCTGCTTGGAGTAGCCACGATGCAGACGAAGGCCCTCGCCCACCTGCTTGCCGATCTTATAGACCGGGTTCAAGGAGGTCATAGGATCCTGGAAGATCATCGCGATATCGTTACCGCGAATGTGCTGCATCTCTTCCTCGGTCATCTCGAGGATAGAACGACCGCGATAGCGAACGTCGCCGCCCTCAATCTTTCCCGGAGGCATCGAGATAAGACCCATGATGGTCATGGCGGTCACGGACTTACCGGAGCCGGACTCACCGACGACACCCAGGGTCTCGCCGCGATCGAGTGTGTAGGACACACCGTCGACAGCGCGAACGACACCATCTTCGGTATGGAAGTACATCTTAAGGTCATCGACCTCGAGCAGATGCTGGCCCTCGGGAACCGGCTGGTCCTTCAGGTCCACATAGTTCTTGTTCTTCTTCATCCTTATGCGTCCTTCATCTTGACGTCGAGGGCGTCGCGCAGACCGTCACCCAGCAGGGTGAAGGCGAGCACCGTCGAGAGAATTGCCAGACCGGGCATGATCATCATCCAGGGAGCAGTCAGAAGATACTGCTGACCGTCCTGAATCATGGAGCCCCACGAAGGCGTAGGCGGGATAACGCCCATGCCGAGGAAGGACAGGGCAGACTCGGTCAGAATAGCGCCACCAATGTTCATGGTCGCATAGACCACGATAGAAGCAACGGAGTTCGGGAAGATATGGCGCATAACGATACGCGCATCGGATGCACCCATAGCGCGAGCGGCGTCAACATAGTCGTTCTCTTTGACCGTCAGGATCGCGGATCGGAAGACGCGCGCAATCGAAGGCCAGCCGAGAATGCCGATGGCGATAAAGACATTCTGAAGACCACGACCGATAACGGCAATCATGGCAACAACGAACAGCACGTACGGGAACGCCAGGAAGATGTCCGCACAGCGCATGATGATCGTATCCCAGATGCCGCCATAGAAACCGGCCAGGGCGCCCATGACCAGACCGATCACCGTGGAGATGGCGGTGGCCATAATACCGACGGAAAGCGAAACGCGTGCACCGTAGATAACACGGACGAGAATGTCACGACCAAGAGAGTCGGTGCCAAACGGGTGCTCGGCACACGGAGCCAGCAGCGACGTCTCGGCCATGGTGGTCGAGTCAGAAGCCGTAGGAGAGCCGAGCCAGGGCTTAGCCCACAGATCGGCGGTCAGGGCGACCACAACAACGATGATGATCCAGCAGACACCGATAACGGCGAGCTTGTTCTTACGAAGACGCTTAAAAGCGTCGCCCCACAGCGTGCGGGACTTGGCGGGAGCAGATGCGGCCTTGGTGGCGGTAGCCTGCTCCTGAGACTGAGAATCAGTTTCCTGCATGAGACGTACCTCCCTTAGGCCTTATCCGACGGACCGCCAAGGCGGATGCGCGGGTCGAGGAATGCATAGCTAATGTCGACGAGCAGGTTGATCACCATAACGACGACAACAATGAGCGTAACGCCGCCCATAACGATGGGCCAGTCGCGCATGCTAATGGCGCGGTAGACCTCGAAGCCGATGCCGGGCCAGTTAAAGACCGTCTCGGTCAGGATGGCGCCCGAAAGCATGCCGCCGAAGTCGACACCAATATAGGTAACGACGGGGATGAGTGCATTCTTAAGCGCATGCTTGATAATGATCGCGCGATTGGAGAGACCCTTGGCCTTTGCCGTACGGATGTAATCCTGGTTCATGACGTCAAGCAGCTGCGAGCGCATAATGCGGGCGGCATAAGCGGTCGAAACCGAAGCCAGCGTAATGGTCGGAAGCACATAGTGCATCCAATCCTGATACTGAGAGCTGGAACCGCCGGCACCCGAGATCGGCATGGAGAATGCACCGCCCGTGGCGTCCTTGAGAATGACGCCAAAGAACAGCTGCAGCAACATACCGAGCCAGAAGGCCGGGACGGCAACGAGAATCGACGTGGTGAGCGTTACCAAAATATCCCAGAAGGAATAACGCTTAACCGCCGAAATGATACCCGCACCGATACCCATGATTGCCTCGAGCACGATGGCGCACGCGGCAAGTTTGACCGTATACGGATACTTCTGGGCAAAGATTTCCGTAACCGGCAGCTTGCGCTGGTACGAATTGCCCAGATCGCCATGAAGCAGGCCGTTCATGTAATACAAGTAACGGTCCACGAGCGACGTTTGAACGGGGTCGCCGTTCTCGTCAAGGATCGCGTTGCCGTCCTCGTCCGTCTGGACCAGGTGATAGCGAACGCGAAGCTGAAGCTCCACCTCGGGGGACAGAGCCTTGTCTCCACCGATCAGCTTGATCGGATCTCCCGGCACGATATTCTGGAGGGCGAACAGAATCAGCGTAACGCCCAAAAACACCGGGATGAACTGAAGCACACGTTTAACGATGTACTTACCCATACCACTCCCCTATCTAGGGATTAACCTAAATGGGATGCCGATCGCCAGACCGGCATCCCAAAATTACCATCAGCCAGTTTACCCCAGGTTAGGGAGAACTGTATGTTTCCCATGAGGTCTACGTAAATACTTGACCCTCACGGAAGCTGCAAAACCCTTAGGCGAGCTCGGCGGTACCCAGATCGGCGTGCTTCTGCGGATCAACATAGAGATGCTTGACGCGGTCAGAGCCAGCGATGGTGTGCGTGTAGAACATCACCGGGATAACCGGGCAGTCAGCAGCGACCATGGCGTCGGCCTCCCGCATCTTGGCGATGCGCTCCTCGTCATCAACCGTGGTGCGGGCCTCGTCGACCTTGGCATCGAACTCGGGGTTGCTGTAACCGGAGCGGTTGTCGCCACCGAGGGAGTCGGAGTGGAACAGCGGGTACAGGAAGTTGTCCATGATCGGGTAATCGGCGATCCAGCCCAGACGGCCGAACTGATAGTTGAAGTTCTGATACTGCTCGAGCAGGGCAGACCACTCAGGGGTATCGGAGACAGCGGTAACGCCAACCTTGGCGAGGTCGCCGATGATGGACTCCATGATCTCCTTGTGACCACCGTCCTGGTTGTAGGAAAGGGTCACGCTAATGCCACGATCGCCGTTAGCGCCAGCGGGAGCGACCTTGTCGAGGTACTCGTTAGCCTTGTCGACGTCATAGGCGCAGAACTCCCATGCGCCCTCCTTGTAGCCGGCGATTCCCGGAGGAACAATACCGTCGGCGGGGGTACGGGTACCCTTGAAGATGGTCTTGCAGATGGCCTCACGGTTGATGGCCAGGGAGATGCCCTTGCGCAGGTCGGCGTTATTGAACGGCTCGGCCGTGGTGTTGCAGGTCAGATAGTACGTGGAAGGCTCGGCACCGAGCAGCATATGCTCGCCGTCACCCATGGTGTAACCGTCCTTGGACTCGCCACGGTCCTTCTTGGCGGCATCGATCTGAGCAACGGGAACGTCGCAGACATCGAGGTTACCGGCCTGGAACTCCTTGTAAGCGGTCTCCATGTCCTTGATGACCTGGAAGTGGATGCCATCGATCTTGGCCTTGTCGCCATAGTAATCGTCAAACTTCTTGAGGTTGATCTCCTGGCCATCCTCCCACTTACCGTCCATCATGAACGGGCCGTTACCGACCGGGGCAAGGTAGAAGCTCTTGACATCGGACTCGGCGCACTCGGGAACCGGGGACAGAGCCGGGTGAGAGGCGACGAAGGGGAAGTCGGCGTAAGCGGAAGACAGCTTGACGACGAGGGTCTCATCGTCGGGGCAAGTAACACCGCTGAGCTCGGTAGCGTTGCCGGCAAGCAGATCGTCATAGCCCTCAACCATGGAAAGGTGATAGGAGACCTCGGAAGGACCATACTCGGTGGCGATGGCCGACTTGGTGTTGACTAGACGCTCCCAACCGAGCTTGAAGGACTTGGAGGTAACGTCGTCACCGTTGTGGAACTTAGCCTTCTTGATCTTGAAGGTGAACTCGGTGGCGTCGTCGTTAGCCTCAAAGGACTCGCAAGCCAGCGGAACGATCTCGCCCTTCTCGGGGTCGTACTCCGTCAGAGCGTCGAAGAGCTGGTACTCGACCTGAGTGCCCTGATCCTCCTGGACGTTGTAGGGGTCGATGCAGACCGGGTTGTTGATGTAGAAGTTCAGCGTCGAACCGGAGTCAGATCCGGAAGCGTCGCCGCCCTTCTTGCCGCATGCGGCAAGAAAAGCCATGGAGCTCGCAGCGAGGGTGCCGCCAACAAAGGCGCGACGACCCATAACGGGCTGGTGGAACATAGAATCAGCCATGCCATCCTCCTTATGAGATAGGACAAAGTGAATTCGGCCGGGCAACGTCGAGACAGCCCAATCGAACCATTCAAACGCGGTCCGCCGTTATGGCTGGTTATGCAGTGCGGACCAACGTTTCGCAATACAGTAGCGCATTTTATGCACAATATGGCGCTAATTCCGGTTAACGGTCGAGAATTTCTTTAGTTAGGCGAAGTATGTGGGGATATTTTGACTCTATTACAAGTCTGTAAACAAAAAGGGCCCCGCACATGCGGAACCCTTTACAAACGTATATACGCCGATGCTTAGTAGCCGACGATGCCCTGCGGGAAGAAGAACATGCACAGCACGACGCACACGGCAAACACAACAGCCATGATGACGGTCAGGCGGTCAAGGTTCTGCTCCATAACGCCCGTGGCAGAGCTGGAGTTATACAGCGAGCTAGCGATCATATCCGAAACGCCGGTACCCTTACCGGAGTGCATCAGGACGAGAATCGTCAGCGCCACGGTAGAGATAGCCCAAACGACAAACAGAAGAATCTGGAACGGACCCATAGATAAGCTCCTTAATAGAACAATTCAAACTCCAGTACTGTACCACAACCCCCAACACTCCCCCACCTGCCATTTAGGGACGGGTTAGAAATGGCAGAAATACCAAAAAGGGGGTCGTCCGGTTGTGGACAACCCCCTTACTAGAAAACGGTATTTGTTTTCTATTAGGCCTCGGTGGCGAGCACGCGACCCGTCATCTCGGCGGAAGGCTCAATACCAGCCATGGTGAGCATAGTCGGAGCGATATCGGAAAGACGGCCGTCCTCGATACCGGTGAGCTTGGCCTTATCATCAACGATGATGAACGGCACGCGGTTGGTGGTGTGAGCCGTAAACGGATGCTTGGAACCGTCGGAAGCAACGTCAAACATGTGATCGGCGTTGCCATGGTCGGCGGTAATCAGCGCAAAGCCGCCCTTAGCGAGAATCGCCGGGACAACCTTGGACAGAGCATCGTCAACAGCCTCGACGGCCTTAACGGCGGCGTCGAAGACACCGGTGTGACCAACCATGTCGCAGTTCGCGAAGTTCACGATGTAGAAATCAGCGCGATCCTCGTTGATTGCGGCGACGAGCTTCTCGGTAACCTCGGGAGCGCTCATCTCGGGCTGCAGATCGTAGGTAGCGACCTTGGGGGAAGCGACGAGCACGCGCTCCTCGCCCTCCTTGGGCTCCTCGATGCCACCGTTGAGGAAGAACGTCACGTGAGCGTACTTCTCGGTCTCGGCGGTGTGCAGCTGCTTCAGGCCATTGGCTGCGATGACGTCGGCCAGAACGTTCTCGGGGAACGTCTTGGGGAAGGCGACCTCGACGTCAAACGTCGGATCGTACTCGGTCATCGTCACAAAGTGCGAGAGCTTGATCTGCTCGCGCTCAAAGCCGTCGAACTCCTTGTCCGTGAACACGCGGGTCATCTGACGGGCGCGGTCGGGACGGAAGTTGAAGAAGATGGCCGCGTCACCCTCGTGGATGCCCTCGTTGTGGGCAGCGAAGGGCTCGACGAACTCGTCGCCGCGCGGATCCTTCTCGTAGTAGGCCTTGATACCGGCAACGGGATCGGTATCGGCGTCGGACGCATTGACCATGACGTCGTAGGCACGCTGGATGCGCTCCCAACGGTTGTCGCGGTCCATGGCCCAATAGCGGCCCGAAACGGTGGCGACGCGAGCGTCGCAACCGGTCTCCTCGGAAATCTTAGCCAGGAAGGCGCAGAACTCGCTCATGTAGCCGGCACCGGACTGCGGGTCGACATCGCGACCATCCATAAAGGCGTGGACGCGAACGGTCTTGACGCCATGCTGGGCAGCCATCTTGACCAGGGCCTCGACATGGTTCATGTGAGAATGAACGCCGCCGGGGCTCATAAGGCCCATGAGGTGCAGGGTCTTGCCTTCGGCCTTGACATCGTCCATGGCCTTGACGAAGACCTCGTTCTTGGCGATAGAGCCGTCCTTGATGGCATTGTTGATGCGCGAAAGCTCCTGGAACACGATGCGGCCGGCACCGATGTTGAGGTGGCCTACCTCGGAGTTGCCCATCTGACCGTCGGGAAGGCCCACGTCCTCGCCCGAAGCACCGAGCGTGGTGTGGGGATACTGAGCGTACAGGCTATCAAGGAAGGGCGTCTTGGCAGCGGCGACGGCGTTCTCGCCATCGGCCGGAGCCAGGCCACAGCCGTCCATGATGATCAGAAGTGCAGGAAGATGACGCTGTGCCATATGTCCTACTCGCCTGCCTTAACGACCATAGAGGCGAAGTCGGCAGCCTTGAGCGAAGCGCCGCCCACGAGGGCGCCGTCAACGTCGGGCTTGGCGACGAGCTCGGCGATGTTGCCGGGCTTCGCGGAACCGCCGTAGAGAACGCGGATGCCGTTGGCGAGCTCCTCGCCGAACATCTCCTTGAGGGTCTCACGGATAGCGCCGCAGACCTCCTGAGCGTCCTCGGCGGTAGCGGTCTTGCCGGTGCCGATAGCCCAGATGGGCTCGTAGGCGACAACGACCTGCTTGGGGCAAGTGATCTCGAGACCCTCGAGACCAGCCTTGACCTGGTTCACGACGTGCTCGACATAGGTGCCAGCCTCGCGGACCTCGAGGGACTCGCCGCAGCAGAAGACGGGAACAAGACCGGCGGCAACGAGGGCCTTGGCCTTCTTGTTCTGGTCCTCGTCGGTCTCGTGGAAATAGTCGCGACGCTCGGAGTGACCGATGATGCAGTAGGTGCAGCCAGCAGACTTGAGCATGTCGCAAGAGGACTCACCGGTGAAGGCACCCTTGGCCTCCCAGTACACGTTCTGTGCACCGAGGGCGATGGGGGCAGCCTGAATGCGGTCATGAACCGTGGTGATGTCAATGGTCGGAGGGCAGACGAGCACCTCGACGCCAGCCGGAACCTCGGGCAGAGCCTGAGCCAGCTCGTCGGCGAGCTTGGCGGCCTCGGCGACGTCGTTGTTCATCTTCCAGTTACCAGCGATAAGAAGAGTGCGATTAGGCATCGAGAAGCGCCTCCACTCCGGGCAGAGCCTTACCCTCGACGAGCTCCATGGAAGCGCCACCACCGGTGGAGATCCAGCTCATCTTGTCGGCCAGGTTGAACTTGTTGACAGCTGCGACAGAGTCGCCGCCGCCGATGATCGAGGTGCAGTCGGCCTCGGCAACAGCCTCGGCGATAGCCTGGGTGCCGTGAGCGAAGTTATCGAACTCGAAGACGCCCATGGGGCCATTCCAGAACACGGTCTTGGCGCCCTTGACAGCCTCGGCGTAGAGCTCCTCGGTCTTGGGGCCGATGTCCATGCCCTCACGATCGTCGGGGATAGCGTCGGAAGCGACAACCTCGGGGACAGCGTCCTCGCCAAAGTGATCGGCAACGCGGTTGTCGATGGGGAGCAGGATCTTGACGCCCTTCTCCTCGGCCTTCTTGAGCATCTCGCCAGCGCGCTCGACCCAGTCCTCTTCCTTGAGGGACTGACCGACGGACATGCCCTGAGCCAGGAAGAAGGTGTAGGCCATACCGCCACCGATGATCAGGGTGTCAGCGGAGTCGATGAGGTGATCGAGAACGCCGATCTTGGAGGAAACCTTGGAACCGCCGACGATAGCGACGAAGGGGCGCTCGGGCTCGGCGAAGATGCCGGTCAGCGTGTCGACCTCCTTCTCGAGCAGGAAGCCGGCGACGGCGGGCAGGTAAGCGGCGGGGCCCACAACGGAACCCTGGGCGCGGTGAGCGGTACCGAAAGCATCGAGAACGAAGACGTCGCCATAGGAAGCGAGCTTCTTGGCGATCTCGGGATCGTTCTTCTTCTCACGCTTATCGAAGCGGACGTTCTCGAGAACGAGAACCTTGCCCGGCTCGACGGCAGCGACAGCCTCGGCAGCCTTCTCGCCGTAGGTGTCGGCGACAAAGGCAACGTCGAGACCAGAGAGCTCGGCGAGCTTCTTGGCGACGGGCTCGAGGGACAGCTCGGGCTGGAAGCCGGTGCCATCAGGACGGCCGAGGTGGCTCATGAGGATGACGCGAGCGTTGTGCTCAACGAGATAGTTGATGGTGGGCAGGGCAGCCTTGATACGGGTGGTGTCGCCAACGACGCCATCCTTGATAGGCACGTTGAAGTCAACGCGGACGAGAACGCGCTTGCCGTCGACATCGATGTCGCGGACGGTCTTCTTGGTAAAGGCCATGTTTGCTTCTACCTTTCGTACGTGTCTGCCTCCCATTACGGCAGACGATTTCCTATAAAAAGGGCGCGACCCTAGGGTGTAAGCCCTATAAGGCCGCGCCCTTCTTTAGACGCTCAACGAGCTATTAGCTAAAAGCTAAATTAAGCAACGAACTTCTCGAAGTACTTGATGGTGCGGACCATCTGAGAGGTGTAAGAGTTCTCGTTGTCGTACCAAGAGGTGACCTGAACGAGGGTCTGGCCGTTGCCGAGGTCAGAGCACATGGTCTGAGTGGCGTCGAAGATGGAGCCATGGGTCTCGCCGATGATGTCGGTGGAGACGATGTCGTCCTCGTTGTAACCGAAGGTCTCGGAGATGGTGGCAGCGTAGGCCTTCATAGCGGCGTTGACCTCGTCGACGGTGACCTTCTTGTCAACGACAGCGTAGAGGTTGGTGATGGAGCCGGTCGGCGTCGGGACGCGCTGGGCGGCACCGATGAGCTTACCGTTGAGCTCGGGGAGAACCAGGCCGATAGCCTTGGCAGCACCGGTGGTGTTGGGGACGATGTTGACGGCGCAGGCGCGGCTACGACGCTTGTTGCCCTTGCGCTGCGGGCCGTCGAGCGGCATCTGGTCGCCGGTCCAGGCGTGAATGGTGGTCATGATGCCGGACACGATGGGAGCGAAGTCGTTCAGACCCTTGGCCATCGGGGCGAGGCAGTTGGTGGTGCAGGAAGCAGCGGAGATGATGTTGTCCTCAGCGGTCAGCGTCTCGTGGTTGACGTTGTACACGATGGTGGGCAGATCGCTGCCGGCCGGAGCGGAGATGACGACCTTCTTGGCGCCAGCGTTGATGTGGGCCTGAGCCTTAGCCTTGCTGGTGTAGAAGCCGGTGCACTCGAGAACGACGTCGACGTCGAGGTCGCCCCAAGGCAGGTTGTTGGCGTCGGCCTCCTTGTAGATCTTGATCTCCTTGCCGTCAACGGTGATGGAATCCTCGCCAGCAACGACCTCGTGATCGCGAGCGTAGTTGCCCTGCGTGGAGTCGTACTTCAGCAGGTAAGCGAGCATATCGGGAGAGGTGAGGTCGTTGATAGCGACAATCTCGGAGCCCTCATGACCGAACATCTGACGGAAAGCCAGACGACCGATGCGACCGAAGCCGTTAATAGCAACCTTTACTGCCATTGTGTCTCCTTTCGTAAGGCCCCCGCAAGCTACAGCGCCCGCCGTTGAGGCCCACAAACTAACCACTCGCCTAATATACCTTTTTTTTGACTTGAATTTCACGAGAATGCTCGAAATTGAAAATCAAATTTACGTTAAAACGTTTTAAAGAATAAAATAGCAGCTAAATCCGTATATACGTCAATACTTTAAACTACTTGTTTGCTTCAATGAGCTTTTCAAGACGTAAAACACGATGGTAGAGGGCCGACTTCGACAAGGGAGGGTCAGCCATCTCCCCTAAATCACGCAGCGACAGATCGGGATAGCGCTCGCGCAGGTCGCAAAAGACCGCCAAGGCATCCGGAAGCGCATCGCGAAGGCCGCGCTGCTCGAGCTCATCGATAAGCGCAAGCTGATGTTGGGCAGCACCGGCGCTTCTGGTCTGGTTGGCGAGCTCGGCGTTCACGCGACGGTTCACATCGTTCTTAACCAACTTGACCGCGCGCGCCTCCTCAATCTCGGCAACGCTGCGCTTGGCACCAATCAGCTTTAACAAATGCTCGATTTCCTCGGCGCTCTTAATGTACACGGCATATGACCCCCGCCGTGCATTAACACGAGCATGGACCCCAATCTGCCCCAACAGGTCGCAAAGCCCCTTAGCATATTGCTCGCCCTGCACCGCGATCTCCAAATGAAAATCGCCGCGTGGATCGGCCACGAAGCCGCCCGCGATGAGCGCGCCGCGGATGTAGGCAAGCCTGCAGCAGGGACGGGCAACGATGTGTCGGGGAACACCAGCGACGAGCCCTCCCCTGCGGTCTAGAATGCCCAGCAGCACCAGAGCCTTGTCCAGGTCGGGTTGATCGGGCAGGGTAATGAGATAGTTACGGACCTTATGCAAGACCGATTTACGAACGGTGAATTCCGTTTTGAGCTTAAGGATGCGATGTGTCAGCGTGATCATCGTGCGCGCGACGGCTCCCGTCTCAGTCGCAACCGTCAAACGATACCGCCCAGAGCCAGTAAGCGAGAGCGTACCACTCACGCGCGTGAGGGCGGCAAGTGTCGACAAGTCGCAGTATTCACATTCGGGTTCGCAGCGCGCAAGCTCGTCGCGCACCTCAGCGGTAAACGACATGCAGGCCTATGCCTTCGTGTTAGCGCGCGACAGATCGCGGTGGGAGATGCTCACGTGATACTGGGCGCCTTCCAGGTAACGGGCCGTGGCCTCGGCAATGGCGACGCTACGATGCTGTCCGCCCGTGCAGCCGATGGCGATAGAAAGCTGCGGTTTACCCTCCGCGATATAGCCCGGCATCACCGTATCGAGTAGCTGTGTCCAAGCCTTCCAAAACTCCTGCGTCTTGGGATGGTCCAGAACAAAATCCGAGACCTTTTTATCGAGACCGGTCATCGTGCGCATCTCGGGATCGTAGAACGGATTGGGCAGGAAGCGGACGTCGATCATAATGTCCGCCTCGACGGGCATGCCGTGCTTAAAGCCAAACGAGAACACATGGACGTCCATGAGCTGTTGGTCGGACAGTTCGGAAAATGCCATACGTAGCTTGTTGCGCAGCGCAGAGGTGCGCAGACGGCTCGTGTCGATAATCATATCGGCTCGATCGCGCACGCCCTGCAGCTGAAGGCGCTCGCGCTGAATGGCATCGGCCGTAGTCTCCCCCGGTTTGGCAATGGGATGACGGCGGCGGTTTTCGCTATAACGACGGATCAGCACCTCGTCAGAAGCCTCGAGAAACACGATATCACAGCTCATCTCGCGCTCCTCGAGTGCGGCAACGGCATCGAGCAGCTCATCGAACAAGCCCTGGCTGCGCAGGTCGCAGGTGACGGCAAGATGCCTACCCACGCCCGTATTGATGCCGACGAGTTCGGCAAGCTGGGCGATCAGACGCGGAGGCAAGTTGTCGATGCAAAAGTAGCCCATGTCCTCGAACACATGCATGGCCTGCGTTCGGCCCGATCCGGACATTCCGGTGATGATGACGATATCGGGGATGCGCTCCGAGCGCTCCGCCGCATCCATGGCATCTCCCTTTTGCATGTGCTGCCTCCTAAAAACAAGCGCGGGACCCAGCAACCCGGATCCCGCGCGGTCAATTGCCTATATTGAGTATACCGCCCCGAGCGGATACGAGGCCTGTCTTACGCCTCAAGCGCAGCCTTGAACCAACTCGTAATACTCGTGGGGTGCGTGATGGCGGTGCCGACGACAACGGCCCAGGCGCCCGCATCGATCGCGGCGCGAGCCTCCTCGGGCGTGTGAACGCGGCCCTCGCAGATGATGGGAAGACCGGGAAATTCCTCGGTCGCCTGACGCAGGAGCGGCAGATCGGGGCCATCGGCCATGGTGCAGTCGATGGCGGCGACACCATGAGAAAGCGTGGTGGATACAAGGTCGAAGCCCATATCAACCGCACGGCGAATGTCCTCGATGGTGGCACAATCCGCCATCAGGAGCACACCCTCCTCGTGCAGCGGACGGAAGGTTTCCTCGACGGTCTTGCCATCGGGACGCGGACGATCGGTGGCGTCGATCGCCACGATATCGGCACCGGCAGCAACGCAGGCGCGAGCGTGACGCAGCGTCGGCGTGATGTAAACGCCCTCGTGTCCATCCTTCCACAGGCCGATAACAGGAACCTCACAGCGACCCTTAATGGCGGCAATGTCGGCAAGGCCCTGACAGCGAATGGCGGCGGCGCCGCCAAGCTCGCAAGCGCGAGACATTTGAGCCATGGTCTCGGGCGTACGAAGCGGCTCGCCCATATACGCCTGAACGCTCACGACGAGCTTGCCCTTCAGGGATTGAATCAAAGGATCGACGGTCATAAGGCTGCAACCTTTCTCAGAACAGCCTCCCGAGGCGTGTTGTCTCGGGAGGCTCCTACAGCAGATACGTTTACTTCAACGAGGCAAGAAGATGCTCAGCGGCACCGATGAGCGGAGCATCGCCCTCCAGAGACCCGATGAGAATCGGCGTGTCCTGGAGCGGATCGAGCGCCTGGCTGGCATAGCCCTCGTGCACCGAATCCTTCCACGTCTGCGAACGCCAATCGGGACCCTGATGAATTACGCCGCCCGAAAGCACGATGACCTCTGGATCCAGAATATTGGCAAGCGAGCCCAAGCTGGCGCCCAGCGCAAAGCCGGCGTCATGGATGACCTCGGTCGCCTTTGCGTCGCCAGCACGACACAGGTCGTTCACGTCGCGACCGACCGAAGGACGGCTGGGGTCAACTCGACCGAAGCGTTCGTCGTACATACGGCCAATCGAGGTGCCCGAAGCAACAGACTCAAGATGGCCGGAGCGCCCGCAGGCGCAGGGAATGCCGGCGGCAGCCGAGCACTCGATGTGGCCCATATGACCGGCAGCACCATGGAAGCCCTGCATCACGCGGCCGTTCTCGACATATGCGCCGCCGATGCCCGTACCGATTCCCAGGCACAAGACGGAGAACTTGCCCTTGCCGACGCCCCAGTGGGCCTCGCCCAGAGCATGAGCCTGCACGTCGCCCACAACGGCAACGGGAAGACCAAGGTCCTCGCGCAGACGCGGCCCCAACTGAACGCCGGACCAGCCGGGCATGATCTCATTGGCATAAGCAATGGCGCCCGTCTTGGGATCGACGACGCCTGCGGCGCCAATGCCGACACCAAGAACCTCGACATCGGGGTTCGCTTCGATGGCGGCCTTAATAGACGCCTCGATGCGCTGGAAAACTGCCTCGCCGCCCTCTTGGGCCTCGGTGGGAACCTCGGCTTCAAAGACCGGATGGGGCACGCTGCCATCAGCCGGGTACTCCATGATGGCAGTCGCAATTTTAGTTCCGCCGATATCGACAGAGCAGACGTACTTGTTCTCCATGTCGCTCTCCTTCGGAGATAAAAACAACTACAGGAAATGCGCCGTCAGGCTAGCCGTCACAGCGCAGTAAAGGTTTTCCAGGTGTCCGAGATCGCCGAGAAACCGTGTGGCCATTGACCTAATGGGTCATGGCCACACGGTTGAACGGCGAGGCCGGGTGCCTGAGAAGCTTTACAGGAGACCGTTGTCCTGAAGGACCTTCCTAATCGCCTCGACGTTCTCGCCGGTCATGGCCTTCACCGGGCGCGGCATGGTCGGGCTGTCGAAGATGCCCATGAGGTTCATAGCGGTCTTGAAGGCGCCGACGCCACCGGCATAGCCCTGGACGCCCGAGGTGACGTCCCAGATGTGCGAAATCTCATTGAGGCGATCCTGCTCGGCCTTGACGGTAGCCCAGTCGCCGGCCTGAGCGGCCTTCCACTGGCGCACGTAGCCCTCGGGCTCAACGTTGGCAAGGCCCGGGACAGAGCCGTCGGCGCCACCGAGGTAAGCGCCGTCGACAACGACCTCGTGACCGGTGAGGATGCTCATCGGATGGCCATTCTTCTCGTTCTCCTGAACGAGGTAGCGGAACGAGATGTCATCACCCGAGGAATCCTTGACGCCAGCAAGGACGCCCTCGGCGCCGAGCTTGGCAAGGAGCTTCCAGGGGAGCTTGGTGTGAACGCACACGGGAATGTCATAGGCAAAGATGGGCAGGTCGAGCTCCTCGTGCAGAATGCGGAAGTGCTCCTCGACCTCGGTCATGCCCTGCAGGGCATAGAACGGGCAGGTGGCGACAAGCGCATCGGCGCCCAGCTCCTGAGCGACCTTACCGTGCTCGATCATGCGCTCGGTCTCGGTATCGATGATGCCGACCAGGACGGGCACGCGGTGGTCGACGATACGAACGGCCTCGGCGATGATCTGGCGACGACGCTCATCGGTGGAGAAAACGACCTCGCCCGAAGAGCCCAGGAAGAACAGGCCATCGACGCCGGCATCGATCATGCGGTTGATGCTGCGCTCAAAGGAGGCAACGTCGAGCTGGTGGTCTTCGGTATCGGGAACAACGACGGGAGGGATAACGCCGGTGAATTTCTGAGTTGCCACAAGAATCTCCTTAGTTGTCTGGCGGGCGGCCCTATGCCACCCACTCTTGTTGGCAGTGTCCAGGCCGTCTAGGCCAAAGAACACGGGTAGAACGTTTGGTTAAAAAAGTCGATGACTTCGTTTTCGAACGCGTTGATGCGCTCATGAGCGTATTTGGCATAGATGATATGCCTCCGGTCACACTCAAGACCGTTGAATACGGCAAACTGGCCCTTGGGATCACTCACGGCATCCATGAGCGATGTGCCCATGAGCACCGATCCACGCACCCGAGACGACAACGCCTCGAGGCCACCGGGAATTGGATTGGCAACCGCCGTGCAGGCGAGGCCCCGCTCGTCCAGAGCAGAAACCGCCAGCGCGACTCCGCCGCCAAGGCCCTCGCCCCATGCAAAGATGCGGTCGGGGTCCACGCCATCAAGATTGCGCGCCACCTTCGCCATCGCACAACCCCAACGGACGCGCTTGACAAAAGCAGGAGAGGCAATCCCCTGCTGCAGCTCGCTGGATCCAATCGCCTCATCGTCCAGCGCAAGCACGGCATATCCCATGGCCGCAAACCTCGTCATGTGATGCCATCCCCGCACGGGTCGGTCGATGTCGTGAAACATCAGACATAGCGGCACAAGCTCGGATGCTCGGGCGCGACCGGCAGGCTCGATCAAACGTGCGTGGACCACATCGCCACCAAGCTCAAAGGAAACCTCGGAGTAGCGGGCATACGGATTGGCAAAATCGATCGCCGTAATACTCGGCCCGCAAACCTCAAGGTCCGAAGCGGCTATCTCTAATTCGGAAACATCCGCAGAAGCATCACCGCGCCAATCCCGGAAATCAGCGAGCCTTGACGAGACCGTTCCGGGAATCCCCACAAGGTCGGAGACAATCAGCTCATTGACATTGCTCTCGCACTTAGACATGAGCCTCCCCTCCCTTGCAGAAAAACGGAATGATCAGATCGTCAAAATCCTGAATCTCCTCGTGGCCAAAGCCTTCAAAGAACTCATGACGCTTTTCACAGGTCAGGTTGTTATAGACCGCAAACTGCGTCGCTGGCGGACAGACGGTATCGGCTGTGCCGGTGCCAAACAGCACGGGGCATTTGACCATAGGGGCAAAGTTCTTGGAATCGAAGTACGCCAGCTTGGCATAGGCTTCGTCGATACGAGTCGAGTCCTCGTCAAACCAGCGAGACCAATAGCGCAGGCCCTCGTAGGCAATGTCGTCGGCATCCAAATCCCAGACCAGGCGGAAATCCGACAGGAAGGGATAGAGGATGGCGGCGCGATTGATAAGCTCGCTGTTAAGTGCACAGGTCGCAATGCCCAAACCGCCGCCCTGCGACGCGCCGTTCACAAACACACGGGCAAGATCGATGCCCTCGAGCTCGCGAACGATGCGGCACAGGATGCGAATATCTTGGTGCAAGCGGACATAGTAGAGGTTGGCCGGATCGCCGTCGATACCGGCGACGATATGGCCCGCGACCGTTGTGCCCTCAAATCCACCAATGTCCTCGGAGGGACCTCCTTGGCCGGGGCAGTCGAGGGCGATGAGTGCCATGCCCATGCCCGCAAACGACGCCTGCTCAAACCAGCTGCGGCTTGCACCCGGATACCCATGGAACTGAAGTACCAATGGCACGGGCTCGTCCGAGACGGGTTTAAGGTACTTGGCATGCAGGCGAGCGCCACACATGCCGGTATACCAGAGGTCGAAAAGCTGGCAGGTCACGGCATCGGTGACCGATGCCGTCTCGATCGCATAGTCAAGCCCGACGGCGTCGGCCTCGGCCATGCGGTCCTTCCAAAAGAGATCGAAATCTGATGGACGGGGCATGGCGCCCCGATACCCACCAAATTGCTGTTGTAGCTCCTGAGCACTTGGCATGGCTCGTGAACCCAACCTTTCGAAATCGCAACGGAGGTGCGCCCGGCAAGGGAACCGGGCGCACGGGAGGGAAAGCGAGGCTACTCGCCGAGCTTGGGATGCAGCAGCGACGGCGCAGCACCGAGCAGCATCTTGGTGTAGGGGTCCTGAGGGTGCTGGAAGACCTGCTTGGCCTCGCCCTGCTCGACGATCTTGCCGCCATTCATAACGATGATGTCGTCAGAGATATAGCGGACCGTTTGGATGTCATGGCTGATGAACACCATGGCCAGGCCGAGCTCCTTCTTAAGGTCGGTCAGCAGGTTCAGAATCTGCGCGCGGACCGAAACGTCCAGAGCCGAGGTGGGCTCGTCGGCGATGATGGCATCGGGGTTCAGCGACAGGGCACGGGCAATTGCGACGCGCTGGCGCTGGCCACCCGAAAGCTGACCGGGAAGAACCTCGGCGGCGGAGCTGGGCAGACCGGTGAGCTCCAGGAGTTCCTTGACGCGCTTCTCCTGTTCGGCCTCGGTGCCCAGATTGTGGACGCGCATGGGATCGAGCAGCTGCTCGCGAACGACCATGCGGGGGTTGAGCGCCGTGGCCGGGTTCTGGAACACGACCGAGATGACACGGCCCATGTGGCGACGGTCCTCGGCGGTACGCTTGGTTACGTCCTTGCCCTTAAAGTAGACCTTGCCGCTCGTGGGGGCCTGCAGGCCGCACATGACGTTGGCGGTGGTGGACTTACCGCAACCGGACTCGCCGACGATGCCGATCGTCTGACCGGGCATGAGCTTAATCGTTACACCCTGGACGGCGTGAACCAGGTTAGGGTGCAGAATCGAGCCGGTACGGGTCCTAAAGGTGACGTGGACGTCATCAAGGAAGATGATCGGCTCGACGCCGTTGACTGCGGTCTCGCTCATCTACATCACCTCCGCGTGAGGGGTCAAACCATTTGCCTTGAGCACCTCGTCGGGGAGCTCGGAATAGAAGTGCTCGGTGCCGGGCACGCGCTTGAAGACCGGACGGGTGTCCAGGCCAATGCGCGGATGGCTCGAGCGGGGCGCGAAGCGATCGCCCTTGGGGAAATCGCGCGGGCTCGGAACGGCGCCGGGCACCTGGTGCAGACGGCCCGAACCGCTCTCGATGGACAGAACGGAGCCCAGAAGACCGCGGGTGTACTCGTGGATCGGGTTAGTGAGCAGCTCCTTGGTGGGCGCCTGCTCGATAACCTGGCCGGCGTACATAACCGTGATGTTATGGGCGACCTCGGCGACCAGCGCCAGGTCATGCGAGACGAAGATCATGGCAAAGCCGAGCTTGGCCTGAAGGTCGTTGAGCAGCTTGATGACCTGCTTCTGGACGGTAACGTCCAGAGCGGTCGTGGGCTCGTCGCAGATGACCAGCTTGGGGTCGCGGGTAAGGGCCATAGCGATCAGGACACGCTGACGCTGGCCACCGGAAAGCTCATGCGGGTAGCTCTCGAGCGTACGCTTGGGGTCGAGGCCCACGAGCTCCAGGAGTTCCTCGGCGCTGCGGGTGCCGCCACGCTTGGTGAGCTGCTTCATCTGAGCAGAGATGAGCATGGAGGGGTTGAGCGAGGACAGGGCGTCCTGATAGACCATAGCGATATCGGTACCGCGCAGGCCGAACCACTCCTTCTTGCTCATCTTGAGCAGGTCGCGGCCCTCCCAGAGGACCTCGCCGGAAAGGTGCTCGTCATCGTCGGTCAGGCCCATGATGGCCAGCGTGGTGATGGACTTACCGCAACCGGACTCGCCCACCAGGCCCATGGTCTGACCAGGACGGACGTCAAAGTTGACATGGTCGACGACGTTGATATCACCGTGATGCTCAAACTGAATGCAGAAATCGCGGACCGAGAGAATCGGTTCGACAGACTCGTCGGGCACATGGCGATCGTCACGCTTGAGCTCGACATCGCGCAGGGCGCCAAGGCGAGCGGAGAGGGACTGGGCCTGCTCCTTGTAGGCGCGAACGGGGTCGGAGACCAGCAGGTCGGCCTCGCGACGCTTGGAGGAATCGGTCGGATCCAGGGCTGCGGAGGGAGCGGCGGCCATGGCGTCGGTAATGCCCTCGGAGAGGATGTTGAGCGCCAGGCAGGTGATCATGATGGCCAGGCCCGGGAACAGTGCCTGCCACCAACGGCCGGCGAGCACGCCGCCGCGGGCATCGGCGAGGATGTTGCCCCAGGTAGCGGTGGGCTCCTGGATACCAGCGCCGATGAAGGTCAGCGAGGCCTCGAAGATGATGGCGTCGGCGACCAGGGTAACGGTGAAGACCATGATCGGGGCGATGCAGTTACGCAGAACATGCTTGATCAAAATCCACGGAGCCTTGGCGCCGGAAACGATGACCGCGCGGACATAGTCCTCGCCGTACTCGGACACGATGTTGGCGCGCACGATACGGGCAATCTGCGGAGTGTACATAAAGCCGATGGCGAAGATGATCGACGGCACGGAGTTGCCCAGGATGGAGACGAAAACGGCCGCGAGGGCGATGCCCGGGATGGACATGATGATGTCCAAGATACGCATGATCGTCTCGGAGACGGCCTTGCGCGAAACCGCTGCAAGGGCGCCCACGACCGAGCCGCAGACCAGAGCCATGGCAGTGGCGCCAAAGCCGATAATCAGCGAGTAACGACCACCGTAGAGCATACGCGATAGAATGTCGCGACCCTTATCGTCGGTACCGAAGATAAATCCGTTGCCGGGAGCCTGGCGAGCCGTAAAGATCTCGACCGGGCTATAGGGGGCAAGAAGGGGCGCCAAAATCGCAGTCAGGGCGACCAGCGCCAGCACGACGGCGGCAATCTTAGAAGACAGCGTCATCTTCTTCCAGCCACCGAGCTTGAGCCCCTTGGAGGCAGCCTTCTCGAGCTGCTCGGTTTGCTTCTCTCGAATCTTTACCATAATCTACACCGTCCTGATGCGCGGGTTGATGAGCAGGTAGAGCATGTCAACCACGATGTTGATGATGATGAAGGCAAGAGCAACGACGATAACGACGCCCTGAACCAGGTTCGCCTCGTTGCCCTGAACGCCCTGCAGAATCGCGGTGCCCATGCCGGGGAGGTTGAAGATAACCTCGATGACGACGGCGCCGCCCATGAGGTAACCGATCTTAAGACCGAGGGTGGTGACCGGGGTGATCAGCGCATTGCGAAGAACGTTGATGCCGACGACGACCTTCTCGGGAACGCCGGCGCCGCGAGCCATACGGACATAATCCTTATCGAGCTCCTCGACCATGGCGGTACGCACGATACGAGTCATCTGGCCCGTCAGCGGAAATGCCAAGGCGATAGCGGGCATGATCATACGTCCCAGATAGCCAGCCGGATTCGTGGTGAAGTGAGGCAGAGCACCCGATGCCGGAAGCACCTTAAGGTAGGAAGAGAACAGCAGGATCAACAGAACGGCAAGCCAGAACGACGGGGTTGCCAAGCCGGCGATGGAAAAGACGCGGATCACTTGGTCCGGCCATTTGTCGCGATACAGTGCCGCGATGACGCCGAGTAAAAACGAAACGACCGCACCGATGGCAAGGCCGATGAAGGTCAGCTGCATCGTGACGGGCAGGGCCGTGGAGATGCGCTTGGCAACGGAGTTGCGAGCAGCACCATAGGTGCCCATGTCGCCATGGATCAAATCGCCCATATAGCGCACGTAGCGCACAGGCCAGGGGTCGTCCAGACCATACTTCTCATGGTACTCGGCAACCGCCTCGGGCGAGGCACCGTCACCCAACGCCGTGTAGGCGGGGTCGGTCTTGGAGAACGACATAAGGAAGAACACCAGGACGGTGACGCCCAATGCCATGATCGGCAGCGCCACAAGACGCCTTCCAATCAAACGTAGCAAGTTGTTCACGTTCTCTCCCCTTTCTTTTGTCGGTAGGACCAACTGGTATATGAGTACGGATACTCATTACAAGACCCGAGCGACATCGAGGTCGCCCGGGTCTTTGTTTCAACTATGAGGAAACGGTCCCAACGACCGACATCCTGCATACAGACTCAAGCGAGTCTTACGCCTTGACGGTCGCAACGCCCCTGAAGGACATGCTCGTCGTACCGATGCCCTTGAAGCCATCGAGGGCCTCGCCGTTGGGCGCAGTGGACGGATCGTCCCAGGAAGCGGAGACAGTCTTGACGTGGACAACGGGGTACAGAACGGCATTGTCGGCAATGATGTCGAAGCACTCGTTCCACTTCTTCTGCTGCTCGTCGCCCTCGGCGGCAAGAGCCTCGTCCATGAGACCGTGGAGCTTCTGCCACTCAGCGGACCCCTTCCACGGGCAACGGGTCTGCATCCAGACGTTGTCGCCGTACCACCAGTTGAGCAGCAGGTCGGGGTCGGCGCCGAAGCAGGAAGGATCGCCAGGGGCAAGGAGGATATCGTAGGCCTCGCCGCCGTCGATGGCAGCGTAGGTGGCCGGCGAGGTATCGGTCTGGATGGTGACATCGAAGCCGAGAGCGTCGAGGTCGTTCTTGACCTGGGCGGCCATACCCTTAATCTGCTCGTTGTCGGTGGTGCGCAGGGTGATGGCACCCGGGGTGATGCCAGACTCCTCGATGAGCTTCTTAGCCTTCTTGGCGTCGGTCTTGTACACCGTGGAAGCCTCATGATAGTTGGTGAAGCTCTTGGGCAGGTAGCAGCTGGCAGCGGTGGCAAGGCCGGCGAAGGTGTTGCTGACCATCTTCTCGGTGTCGAGCGCATACATGACAGCCTGACGGACCTTGACGTTGTTCCAAGGCTCCTTGGCGACGTTGAACATGATGAAGCGGGTGCCGAAACCCTGAACGTTATCGATCTTGCAGCCGGCGCTCTCGAGCTGGTCGACGGCGTCAGCGGTAACGAGCTCCATAACGAGCGTGGAGCCCTCCTGCTGAGCGGTAACGCGAGCGGTGGGGTCGGTCAGGATACTGTACTGGATCTTCTTATCCTCGGCAGCATACTCACCGTTGTACTCGGGGTTGGGAACCAGGGTGATCTCGGTATCGGAGATAGAGTCGTACATCCAGGGGCCGGAGCCGATCGGCTGCTTGGCGCGATCCTCCTCGGTCTGGGTGGCCGGGGTAACGCGGACGATGGCCAGACGATCCTTGAGCAGGGAGAAGTTGGGGACCTTGGTCTTGACCGTCACGGTGCTGGCGTCCTTGGCCTCGATGGACTCGAAGGGCTGGAAGAACGGAGCATAGGTAGCGGAAGCGGCGCAAGCGGTGTAGGAGGCAACGACATCGTCAGCGGTGACCTCGGTGCCATCGGAAAACTTGGCGCCCTTGCGGATGGTGACCTCGAAAGTGGTGTCGTCCACAGACTTGGGATCGTCGGTGGCGAGCTCGTTGAAGGTGCTGTAGTCGTGGTAATCGATGCCGTAGAGGCCCTCGACGACGTGCCAGTTAGCACCCAGGCCCACAGCGGAGCCGGTGCTGGCGGGATCGAAGCTGGACGGAGCGTAAGCGGAACCAGCGGTGATCACGCCGCCGCCACGGTTGGCGGAATCGGTGGAACCGGAAGCGGAACCCTCGTCGCTAGAGCTGCCACCGCAGCCGGTGAGACCAAGCCCCGCGACAGCAGCGACGCTGCCGGTGAGGCCGAGGAACGAACGCCTGGACATACCCTTGTTGATGATGGCCATGTCTTCTCCTATCAATAGAGAATCTTACCCGGGAGCGCCTAGACGTGCCCCCGCGCAACTTGCGGACGATATATACCTTACCTACCGACGAACCCAACTGAGGTGCCGCGCTCGGCGACCGATACATACATACGCTTGAACGGTATTTGCTACCGTTCACCGAATTCATTGACAAACGATTCGCCAGACAGTATGTATCGACGAGGTGAGATATCAGTCTTCGTCAACCCGCAGGATAGCAGGGTTGTTCACCATGGCTAGTCAAACGTTTTAGCGTTAATTAAACCCGAAATCGGCTGGTAATCGCCGTGAAATAAATGATTGAAAATCACGCAATCATGTATATCAGTTGTTTAGAGGCGTGTTTAGTTTTCGGATTGCTTTGCCGCCGCCTCGGCGCGCTCGGCATTCCATGCAACGAGCGCCTCGTGAACCGCTTTGGCGACATCGGCAGGAATGCCTCGAACTTCCGCGATCTCTTGCTCGCTCGCCGCGCGCAAACGCTTCATCGAGCCAAAATGGCGCATAAGGGCACGTTTTCTGGTGGGTCCCACGCCTGGAACGTCATCGAGTACCGAAACCGTCATGGCTTTATCGCGCAATTCGCGATGGAACGTGATGGCAAAACGGTGCGATTCATCGCGCACCTGTTTAATTAGATAGAGCGACGCGGACCCGGTCGGCAGCACGACGGGAGTCTCGTCCCAAGGCACGAAAACCTCCTCATCGGCCTTTGCCAAGCCACAAACTGGTATATCGAGCCCAAAAGCCTCAAGTTGCTTGATCGCAGCGGTCAATTGCGGCTTACCGCCATCGACAACGAGCAAATCGGGGCGCGAGCCAAAGCGCTCGTCGGCCATGCGCTCGGGAGCATAACGTCGTCCCAAAACCTCGGACATCGACACGAAGTCGTTTGCCTCGTCCAATTCGGCCTGAATTTTAAAACGACGATACTGACTCTTGTCGGCGCGCCCGTTGGTAAACACCACCATCGAGGCGACCGTAAAGGTGCCATGAAGCGTAGAGATATCGAAGCACTCGATACGCAACGGCGGCGATGGCAGCGCCAACGCACTTTCGAGCTCCAGGAGCGCTTGATTGGTGCGGTCGTCAGCGTACCCCGTTCGCATCATGTAGCGCATGAGGGCATGGCGCGCATTTTTGGATGCCATATCGAGCAGACGGTGCTTTTCGCCACGCTGCGGCCTATGGAGATGGCAGGAACGCTCACGCTTGCCCGCAAGCCACTCCCCCAGCGCTTCCGCATCCTCAAGATCGACGGAAAGGTTGACCTCAGCTGGAATATCAGCCGTCTCGTCGTAATAGCGCTTAAGAAAGCCCGACTGGAGCTCTTCCTCGTCAACATCAAGACCCTTGTCGAGAATGAACTCGCAGGTGCGAACTGTTCGGCCCTCGCGAACGACGAAGACGCAAGCGGCGGAGATGGTCTCCTCGCGATAGAAACCGATGACATCTATATCGACACTGGAGGGAAAAACGACTTGCTGACGATCGTCCAGACCCCTGATGACCTCCAAACGACGTTTGACGCGTGCCGCGCGCTCAAAGTCGAGCGCCTCAGCGGCATCCGTCATCTCGGAGGTCAGCTCATCGACGACATCCTTGCGATGGCCCGACAAAAAGCGCTCGACACGCTTGACGTTCTTGGCATAGTCTGCCGGGGAAATCGCGCCGACACACGCACCCGGGCCGCGCCCGACATGGTAGTCAAAGCAGGGGCGCCCGTTTTGCGCGCAAATCATATTGACGATGTCTTCCTCGCCCTTGTGGGACTCGACGATACGGCGACAACGACGCCACTCCGCACAGGATGCGGAGCAGATGGGGATAACCTTGCGCAGCGTATCTATCGTCTCACGTGCCGCGCGGCTATCGGTATAAGGTCCAAAATAGCGCGTTCCCGGCTTATGACGCTCACGCGTGTATTTGATAGCGGGATACAGGTCGCCCTTTGTAATGGCGATAAAGGGGTAGCTCTTGTCATCCTTGAGGTCGACGTTAAAGTACGGATGGTACTGACCAATCAAATTGCGCTCGAGCACCAACGCCTCGTGCTCGGTCTCCACCACGATATAGTCAAAGCTCGCCACCAGCTGCATCATAAGCGGGATCTTCTGGCGCTCGTCCTGCAGCGTCACGTACTGACGCATACGAGCGCGCAGGTTTTTCGCCTTGCCCACGTAGATGACATCGCCCTTGGCGTCTTTCCAAAGGTAGCAGCCGGGCTGCGTGGGAACGCGCGAAACCTGCTCGGCAAGCGTTGGAATGTTGTCGTGACCGGCCACGCGCACCTACTTGCGACGAAGCAGCGCCGAGACCTCGGGCATCTTAAGGATGACGGCAAGGCCAAAGGTAACAGCAAGCGAGACGACACCCGCAACGCAAACGTAGCCAAGAGTAATCAGAATCGAGCCGCCAAGTGCCCCGACAAAGCGTTCAAGCGCCCACATGACGCCGGCGCCTGCGGCAGCACCCAGGCCACCGAGCAAAAGGCCAAAGAAACCGCCATGCAGGATGGATTTAACCTGAAGACCACGCAGGCGGCGACGCAGCCACCACAGCGAACAGCCGACCAAGATCACGTAGTCGACGACATACGAAAGCGCGATTGCCGGCATACCGAAGCCCAGCACAACGCCAAACAGCAGAACCGAGCCGGCCTGGCCGATGGCGGAATACAGGCAATAGCGGCTATAGGGCTTCATGTCGAGCAAGGCAGAGAAGCTCTTCTGCATCAGCACGACCACGCCGTAGAGCGGCAGCGAGAACGCCAGGTAGACAAGGAACTCGGACACCAGCGCCACACCGGACTCATCGAACTTGCCAGCGCAGTAGATCATGTTGAGCGGACGCGCGAAGACAATCAGGTACAGCGCGAACGGAACCAGGAAGAACAGCATCTGGGCGACGCCACGCGAAATGCCCGTGCGAACGCTGTCGTAATCCTTCTCCTGTGCGTCGTGAGAGAGCTCGGTATAGAGCGCCGTCGAAAGCGAGGCGGCAATCAGCGCGTAGGGCAGCGTGTACCACAGGCGCGCATAGGCGATGACGGAAGGACCAGTCTCGGGCTGGACCACCAGCGCAGCAGCGTTGGTGATAGAAGTCGAGACAAACATGCACACCGTGGCGAGCAGCGTCGGGATACCGAGCGCAATCGTCTGGCGCAGTGCGGGGTCCTTAAAGTCGATATGGATATGGGGATGCACGCCGTGCTTGCCAAGCGCGGGGATCTGACATGCCATCTGAACAAAGACACCGAGGGTCGTACCGGCCGCAATCAAGATGATGCCGGCACGTTCGCCAAACTGTGCGGACACGGGCGCAAAGCCCATAAAGCTCGCAATGACGATCACATTGTTGAGGACCGGGGCAAACGTCGACCAGAAGTAGTCGCGGTGTGCGTTGAGGACGCCCGAAAACACCGAGCCCAAACCATAAAACAGAATCTGGATGGCAAAGAAACGGAACATGAACGCAGCGGTATCCATGCTGCCGCCGTCACCCGAAAGGAACGATTGCGTCCAGATAAAGCCCGGGGCGAACACGGTCCCCAGCAACGAAATGCCACCCAGCACCAATAGCAGAATACCGAGCAGGTTGCCCACGTACTCGTTAGAGGCCTCGCGACCCTGCTCACGCCTCACGCCCATGTACACGGGCAAAAACGCCGTCACGAGCATGCCGCCCATCACGAGTTCGTAGAGCATATTGGGCAGGTTGTTGGCGACCTGATAGGAAGACGAGAGCAGCGACATGCCGATAGCGGCCGCCATTGCCCACGTGCGGATAAAACCGGTGACGCGAGACACGATGGTCAGGATGGTCATAAGCCCGGCGGAACGACCAACCGTGGAGTAGTCCGACGAGCCCATGTCGTCAGTGTCGTCTCGCGACGAAGAAGCTTCGGATGAGGGTGTCTGAGGCGCAGATTCTTTTGCAAAATGAGCTCCGCACTTCAATTCTTCCTGCGGCATCGCTCAGTCCTCTCTCGTAATCGGGGCGACCGTCGCCCCGCAAAATGCAATTAAATCATCAGGTGCAAGCTCAAGCTGATAACCACGCTTGCCTCCCGAAATAAAAATGGTATCCCAAAGGACACATGTCTCATCAATGAGCGTCCGGTAGCGTTTTTTCATACCGACCGGACTGCAGCCGCCGCGAACGTAGCCAGTCGCCGCAAGCAAATCCTTCACATGCACCATGGCCAAGGACTTCTCCCCCGCGGCACGCGCGGCGGACTTTAGATCGAGCTCGTCGGCAACAGGGATGCAGCACACGACGTGGTCGTTGGACGGCGTCACGCAGACCAAGGTCTTAAATCCTTGTCCGGGCTCCTCGCCAAGCTGCTCCGAAATCGCGACCCCCAGGCCCGCCGACTCATCACCATCGTCTTCGTACGTATGTAGAACATAGGAAATGCCGGCGCTTTCCAGCTCGCGCATCGCATTGGTTTTTGGCGTCTTTACAGCCTTTGCCATGGCATATCCTTTCCCTCGCATTCGGACGCAAGGATTAAGTATATGTCCAATTCGGCTGCATACGTCACTTCGACACAGCAAGCGCCATCGAATCACAAGGAGTCGATGGCGCCCATAAACTGAATCGCCTATTTATTGAGCATCAAGTTGAGCCTGACGCGCCCGGTCACGCCTGAGCAACGGCGCCAAAAACTTGCCCGTATAACTCTGCGGACAGTCCGCAACCTGCTCCGGTGTGCCCGAAACCACGACGGTTCCGCCGCCGTTACCGCCCTCGGGGCCCATATCGATCAGGCGGTCGGCAACCTTGATGACATCAAGGTTGTGTTCAATCACCAGCACCGTGTTGCCCGCATCGACCAAGCGCTGCAGCACATCGAGCAGCTGGCGGACGTCCTCAAAATGAAGGCCGGTCGTCGGCTCATCCAAAATATAGAACGTCTTGCCCGTCTGGCGTCGATGAAGCTCCTTGGCGAGCTTCACACGCTGCGCCTCGCCGCCCGAGAGCGTCGTAGCGGGCTGGCCCAGGCTCACGTAGCCCAAGCCTACATCGTACAGCGTCTGGAGCTTGCGCTTAATCTGCGGGATATTCCCAAAGAAGGCCAGTGCCTCGGTGACGCTCATGTCGAGCACGTCCGAGATGGTCTTACCACGGTAGGTGACCTCAAGCGTCTCGCGGTTATAGCGTTTGCCGCCGCAGACCTCACAGGGGACATAGATATCGGGAAGGAAGTGCATCTCGATCTTAATTTGTCCGTCGCCCTTGCATGCTTCGCAGCGACCGCCGCTCACGTTAAAGGAGAAACGTCCCGGCGAGTAGCCGCGCGCCTTCGACTCCGGCGTACTCGCAAACAGCGCGCGAAGATCATCCCACAGGCCAATGTACGTAGCAGGGTTGGAACGCGGCGTGCGGCCAATCGGCGACTGGTCGATATCGATAACCTTATCGATACACTCGATGCCCTCGATTTTCTTATACGGACCCACAGGGCGCGTCGAACGGTGAATGGCATTCGTAAGGGCAGGTGCGATAGTGTCGGTAACCAGGGAGCTCTTACCCGATCCCGACACGCCGGTAACGACCGTAAGCGTACCAAACTCGATCTTGGCGGTAACGTTTTTGAGGTTGTTGGCGCGGGCGCCCGTGATCTTAAGGCAGCCGCGACCGGGCTTGCGGCGCTCATCGGGAACCCGGATCATTCGTTTGCCGGTCAGATAAGCGCCCGTCATCGACTCGGGACACGCCATGATATCGGCAGGCGTTCCCGCCGCGACTACGTGTCCGCCGTTCACGCCCGCGCCGGGGCCCATGTCGATCACATAGTCGGCAGCACGAATCGTATCCTCATCATGCTCGACGACGATGACGGTATTGCCGATATCGCGTAGGCGCTCAAGCGTCTTGATCAGGCGCTCGTTATCGCGCTGATGGAGGCCAATCGATGGCTCGTCCAAAATGTACAGGACACCCATGAGGCCGGCGCCGATCTGCGTTGCCAGGCGAATGCGCTGGGCCTCGCCTCCGGAAAGCGTCGCCGAGGCACGATCGAGGGTCAGATAGTCGAGTCCGACATCGACCAGAAAACGCAGGCGCTCCAGGATTTCCTTGACGATGCGTCCGCCGATAAACTGTTGGCGCTCGGTGAGTTCCAGGCCCTCAAAAAACTCGAGCGACTCACGGCACGACAGACAACAAACCTCGTAAATGGACTTGCCGCCCACGGTGACGGCGAGCATCTCGGGGCGCAAACGAGCGCCGTGGCAGCTCGAGCACGGCTCCTCGCGGATGTACTTCTCCAAGCGCGCCTTGGTGTTCTCATTCGTCGTCTCGGTATAGCGCTCGTACAGGATATTGCGCACACCCGAGAACTTGGTGTCCCACTGGCTGCGGCGCCCATCGAGCTTTTGATAGTCGACCGAAATCTTCTGGTCGCCCATGCCGTCTAAAAACGCACGACACACCCGCGGAGGCAGATCCTCCCACGGCGTATCGACGCTCACCTTAAAGTGTTTGCAGACCGCAGCGAAAATCTGCGGATAGTAGTTAGAGTTGCCAAACAGGCTGCCAAAGACCCCGTCGGCGATCGACTTCGAGGGGTCTTCGATTAGGGCCTCGGCATCGACCGTCTTCTTAAAGCCCAGGCCATCGCACTCGGGGCACGCGCCATAGGGCGCGTTGAACGAGAAATCACGCGGCTGCAGGTCATCGATGGAGTGTCCATGCTCCGGGCACGCTAACGCCAGCGAATACTCCAGCAACTCGCCTTCGGTCCCCTCGGGAGCGTCGCGGTCGGGCAGCAAGTATACGTTCACATTGCCGTGCGCCAGCGCAGTCGCCTGTTCAACGGACTCGGCAATACGGCCCAGCGAGTTCTCGCGAATCACGATGCGGTCGACCACGACCTCGATATCGTGCTTGAATTTCTTATCCAAATCGATAGGGTCATCAAGCGAGCGAACCTCGCCGTCGACACGCACGCGGCTAAAGCCCTCGGCGCGAAGGTCCTCAAACAGCTTGGTGTACTCGCCTTTTCGCCCGCGCACCACCGGTGCCAGCACAAACGCGCGGCGGCCCTCCCCCGCCGCCAGGACCTTATCGGCGACCTGGTCGGTCGTCTGGCGCTCAATGACGCGGCCGCATTCGGGACAGTGCGGGGTGCCCACACGGGCGAACAGCAGACGCAGATAGTCATAAATCTCGGTTACGGTGCCAACCGTCGAGCGAGGGTTTTTAGATGTCGTCTTTTGGTCGATCGACACCGCCGGCGAAAGGCCGTCGATTGAATCCAAGTCGGGTTTGTCCATCTGGCCCAAGAACTGGCGCGCATAACTCGAAAGGCTCTCGACGTATCGACGCTGGCCCTCGGCATAGATAGTGTCGAATGCCAGCGAACTCTTGCCCGAGCCAGAAAGACCGGTAATGACCACGAGTTGGTCACGCGGAATGGAAACATCGATATCACGGAGGTTGTGCTCACGAGCGCCGCGAATAACGATAGAGGAATCAGACATGGAAGCTCCTTGCCTCCTATTGCATCGAATCATACTGCCGATGAGTTTAGCGCACTCGACGCGCACAGATGTTCGTAATACAAGATTCGCAGACCTTTAGCTTTGCGTATCGGGCGCTTTGTTTCTCGAAATGCCGTGGAAAGGTTACAGTAATCTAATACTGAACTTAATTTGCTGTACCAGAGGAACGTCCATGACCGAAGATATCCCCCTTGAAATCACTTCGAGCGACATGGCCAATCTGCCCATATTCATCGCCGTCCTTATCGTGGCCGCCGTCGTCGTGCGCGTGTATTTTTCAATCAAACGCAACGAAAAGCCACCCATTGCCCGCGTCTTTTGGTGCGCGACGCTCCTCATCCCGCTCGGCGTGGTAGCTGCATGGATTACGAATCAATCGCTCGTAAATGAGGGCAGCTCCCTATGGGTCCTTTCTTATTCGGCGCTCGGTGCTGCCGCCGTCATGCTTCTTGTCGAGCCCTTGGTTTCGGGACTTATCGACCAAACCGACCTTGCGACGGGAACGGTTGCCTGTATTTGCCGCGACATCCTTGTCATCGCCGCTGTTTCAGCGCTCTCGTTCGTTTCAATCGAAATTGCCTGCAACGAAACGTTCTATCGCATTCCCGCCAACTCATTCGGGTTTTCCGTCGGGTTGCTCGCGACGGTTCTGCTCTCCCTTTATTTGCTGGGACAGCGTCATGGAGGCGTCATGGTCCTCGTGCCCGTCGTCTGTTGCGTCCTTGGCATTGCCGAGCACTTCGTCATAACGTTTAAAGGCGAAGCCATCCTGCCAAGCGATATCTTGGCCCTTGGCACCGCAATGGAAGTGAGCGAGGGATACGAGTTTACCTTTACCGCCGGAATCGTAACCTCTCTCGCCCTGCTGGAGATTTCCCTGGGGCTTCTTTCGCTCATCCGACCGCGAAAGCTCCGTACGCCCACCCATGTCTTCCCCGCTATCGCCGCTAACCTCTGTGCTTTTCTGCTAGTGACCGTTGTGGGGCTCTCAGGCTTTTCCAACATCGACTTGGAGCAGGCGCTGGATTTTGGATTTGACCGTTGGCAGCCCATCACCACGTATGCGTCTCAGGGTTTTATCACTTCGTTCACCGAAATGGTCAACGAGTTGCCCATTGAGAAGCCCGAAGACTATACGCCCGATGAGGCGCAGAGCATCGAGCAGGAGCTCGCCGCCGTCTACGACAGCACATATGGCTCGAGCGAACAGCGCGCGGCGGCCGTTGCCCAGTTCAATGAAATCAAGCCGACGATTGTTGCCGTCATGAACGAGAGTTTTAGCGACCTTTCGTGCTTTGAGCAGCTCCAGGCGGCCGGGTACTCCGGCCCCGCATTCTACAACTCGCTTCCCGACACACTTGTTCGCGGCACCATGCTCGCTTCGGTCGCCGGTGGCGGAACGGCGAACTCCGAATTCGAATTTTTGACCGGAGCGACAACGGCCTTTGTCGGATTAGGCAAGATCCCCTATCAGCTGTATCAGATGAATGGCGTAAACAGCCTGGCAAAGGACCTTAAAGAGCTTGGGTATACCACTACCGCTATGCACCCGCAAAACCCCGTCAACTACCATCGAGATAAAATCTATCAGCAGCTGGGCTTTGGAGACTTTCTTTCAATCGGCGATTTCGAAGGTGCGCCCTATTACCATGCCGGCGTATGCGACTACGCCACCTACGACAAGATACTCGACCTGCTTAGAACCGACGAAGCGCCGCAGTTCATCTTTGACGTCACGATGCAAAATCACGGCGGCTACGACTATGGCACCGTTCCCGCCGAAGAGCTGACAAACTATTGGGTCGAGGGAGCCAGCGAAGGCGCCAACAGCGCGCTCAACACCTATCTCACCTGCATCAACGCATCCGACCGGGACCTCGAGTACTTTATCAACGAGCTCCGCAACATCGGCAGACCGGTTGTTCTTGTCTTTTTTGGCGACCATCAGCCGAGCGCCGCAACGACTCTCAACGACGAGCTGTACCCTCAGGAAGATACGGCAAGCCACGCTTTCCGTATCTATCAGTCGACATATCTCGTCTGGGCTAACTATGAGATCGCCGGCAATACCGAGCTCAACGTCTACGACACCGTCGGGGCAAACGAGATTGCAGCCATTACCCTTAATAAGATCGGCGCCCCGCTCACCAATTACCAAAAGGCCCTGCTTGCGACAAGGTCAGATGTGCCCACCATCAATGTCGCCGGCTATCTCGGTGCCGACGGGCTGCGCTACGACTTGGAATCGGAAGACAGCCCCTACGCCTCGACGATCGACAAGCTGCAGCGCATGCAATACCTCGAGTTCGCCAGCAAAGTTCAGTAAGCCCGCCCATTCGCTTGGGCCCATCGTATTGCAAGCACGCTCGGCCCAAACGCATCGCAAATGACTCCCGCTCGCAAACGAGGGTACAATGACGCTCGTGTCACATCGCGGGGCCCCGGCCCCAGCATATACAAAGGAGTCATACATGGGTTGCGAACACGCACAGGCCGCCGGCGGACAAACGTCGCCGTCGCAATTTGAGGAGAACACGCTGTCCGAGGTCAAGCGCGTCATCGCCGTGCTTTCCGGCAAGGGCGGTGTCGGCAAGTCATTTGTCACCGGTGCCATCGCCACCGAGCTTGCCCGTCACGGCCACAAGGTCGGCGTCCTCGATGCCGACATCACCGGTCCCTCTATCCCCAAGATGTTCGGTATGAGTGGACGCCACGTCCATGCCCTTGGCAACCTTATGCTGCCCGAAATCTCCGAGCACGGCGTCAAGGTCATGAGCTCCAACCTGCTGCTCCAAAACGAGACCGACCCCGTCCTTTGGCGCGGTCCGGTCATCGCAGGCGCCATTAGGCAGTTCTGGAGCGAGACCTCGTGGGGCCCCATCGACTACCTGCTGGTCGACATGCCTCCGGGAACAGGCGACGTCGCGCTCACCGTCTTCCAGTCGCTGCCCGTCGACGGCATCGTCATCGTCACGAGCCCGCAGGATCTGGTCTCGATGATCGTCGCCAAGGCGGTCAACATGGCCGAGAAGATGAACGTCCCCATTCTGGGCATTGTCGAGAACATGAGCTATATTGAGTGCCCCGACTGCGGCAAGAAGATCGAGGTCTTTGGCAAGAGCAAGCTCCCCGAGGTCGCAGAGCGCTATAACCTCGACATCTTGGGGCAGCTTCCCATTAATCCGGCACTCGCCGAGGCCTGCGATAAGGGCGAGGTCGAGACCGCGCTGCCCGATGGCATGTTGCCCAAGGCAGTCTCTGCCGTCGAGGCTATTACCCCGCACGAGACCGACGAGGCCTAAGTGAACGCGAGCGCCTTCTATGACGTCCTGGTAATCGGCGGCGGGGCTTCAGGCCTCGCCGCCGCCATTACGGCCGCACGCGTTGGCAAAAGCGTCTGCATCGTTGAGCGCGATGTCGCCTGCGGCCTTAAGCTCCTTGCGACCGGTAACGGCCGCTGCAACCTCTCCAACGAATCGATCGATCCTCAGCGGTATAACCACCCAGCATTCGTCACATCCGTCATGGGCCCCCAGCCCGAACAAGAGCTTATGGGTTTCTTCTCCTCGCTGGGTATCATGACAACCTCCGAGGAAGGCCGGCTGTACCCGCGCTCCCTTCGCGCCGAATCGGTGCGCGACGCGCTTCTCAACGTTTGCGACCGCCTAGGTATCACCTTAATCTGCGGAGCCAACGTTGCCTCGGCGCACAAAGCTTCCGAAGGCTGGGCACTCCAAATAGACCGTCCAGCGCGGGCGCTCAAGGCAAAAAAGCACGACGACCGAAAATCGGAGCTCCGCTCGCTTCGGAAAGCGCTCGCTGATGTCCCTCGCAAGAACGTGGCCCTGCAGGCACATGCCGTAATTATCGCCACGGGCGGCAACCCCACCGGTATCGCCGATACGTTTCGCCTCCCCCTCACTTCGCTGCGCCCCATCCTCTGCCCCGTATCGGCAACGGTCTTTGGCGATCGGGCGGCGCTCAAGACGTTGGATGGCCTGCGCGTCCGCGCCCGCTTGACGCTCGCCCGCAATCATAATGAGCTCTGGCACGAAGACGGTGAAGTGCTGTTTCGAACCTTCGGTATCTCGGGCGTCGCTGTCTTCAACCTCTCTCGTCGTATCCAGCACGGCGATACGATCCTGCTCGACGTTTTCCCCGACCTCTCCAAAGACGAGTTGCTCGATACGCTCAACCGGCGCGTTGAGCTGCTCGGCGGCTTTTCGCCCCGCGATCCCCGTTGGCTCGACGGCATGCTCGCCCCGCAACTCTCCCGCGTCGTCTGCACAGCGTTCGAGCAGTGCCATCCAGGCTCCAACGATGTCATCCACCTGGTCTCGATCCTCAAGCACTTTAAGTTGCTCGTCAAGGGAACAGCCGAGGAGCGCTCAGCGCAGGTCACGCGTGGTGGCGTATCTGTCGAGAGCATCTCAACACCCAGCCTACGCGCGCGCAGCGTTGTCGACGCCCCGCTTTACGTCTGCGGTGAAGCGCTCGACATCGACGCCGATTGCGGAGGCTTTAACCTTGCGTGGGCCTGGATCTCGGGCATTCGCGCTGCAAGCAGCCTGTAGCCGCGCAGTCTATAATCAAAAACGCATTCGGGCCGTCTGGGATACCGGACGGCCTCTTTCTTGCCTCTAAGGAGACCTCGATGATCGAAATCACCCAAGTCAACGCGTCGCTCGATGAAGCCGACGATGAAAATGCCTGTCTCATTGTTGGCAAGCGAGTCGCCAAGCGCGTCCTACGTTGCAAGGACTCCGAGATCAAGTCCATCGAGCTCCACCGCAAGTCAATCGACGCTCGCAAAAAACGAGACGTCCATTTTATCCTGAGCTTTCGTGTTGAGCTGACTAGTCCCCACCTCGAGCGAGAAGCGGTCGACAGCGTTGCCGAGCGTGACCGCTCGCGCGTACGCGCGATAGAAGACGATGAGCCTTCATTCCCCTCCCCCGCCTCCGACGCACCTCAAGAACGCCCTGTCGTTGTCGGCGCCGGATGCGCCGGCCTTTTCGCTGCGCTTACGCTCGCCGAAGCAGGTCTTAAGCCCTTGCTCATCGAGCGCGGCGACCCGGCATTTCGCCGCTCGCAGGCGATCGACCTCTTTCTAAAGGAGCGCATCCTCGACCCCGAGAGCAATATCCAGTTTGGCCTGGGCGGCGCGGGGACCTTCTCGGACGGCAAGCTCAATACGGGAACCAAAAATCCCGCCCATCGCCTTATCCTCGAAACCTTCGTCGAGGCGGGTGCGCCCCGCGATATTCTGTGGGATGCCAAGCCGCACATTGGCTCCGACATCCTTCCCACGGTCGTCACCGCTATATCCCAGCGCATCGAGCAGCTCGGAGGTGTCGTCCGTTATCGAACGAAGCTCGTCGACATTCGCATCGACGCGTCTGGCGCCATCACCGGTATTGATGTCCAATCGTCCCAAGACGCCGCTTGCGAGCCAATCGAGACAAATCACCTCATCCTCGCCTGCGGGCATTCTGCTCGCGATATTTTTGAGCTCCTTAAGGGCCACAACGTGGCCCTCGCACAAAAGACCTTTGCCATGGGCGTGCGCATCGAGCATCCACAGCGCGACATCGACCGTGCCCAATATGGCCCTTCGGCGGGGCACCCGGCACTCGGAGCAGCCCCCTACAAGCTTGTCGCCCATCTTCCCAACGGCCGCAGCGTGTTCTCGTTTTGTATGTGCCCCGGCGGGCAGGTTGTCGCTGCCTCTTCCGAGCAGGGCCACCTGTGCGTCAACGGCGCCAGTCTCAATGCCCGCGACGGACACAACGCAAATGCCGCCCTGCTCGTTAACGTCACGCCAGAGGACCTTCCCGACGATGACCCGCTCGCCGGCATCGAGCTCCAGCGTGCCTGCGAGGCGGCCGCCTATCGCCTGGGCGGTTCCAACTGGAACGCACCGGCACAGCTCGTCGGAGATTTCCTCGCAGGACGCGCCAGCAAGGCGCCCGGAAAGGTAAAGCCCACCTATCCGCTCGGTGTGACCTGGACGGCAATTGACGAAGCCCTGCCGCAGCATATCGTCGAGTCGCTCCGCCTGGGACTTCCCCTACTCGGAAAAAAGCTACGAGGCTACGACCGCCCCGATGCCGTTCTTACCGGCGTGGAGACTCGTTCGAGCTCACCGGTCACTGTCACCCGAGACCGAACGTGCCATGCCGTGTCGACCCCGGGCCTCTACCCTTGCGGTGAGGGAGCTGGATATGCCGGCGGCATCATGAGCGCGGCCACCGACGGCATACGTTGTGCCGAAGCCCTGATCGCAGACCTCTAACGCACGAATTCCAGCGCGCAAAAGACACAGGCCCCAAGCTCCACAGGGAACTCGGGGCCTGTTCGCTATTTCTTAAACCGTGCACCCTGGCGTTTTCTGCCCGATGCGAACGTGGAACCCTTGCGGGCCTGCGAACGTAAGCGCTCGATCGTCTCGTCCTCAGACGCACCCTCGAGCATCGCCCGAATCTGAACGACGGCATCGCGCAGGCGCGCCGCCTCCTCAAAGTCCATGGCGGCAGAAGCGTTACGCATACCCTCTTCCATGGTTTCGACGATCCGCACAAGCTCGTCATGCGGCAGTTCTTCCAACTGCTCCGCAAGTGTCTGCTCGGGCGCCACCGTTTCCGGCACGCCGCCCTCGCCCGACGCATCGGGCGTATAGAATGCGCCATGGCCAAGAGAGTCGCCCTTCGAGCGCCCCTTGGAACCCACGGTTTTTTCGGCCTCGGCAATAAAACTTGAGATGTCGTTGATGGCCTTGCGCACCGTCTTGGGCACAATGCCATGCTCTTCGTTATATGCCATCTGAATCTCGCGACGGCGCTGCGTCTCCTCGATGGCCTCTTTCATCGAATCGGTCACAACGTCTGCATACATGATGACTTCGCCATCGGCGTTACGGGCCGCACGGCCAATCGTCTGAATCAGCGAACGGCGGTTGCGCAAGAAGCCTTCCTTATCGGCATCGAGAATTGCCACCAGTGAGACCTCGGGAAGATCCAAGCCCTCGCGAAGCAGGTTGATGCCAACGAGAACATCGATCTTGCCCTCGCGCAGCGTTCGCAAGATCTCGACACGGTCCATTGTCGCCGTATCAGAGTGCATGTAATTGACCTTAATGCCCGCGTCGAGCAGATGGTCGGTCAGGTCCTCGGCCATGCGCTTGGTCAACGTGGTCACCAGCACGCGCTCCTTGCGGGCAACGCGCTCGCGAATCTCGTCCTCAAGATCGTCAATCTGGCCTCGGACCGGACGAACGTCGATCTTGGGATCGAGCAGACCGGTCGGACGAATAATCTGCTCAACGTCGTTCTGGCTCACCCGCAGCTCATAGTCGCCCGGCGTGGCCGAAACATAGATAAACTGGGGGATCCTTGCCTCAAACTCATCGAAACGAAGCGGGCGGTTATCGAGCGCCGAGGGCAGGCGAAAACCGTGTTCCACCAGCGTCACCTTACGCGAGCGGTCACCTTCGTGCATGCCGCGAATCTGCGGCACTGTCACATGGCTCTCATCGATGATGCAGAGCATATCCTTGGGAAAGTAATCGATCAGGGTAAACGGCGGCTCGCCCGGCTTGCGACCGTCCAGATGACGCGAGTAGTTCTCGATGCCGTTGCAAAAGCCCATCGTCTCGAGCATCTCAAGATCATAATCGGTGCGCTGCTGCAGACGCTGCGCCTCGAGCAACTTGTCGGTCGCCTTGAGCTCCGCCACGCGCTTCTCGCACTCTTCGCTGATCGATTTCAGAGCCGCCTTGACCTTCGGCTTCTCGGTCACGTAGTGCGATGCCGGCCATACGGGGATGGCCTCGTACTCACGCAGCATCTCACCGGTGACCTCATCGATCTCGGCAATCAGCTCGACCTCGTCGCCAAAGAACTCAAACCGCAACGGATGCTCGGCATAAGGCGGATACACGTCGACAACATCGCCGCGCACGCGGAACGTGCCGCGTGCCAGGTCATAGTCATTGCGATCATATTGAATGTCGATAAGTGCATGGATAAAGTCATCGCGCTCGAGCGGCACCTTCTTGTCGACGTTCGGGGCTAGGCCCGCATAGTCCTCAGGAGAGCCAATGCCATAGATACACGAGACCGATGCGACGACGATCACATCTCGTCGAGAGAGCAGTGATGCGGTCGCCTGATGGCGCAGCATCTCGACCTCTTCGTTAATCGATGAGTCTTTCTCGATATATGTATCACTTTGCGGCACATACGCCTCGGGCTGATAGTAGTCGTAGTACGAGACGAAGTAGACCACAGCGTTATTGGGAAAGAACTCTTTGAGCTCGCTCGCAAGCTGAGCGGCAAGCGTTTTATTCGGAGCCATGACCAGCGTCGGCTTTCCCAGGGCCTCAATAGTCTTTGCCATCGTGAAGGTCTTGCCCGAACCAGTCACGCCCAGCAAAACCTGATAGCGATCTCCGTCCCTCACGCCCTGCACAAGCGACTCAATGGCCTTGGGCTGAGAACCTGCAGGCTCATAGGGAGAAACGACTTCAAACGGCACCTCAGCGCCCTCAACGCCAAAGCGCTTAAGTTCACCACCAACGCGTTCTACTTCAAATTCCGCCATGGATACTCCTAACTCATACATCTGCAGTATACGCAGGCGGTGGGCTTAGTCCTATACGAACCGATCGGGATAGAGAGTCTTATATCGAACCCAGGCATTATTGACGCGAATCAGATAAGCCTGAGTTTCAGGGAAGGTAATCGCATTATGGAGTGACGTGTTCTGCTGCGCCCATCCGTCGACATTGCCCATACCGGCGTTATAGGCGGCGATGGCACTATCCGTCGACCCGTTGAAATAGGTGAGAAGATACGAGAGGTATGCGCAGCCAAACTCGATATTCGTAGCCGGATCGTTAAGATTGTCGGCCGAATACACCTCTCCGTCGACAAGGCCCTTGGCGATCATATCCTGGGCAGTCTCGGGCATCAGCTGCATCAATCCCTGAGCACCATGATTCGACTCGGCCTCGGGATCCCAATTCGATTCCGACTTAATGACAGCGCACACCAGATACGGATCCAGATTATGCGAAATACTGGATTGCTTTACATATGCCTCGTAGTCAATCGGATACAGTGGCTTAAAGAAAGCGGCAGGAGCACACGAGTAGACGAGCGAAATAAGGCCGAAGACGAACACAACGGCAAGTGGCGCCACGCGATACCACGTAAAGAAACGTGCCTTAGGCATCGGCCTCCTCCTTGTCCGCAATATCTATAAACCCGTGGCATGCAAGCCATGAGTCAAGCTGCTCAAAGAGCGAATTATCGCCAGCGGCATTATCAATCACCGTTGTAGCGAGATTGCAGAGCGCAGACTCTTCGGGCTGGCAAGCAGAACGAGCATCGAAATCGGATGGCTCCATGCCACGTTGAATAGCGCGCTCGCGACGAACTGACAAAGGGGCGCTAATGACCAGAATTTCATCAGCCAAGCCAAATGCATCCTCAAAACCAGTCGGAGCAGAAACCTCGACCACCGCAAAGGGATAACGGGGAGATGAAACCGTACAACAAACCGGATCGAGAATCCTAAGCGAAAGCTGTTCAATCAGAACGGGATGCACGATGCCATTGAGCCGTGTGACCGAATCAGGAGAAGCGAAAGCTCGAGAAGCGAGGATGCTGCGGCGAATGCCGCCTATCTCATCCAAAATGTCCCAACCGAATTCATCCGCAAGAGCGTTAACGATATCAGAGCCCGGCACATACAGCGATTTTGCAAGCTCATCCAGATCGATAAGCATAGCGCCACGAGATTCGAAATAGCGGCAGGCAGTCGACTTACCCGAAGCAATATTGCCCAAGACAAAAACGGTAAACATCAAGTCCTCCCTTACGCCAATGGGAGTTATTATCGCGCAAATAGAAAAGAAGGACTCAAAATACAGCCAAACAGTAAGACAAGCTAAACGAAGGCAAGTTCTTGTATTACAGCTCTCTATCAAACGCAAAAAAGGGGGAGGCCGCGAGGCCTCCCCCTTCTAAGTCCAATGACGGCTC
>UQMW01000013.1 GCA_900542275.1 uncultured Collinsella sp.
CCGCCTGCGGCGACTCGGCTGCGAGCGGCCTGCGATGGAGCCGTTGCTGGTTGGGGCCGCTGGGCTGATGTGGGGGTACGTGGTTGTTGCGGGCCCTGGTCCCGGCGGCGGCCTTGGCGCTTCGCGCCTGCCGCCTTTGGGGACTGTGGGGCTCGGCCGGCAGCTGCGGCGCGTTCGCGCCTGCTGCCTTGGGTGACTTTGGGGTCGATTGGGGTTGTCTGCACAATTCGCGGTATTATGTTGCGGAGTTTTGAAAGGAGCCGCTGGTGGTCACGACGACGTTTGCTTCGCCTTTGGGCGAAATCCTGCTTGCCGCTGATGGCCGCGGTCTGACGGGGCTTTGGTTTGAGGGACAGGAGCACTTTGGTTCCACGCTTCTTAAAGAAAGCGCCGAATACGTTGAGGGCACCGATGCAGTTTCAGGTGCCGGGGGCATGCAGACGGTAAATCCGGCCAATGGCGCGGCTTCTTCGGTGCTAGAGCGTTCTTGGGCTTGGCTCAACGCCTATTTTGCGGGGCAGGAGCCTCGTTTTACGCCGCCGTTGCATATGATCGGTACGGCTTTTCAGCGTGAGGTTTGGTACGAGCTGCTTTCTATTCCGCGCGGCGAGGTCGCCACGTACGGCGAGATTGCCCAGCGTATTGCGGCACGTCATTGCGCGCCCGGCAATGAACACCCGATTGTGTCTCCTCGCGCCGTGGGTGCCGCGGTTGCGCGTAATCCCATTTCGATTATCGTGCCGTGCCATCGCGTGGTCGCGGCCGACGGATCGCTCAGCGGATATGCTGGCGGCCTCGACCGCAAGGAGTGGCTGCTGCGGCTTGAGGGCGCGTACGAGGGGTAACGCTCGAGCACTTTGCATAGCCAAGATGCCGTGAAAGAACGGGACACGCTTTCCGAATGGAGGCTCAGATGGAAACCACGTCCCGGAATTCTGTTTTAAAGCGGGATGCGCTTTCCGAATGGCGTCTCGAGCGGAAACCGTGCCCCGGAATACAGCCTCAGAGTGGGACGCCGTTTCCGGTTGAGACCACCTGCCTGGACATCGATCTACGCCCGCTCCTGCAGGGCGTAGATGGACTTATCCATGTTGAATAGGTAAGCCACAACGCAGACGATGAAGAACGCCGGCAGATTACCGAAACCGAAGACCTCGCAGCCAATGAGGATCGGCGCGAGTAGCGTGTTGGTGGCGCTGCCAAAGACGGCTGCGTAGCCCAGCGCGGCGCAAAACCCGATGGGCATGCCGAGAATCCCGGCGAGTACGACACCCAGGCTGGCTCCGATGGAGAACAGCGGCGTCACCTCACCACCTTGATATCCTGCGGCAAGCGTGGTGATGGTGAGTGCGAATTTGAGCGCCCAGTCCCAAGGCATAATGGCGACCTTGCCGTCACCGTTGAGCGCCGCCGATATCAGGTTGGTGCCAAGTCCGCAGTACCGTCCCTGCCACAGCGCGAACAGGATCGCCGATAGCGCGATGCCCATAACAGCGATGCGCACATAGGGGTTGGGGAGCAGCCGCGCTGCAAGAGTCTTGGCATGCGCAAGGCACCAGGCAAAGGCGCCGCCTACCATGCCAAACGCGATGCCCAACACCGCAAGCCGTCCAAGACCGGGGAGGTCGAGCGCATACGAGGCGGTAACGGCGACCTCGAACTTCTCGAGCCCCAGGGCGCCGGAGGTCATGCTTGCGGCGAGCGCGGCCGTAAGTGCGGGAAACAGCGCGCGGTATTCCATGCGTCCGGCGACAAGCACTTCGATAGCAAAGACCGTGGCGGCGAGCGGCGTTCGGAAGAGCCCGGCAAAGCCGGCGGCCATGCCGATAAGCAAAAACGTGTTGCCGGGGTCGCGGAAAGGCAAGCGTCGGCCGATCCAATGTGAGACGGTGGCGCCGATCTGCACCGCTACGCCCTCGCGTCCCGCACTGCCGCCAAAGAGGTGCGTTCCCCACGTGCTCAGCATAACGAGCGGCACGAGGCGCGGGGAGATGGCGTCCTCGCGTCCGTGACCTACGTCGAATATTAAGCTCATGCCGCGGCCGGTGCCTTTGCCCCAGGTGCGGTAGGCAAACACGATGGCGAGGCCCATGAGGCCGAGGAAGGGAAGGAGCAGGGTGATGTGATCGTCGCGGAAAGTGCCGATCGCCAGGAGCACGCGTCCAAAGAGGGCACAGATGGCGCCAACGATAGCGCCGACGGGGATTCCGACAGCGCCCGTAAGCACGAGGCCGCTATAGGTGCTGATCAGGCGTTTAATTCTGCTCGATGTGCTGCTTTCTGACATTTTGCTTTCCGACACTTGCTCCCTTGATAGAAAAAGAGCTGGAGTTGCGCATCGTTGAGAGGCTTTCCAGCTTTAGCAAAACAAACTTATAAGATGCGACGGGCCGCGTCAAGATTATTGCCGGACGGCCTAGGAGGCGGCTGGTTGGCTGGCTTAAAACCTAGCGCGTGAAATGACGCCCCACGCTACTCAGCGCGCTTGATGGGATGACGAACCACAGTCTTAAGTTTCTCCGGTGCACATTTACGTGGATCGGAGAGATAGATTTCGTGATGTAAACGGGTGTCTGAGAAGTCGGGGACATAGCCCTGCTCGGTCGCATATTCATGCATGGCGTCTACGGTTGCCGGCTCGCTGTCATAGGGTCCGGTATGCATGCATTGAACGCAGAGGCCCTCATCAACCTTAAGCAGCTCAACAGCGTTAAAGTCTAGTTTCTTTTTGGCCGTGGCTTCCGCGACTGCCCAGTCAAAGTCATCTCGGGTGACGAAATCGGGCAGGCGGATGCACGAGATAAAGTTGAAATCGTCCTTGCGTACATAATCGATGTCGCCGCTCGGGGAGTCTTGCCACCAGAAACCCTCGAGCGGCGGTACCACAAAGTCGAAATAGCCCTCGATACTCCTTGAGCCTTTCTTTGACATCTTAACGGTATAGGCGATGCCGTAAAGCAGCGGCAGAGCGTTTTGATACTCGCCACCTTCGGTATTTGGGTCGCCCTTCCCGCGAACGGCAACGTAGCTCATAGGCGGGACAGTTATGATACTCGGCTTGCTTGCAGGTTTGTAGAGCTCCTTGCATTCCTTCTTAAAGTCTAACGCCATGTTGGCCGCCTTTCTGCGTATTGGCCTGCTTAGATAGCGGAATCATATCATATTAACGAACAGCTGTTCGAATGATTTGGCTGACAGATTGAGATGCATACGTTGTGTATGGCGGTCGGCCTGACCCCGTCGATGATTTCTCTGCCTTCCCGGCGCCTCATCTATGGCTGCCATTTCCCAATATAAAACCTGCCAAAATAAACCTGTCCCTTTTTGGTCGGTGCGAAATGGGTGATACTAAAGAGTTATCCGACCAGATGGGAATTAATCGATGGCCTATATCGAATTCAAAGACGTCATCAAAGCATATGGCGAGGGCGACGCCCGCATCCACGCGCTCGACGGCGCGAGCTTTACGGTCGAGCGCGGCGAGCTCGCCATCATTTTGGGTGCTTCGGGTGCCGGCAAGACTACGGCCCTCAACATTCTGGGCGGCATGGACACGGCAACCTCCGGCACCGTGACGGTGGACGGGCGCGACGTGAGCTCCGCCAACGAGGCTCAGCTCGTGGAATACCGCCGCGCTGATGTCGGCTTTGTCTTCCAGTTCTACAATCTGGTCCCCAACCTGACGGCGCTTGAGAACGTCGAGCTTGCGGCGCAAATCTGCCCCGATTCGCTCGATGCCGAGCAAACGCTTTGCCAGGTTGGCCTGGGTGAGCGCCTCGCCAACTTCCCCGCGCAGCTTTCGGGCGGCGAGCAGCAGCGCGCGTCCATCGCCCGTGCACTGGCAAAGAACCCCAAGCTGCTTCTGTGCGACGAGCCCACGGGTGCACTCGACTACAAAACTGGCAAGCAGATCTTGCAGCTGCTGCAGGATACCTGCCGCAAGCAGGGCATTACGGTCATTATCATCACCCACAACTCCGCGCTCGCGCCCATGGCCGATCGCCTGATTCGCTTTAAGAATGGCCGCGTGGAGAGCGAGACGGTCCAGCAAAATCCCGTGCCGATCGAGACGATCGAGTGGTAGCGCCCATGGACCAGGACCGCCACAACAGCCAATGCCGCGATGCACAGAACACGGAGCGCGAGCAGGATTTTACGACCTACCGCACTGCCCAAAGTTCAAACGACATGGTGCCGACGGTGTTTCGCCGCGGTGTCTACCGCACGATTCGCGGCAGCCTCAAACGCTTCCTGTCTATCGTCGTAATCACCGCGCTCGGCGTGAGCGTGATGTGCGGCCTCAAGGCGGGTTGCGAGGATCTGTGCGATTCGGTCGACGCTTACTTTGACCAGCAGAATGTTTATGACATCAACGTGCAGTCGACCTATGGTCTGACCGATGACGATCTTGCGGCGATCCAAGAGGTTGATGGCGTCGAGACTGCCGAGGGCATCTATACCGAGACCGCCTATACCGCCGTGGGTACGACGCGCGAGCGTGTCGTCGTACAGAGCCTCTCCAAAGAGAATATTGACCAACCGGTGCTGGTGGGCGGCGATCTGCCCGAGCGTGCCGGCGAGGTCGCGGTGACCTCGCGTTTTTTGAAGGCTTCGGGCAAAAAGCTCGGCGACACCGTGAGTTTTGCCGCCAATGACGCGAGCTCGTCCAATCAAAGTGCCAAGGATCAGTTCGCCGCGGGTGATTACACCATTACGGCTGAGGTCCTCGATCCCACCGATGTGAGCTCCGACTCGACGGTCAACGCCTTCCGTGCCGCCTCGGCCGCGGACTACAAGTTCTACGTAAGCGAGGATGCCGCGACCTCGTCGTCCTATTCCGCGATCCACGTGGTCGTCGAGGGAGCCAAGGATCTCAACTCATATTCCGATGCCTACACGACAAAGATTGACGAGGTCAAGGCCAATATCGATAAGATCCGCGACGGACGCGAAAGGGCACGTGCTCAAGAGTTGACGGTCGATACGCCGGCAAGTTTGGATGCGGCAGAGCGCCAAGCGAATATGCTCTTTGGGATCGAGCAGGACAACATCAATCGCATGGCCGAGGGCAGCGACGAGCGTGCGCAGGCGCAAGCCGACCTGGACCAGCGCCGTGCCGCCGCCGACCAGCAGTTTGCCGATGCCCGTGCCGAGCTCTCTGACCTGGGCGAATGCACCTGGTACATCCAGGACCGCGGCAATATCGCAAGCTACTCGAGCGTGGAGAGCGATAGCTCGTCAATCGAGGCCATTGCCACGGTGTTCCCGTTCATCTTCTTTATCGTCGCCGTGCTTATCAGCCTCACTACCGCCACCCGCATGGTCGAGGAGGAGCGCACGCTTATTGGCCTGTACAAGGCGCTCGGCTATTCACGCGGGCGTATCCTGTCCAAATATGTGGACTACTCGCTGTGGGCGTGTCTGATCGGTGGCGTGCTCGGCAATGTCATCGGATTTGTGGGCCTGCCGCTGTTCCTGTTTACGGTGTTCGACGACATGTACTCGCTGCCCCAGATGCTGCTTTCGTACGACATCGTGTCCTCGCTCGTCTCGGTGGCGCTGTTTGCCGTGGGCGTGGTGGGCGCCACAATTATCGCCTGCCGCCACGAGATGGCCGAGACCCCGGCCTCGCTCATGCGCCCCAAGGCCCCGCGCGCCGGCTCGCGTATCTTGCTCGAGCGCATCGGCTTTATCTGGCACCGCATGGGCTTTTTGAACAAGGTCGCTGCACGCAACTTATTCCGCTACAAAAAGCGCGCCTTTATGACCATCTTCGGTATCGCCGGCTGCACGGCGCTCGTGATTTGCGGTATGGGAATTCGCGACACGTCGGTGGCGCTTTCGCCCAAACAGTACGGGCATATCACGCGCTATGACTTGCTGGCGGTCGCCAATCCCGACGATTTTTCGCAGACGTGCGCGGCATTGGATGAGCGCAGCACGGCCAATGATTCCAACGTGACGGTGACCTCGACCCTGCCGATTATGACCGACAACGTCACCTTTACGTTTGGCGGCAAGAGCGAGACCGTGCAGCTCATCGTGGTGCCCGATGGCCGCACGAACGATCTGGACGACTACGTTCGCCTTGAGGACGAGTCCAAAGAACCGCTGTCTTTGCGTGACGGAGACGTGTATCTGAGCAAAAGTTCACAGCTGGTGCTTGGGATTCAGCCGGGCGATACGGCTCACGTCCAGGATTCGTCGCTCAATGTTGCCAAGGTCAAAGTCAGCGACATTTCGCTCAACTATCTGGGCAACACGCTTTACATGACGCAGGGTACCTATGAGCGCGCGTTCGGTCGAAGCGCGCGCCTCAACGGCATCCTTGCGCTGCTCAAGGGCTCGTCGGCCGATCAGATTGCGTTTAGCAAGAAGCTTAAGAGTGACGGTTGGCTCACAATTTCGAGTACGGCCGAGCATTGGGAAAACTATGAGGCGAACTTTACGATTATCAATTCTGTCGTGGTGCTCGTGACCTTTATGGCGGCGTGTCTGTCGTTTGTGGTGGTGTTTACGCTGTCCAACACCAACATCTCCGAGCGCGAACGCGAGCTGGCGACCATCAAGGTGCTGGGCTTCCGCCGTGGCGAGGTTCACCATTACGTTAACAAGGAGACGTTGATCCTCACGGCGATCGGAGCCGCGCTGGGCGTACCGCTGGGCGGCTTGCTGGCCGAGAGTTTTACGTACATTTTGCAGATGCCGTCGCTGTACTTTGACGTCGAGGTCGAGCCGCTAAGCTACGTGCTCGCCGTGGCGCTTTCCTTTGGCTTTACGTTTATCGTCAACCTCGCCACCAACCGTACCCTCAACAAGATTGACATGGTCGGTGCCCTCAAGAGCGCCGAGTAACCTGCCAAAAAGGGACAGGTTTATTTTGGCAGGTTTTATCTGGGCGAACGCCGGACAACCATTAGGTGGCCCGGCGTTCGCCCCGTTTTGCTGGGGATGTCTGTCGTTCAGTGCTCTTACTGGCCAATCCAGTGTTGCGCATAGCTCTTAATGTCCTCGGTAAAACCGTCAAGGTCGTCAAGGGTGATCACGCTGTCGATAAGCAAATTGGCTATCTCGCGGTGCATTGTGCTGCGGCGAATGTCGTTTGCAATTACGCCTGAGGACAGCTTGTCTCTATTGAGGCGCTCTTCTAGTGTCCAAAATCTACTGGACGCTTCGCTGTCGCCGTTCAGCATCTCAACGTACTGGGCGATGAGCTTTTCCATATAACGTTCTTGCCATTGAGGAAGCATTTTCTTAAATAGCTTCCAGTCGCTTTCGGCTACGTCGCGCATATGTCCTCCGCTCGTCAAACGGGCTTTCCATTTGCCTTTCATTCTATTTGGTTTTCGCTCACAGGCGTGGATGAGAGGCTCTCTTTAGCCTTCGAGATTGGGCTTGTATGGGTCGTATGCCACAAAATGGGCCTATCTACTACGTTTGCTACCACACCCTCGACCGTGACAAAGATTATGAAATTAAAACCGCAGGTAGAGGGCTTGCCAATTTTCGGAAAAGGCGGGTATGGTCGGCCCTCTCGAGTTAAACGTAGTAAATAGGCCCTTTTCTTGGCGCGCGGTCAGCTCAATGCTAATCTCCGTGCCGGAACTGACCCAGTTGTTTGTAAGTTGCGGTGATATACGGACTGTTTGGCGCTTTGGAGCTTCAAAACAGTCCCTATCTCACCGCAACTTGGAAGGGGCAGGCGGTGTCGGATGAGTGGCGCTGGCTGGTTGGGGTGGTTTAGGCCTGTTTGCGGCACTTCCATTGTTTACGGCACCAACGCATGAGTGCTTTTACGACCGGGATGGTGATGAGTATTACCCAGGCGGGATGGGGTTGCCCCAGGCAGAGCCACATGTAGAGGAACCATGCCTCGGCACTGACTGAATAGACGACATCGATCAGCTTAGATAAGCGGCGTTGATCGATAAAGTCGCCAAGCGCGTAATAGACGGGAATCAAAAAGACGAGGAAGAGGCCCGTAGCCCATGTGCTGTAGACAATGCCGAGCACCAGATAGGCGAGAGCGACAAGTGCGGGGAAGGGGAATTTGTTCCATGCACGTCCGACCTTGGTGTGGAAATGCTTGCCATGATGGTCGAGCTTGTCGTGCGCCTCCTTCCAGCTGGAAAACGTCTCGCCGTCGATGGTGACGGTGCCATCGTCATTGGTATGCACGCTATGTCCATCGTCCTCAAGCGTATCGATATACAATCCGTCTGGCCCCACATGGACCTCTTCACCCTTGCGCTCGTTAGCCACATGGATGCCATTCCAACCAACATGGACCTCTTCGCCTTTGTTGGGATCAATAACGTGGATGCCGCGCGCGAGGGAAATATCGACAAGTGGCTTATCGCTGCAATCAGCGTGCTCAGCAGAAGCCTCAGCCTCATCTGAAGCTTTGGTGCCGGCGTTGCTGTTCCGTGCCTCATCATCAGTCTGCGAGTCATCAGTGCTATCCACCGCCTCCCCATATAACAGCTCGTCCAACGACACGTCATACAGCGCGGCGAGCGCAATGAGGTTATCGGTATCGGGTGAGGACTCGCTGCGCTCCCATTTACTAACAGCCTGGCGGCTTACGCCCAGCTGGGCAGCAAGCGCCTCCTGAGAAAGGCCGGCAGCTTTACGGCGATCGACGAGGCGCTGCGCCATCGCAAGATCCATGGTGGTTCCTTTCGTTTGATGGTCGAATCGAATGAGCCGAGTATGCCGAGAACAACCGGTAGCGACCACCATTTCTAGTTAGAATCTGCCCCAACCCTACCGCAACTACCGGTAGCAACCCCTAGCGACCAGCCATTTTAGGACAAATGTCAGTGCTACTCTCAGCTAAGAGCCTGCAACATCCCAAAATCTCAGCCCAGGCACCCGCAGCGAGAAGGCGAATAGCCTCGGCCTCCCTAGTTACCGCAGGAGGCCCCAGGGCTTTCCTCCCAAATCTTTCCGCAGGACGGAAGGACCCCGCCGCGCGAAGCGCGCAGCGGGGTCCTGACATGTCCGAGGACGATTTGGGAGGAAAGCCCTGGGGCCTCCGATGAGAGCAGTTCCAGCCGAGGCTATTCGTCGCCGAAGCTGATGCCCAACGCCTTGGCCTCGCGCACCAGGTCGCTCTGGGGGTCGACAAACTTGAGCTTGCCGGCGACCTCCTCGAGCGGCATGTGGCACATCTTGCCGTCACGCAGGGCAATCATGTAGCCAAACTCGCCGCGCAGGCAGCCGAGCGCTGCCTCGACGCCGCACTGGGTCGCAAAGATGCGGTCCTGGGCGTCGGGCTGGCCGCCGCGCTGTGTGTGGCCGGGGATGGCGACGCGGGTCTCGCGACCGGTCTTGGCCTCGATCTCCTTGGCGATGTCGTAGACAATCGACGGGCTCGTTCGCTCGGCGAGCTCCTTCTTGTACTCCTTCTTGGACAGTGCCGCGTCCTCCTTGGAGATAGCGCCCTCGGCGACGGCCACGATGGTAAAGCGGCTGCCGGTCTCCATGCGATGCTCGATGGTCTTGATGACGTTGTCCATGTCGTAGGGGATCTCGGGAATCAGGATGACGTCCGCGCCGCCCGCGACGCCGGCATACAGCGGAATCCAGCCGACCTTGTGGCCCATAATCTCGATGACAAACACGCGGCCGTGGCTCGAGGCGGTAGTGTGGATGTCGTCGATGCACTTGGTGGCGACGTCGATGGCGCTCGTAAAGCCAAACGTCAACTCGGTGCCCCAGGTGTCGTTATCGATGGTCTTGGGCAGGGCGATAACGTTGAGGCCCTCTTCGCGCAGGCGGTTGGCGGTCTTGGTGGAGCCGTTGCCGCCCAGCATAAACAGGCAGTCGAGCTGCAGCTTATGATAGGTGTGGACCATTGCGGGCACCTTCTCGACGCCGTCGGCCTCGGGAATGTCCAGGCGCTTGAACGGCGTGCGGCTCGTGCCCAGGATGGTGCCGCCGCGGGTGAGGATGCCGCTAAAATCGGCGGGCGTCATGACGCGGAACCTGCTGTAGATAAGGCCCTGGTAGCCGTCCTCAAAACCATAGATCTCGATAGGCTCTTCGCTATTGGTCATAAGCGTTTTGACAATGCCGCGCATGGTGGCGTTGAGCGCCTGGCAGTCGCCGCCACTGGTAAGAAGACCGATCCTGAGCATTATGAATCCTTCCGGGCAAGTTATAACATGCGCATAAGTTTACCCCCGCACACTGTTGATACGGGGGTAAAACGTGTTAGCTCAAGCGTATGGAAATGTAAGCAACGTCAGGGAACGTAAGGTCGACGGGCCTGGCTCCTTACAGTGCGAAGGCATCGACGTTGCCCCAGTGGCGGCGCAGCGTGATGGCGGCAGCGGGCTCGGTATTGTCGAAGACGACCGACCATTGCGTATTGCTGGTGATGTCTTCCGGATTGGGCTCTTGCGCTGCGGCTCGCAGGGCTTCCCAGGCAATCGTTTCGTCTTGGGCACCGACATGGGCGTCGAGGACATCGGCGATGGCGATGGCGCGTTCCTTGCCATGGCCCAGCTCGCCGTTCTTTTGGTTGGGGAGCACTTCGTCGCCATAGCAGGCGTAGAAGTTCGTAACCTGGCGTACAGGAGTCGCTTTGAAAGCGCGGTCCGGATCGCGCGGGTCCCACTCTACTACGCGCGCGTCACCGGCGGCGTCGTTGATAAAGAAGTGGTAATCGCGTCCTGCCATGGCGTGCATGTCGTAGGCGGAAAGCAGGTCGACAGCTTCTTGCGTGGTGGCGGCACGGTCGAGCACCAGACGGATGGCGAGCGAGGTATTGATGACGGGGCGTTGCGTGTCCTGGTCACAGGGCTTGGAATCCAGGGTGAGTACGGCAACGGACACGCCGCATTCGTTAACACCGTCGAGCTGGGCAAACGGGCCCATGAGTGCGGCGACGCGTCCGGCGACGGAGTCAAGCGGAGTGTTATCGCCCAGGTTATTGAGGGCCGCAAAGCCGATGGAGGCATAGCCGTCACGCGGGTGATTGCGCACCAGCAGCGCCGAGGTGTCGTCCTTAAAGTCGTAATTGCGACCGGTGCGCACGCGGCCTTCGGCATCTACGGCGACAAAAGCGCTGCAGGCAAACTGGGGTGCCTGGACATGTGTCGGCACACCGGGCAGCACCTGCGCCACCACGGCATCGATGTAGGCCTGGTCGTCGCGCACGCCAGCAGCGATGATGCGATCAAGATCGTAGTCGTAGGCGATGTCGATTGCGTACAGGTCATAGCCATCCGCATAGTCGGTCAAGCGTTTGAGCGACGCGGCGGACTTGATTTGCTTGTGATAAACGATACCGGTGACAGCGGCAAGGCCGACGGCGGCTCCCGCGACACCGTAGGCGATGGCAATGTTACGTGGCTTCATGACGACTCCTCTCGTCCTGTTGGCGTAATTGTCGCAAAAGGAGTGCGGGCATGATGACTCAACTTGGTGAGCGGCGCGGAATTAAGCACGGAATGAAGAGTGCGGCGCTGGCGCGGCGGGGTATGCTGGAAGGGACCATCAACCCAGCGAAAGGGGAGAGCATGACGGATCAGGAAACGCCCGAGCGCACGCACGTGACGGCCGACGATATCGAGGCCGCCAACGACCTTATCGACTTTATCGAGGCATGCCCCAGCATGTTCCATACGGCGGCGACCATTATGGCCGAGCTCGACGAGGCAGGCTTTACCTATCTGCCCGAGAACGCGGCATGGGATATCGAACCGGGCGGTCGTTACTACACGCAGCGCAATACTTCGAGCGTTATCGCCTTTAAGGTGGGCGAGGACTTGGCTGCGACGTGGGGCGAGGACGGCGTTGCCGGTGACTATCATTTTCAGCTCACGGCGTCGCACAGCGATTCGCCGACGTTTAAGGTCAAGGCCGTGCCCGAGCTCGATGGCGCAGGCGAGACGTTGCGCCTGAACACCGAGGCTTACGGCGGCATGATCGACTACACCTGGTTCGATCGCCCGCTGGCGCTCGCGGGCCGCGTGCTGGTGCGCGAGGGTGACCGCATTGAGAGCCGCCTGCTTGCCACCGAGCGCGAAGTCGCCATCATCCCGAGCCTTGCCATCCACATGAACCGCGGCGTTAACGAGGGCTTTGCTCCCAACCGAGCCGTCGACCTGTGCCCGCTCATCAGCGCCGGCGAGCTTAAGCAGGGTGACTTCGATGCCCTGATCGCCGAAGAGCTGGACGTTAAGCCCGAGCAGATTCTGGGCCGCGATCTGTTCCTGGTCAATCGTCAGGATGCGCGCATTTGGGGCTGGGCCGACGAGTTTATCTCGACGCCCAAGCTCGACGACCTGGCCTGCGCCTACACCTCGCTGCAGGCATTTTTGGGTGCCGAGAATGCGCACGACGTTTCGGTCTTCTGCTGCTTCGATAACGAGGAGGTTGGCTCCGAGACCAAGCAGGGCGCCATGTCGACGTTCTTGGCCGACGCGCTGCGCCGCATCAACGGGTCGCTGGGCTTCGATGGCGAGTCGTACCACCGCGCACTTGCCGCTTCGATGCTCGTGAGCTGCGACAACGCGCATGCCGTGCACCCCAACCACGCCGAGAAGTGCGATGCCCGCAACCGGGTTGTGCTTAACGGCGGCATCGTCATCAAGGAAGCCGCCAACCAGCACTACTGCACCGATGCTTTTAGCCGCGCGGTGTTCCAGGCTATCTGCGATGACGCCGACGTGCCCACGCAGGCCTTCGCCAACAAGAGCGATATGGCCGGCGGCTCCACGCTCGGCAATCTGTCCAATATGCAGGCGAGCATGCATGCCGTGGACGTGGGCCTGCCGCAGCTGGCCATGCACTCGAGCTACGAGACCGGCGGCGTGCGCGACGTGATGTACGCCATCCGCGCCCTTACCGCCTTCTACGAGCGTGACCTGACCATCAACGGAGCCGAAAGCGTGGAGCTCTAAAACCTGCCAAAAAGGGATGTTAATTTCGGCAGGTTTTATCTGGGCGAATGCAAAAGGTGAAACCGAACTGGATTGGTGATGCGTAGCCGCCGAGGTGCAGTGTGCCTCGGCGGCTTTTTGTGTACAGAGTACGGCTGATGCTTGTAAATGCTATACATGCTTTACGTATCTACCATAGAGTTTTATGATAGTTTTGAAGTATTAAGGAGGGGTCATGACCACAACAGCCGCTCAGATCAACGTACGTCTCGATGCCGATCTTAAAAGGAGTGGGGACGCCGCTCTCTCCAAGGCCGGTATGACGCCGAGCCAAGCGGTGCGAGCGCTCTGGCAGCTTGCAGCGTCGCTGGCCGATCGCCCCGGTGCGCTCGAGGATATCCTGCTGCCCAGTCGTGCCCGGGCGGAACAGCGCGAGCGCGAAAAGGCTGTCAAACGTAAGCTCGAGCTTATGGATCAGGGGTCGAAGCTGTTCGCTGCCGCTTGCTGTGAATCGGGAATCGATATGGTCAAGGCTCAGCCATCGGACGACGAAGAGCTCAAACGGAATGCCTATGCGGATCGCTATGGCGAGGAGATGAGCTGGCTCTATGAGTGAGACTCCAAAGCGCATCTTGGTTGACACCAACGTGTGGCTCGATTACTTCATTCCCTCACGACGTGGTCGTTCGGTGGCGATTGAGTTTTTACGCGATGCATGCACGGCGCAGGTTGATTTGCTGTATGCGGCGACATCGTCCAAAGACCTGTTTTATTTGATTTCAAGCGAACATAAGGCATGGTATCGGCGCGAGCATGGTTCGCTTTCCCAAGATGCCGCTGCGGCAGCGACATCGCTTGCATGGGATTGTCTTAGCGTGCTGTCGCAGCTTGCCACGCCAGTGCCCTGTGACCTGAGCGACATCTGGATGTCGAGCAGGCAGCGTGAGCTCCATAGCGATTACGAAGACGATTTAATCATTGCGGCAGCGATACGCGCTCAAGCAGATCTACTGGTCACCAACGATGTCAAACTCTGTTCACACGCACCCGTCGCAGCAATGAGTGTAGAAGACGCAAAAAATTATTTAGCAACGCTCTAGCAATTTGAAGACCCTGCAGGTTGAGCAAACGTCAGCGAGAGCCCGCCAGAGTGAGCAAGGTGACGTGAAAGAGGAGGGCATAGGCCTTTTGGCCATGCCCGACGATTGAACGTCAGATTGCCGCTCTGGCGGGCTCGCAGCGTCGAGGGGTTCCGGCGTTTGGCAAAACGCCGGAACAATTAGTGTTCGATCCAGCAGCGCAGGGTCTCGCCGGCCTGCAGGTGACGCAGATTCTCCGCGGCGATGTCGACCACGTTGTTGAGCGTGGCGGCCAAGTGGAACCAGCCGGAGATGTGCGGCGTGATGAGCATGTTGGGCGCATCCCACAACGGGCTTGTCTCGGGCAGCGGCTCGGGGTCGGTGACGTCGACCGCGGCGCCGGCGAGATGTCCTGATTCCAGGGCGGCAACTAGGTCGTCGGCAACCACAAGATCGCCGCGGCCGCCGTTGGCAAAGAAGGCGCCCGGCTTCATCGCGGCGAAGAACTCGGCGTTCGCCAGGCCGCGGGTCTCGGGTGTGCTGGGCATAAAGGATGCGACGACGTCTGCCTCGGCCAGGCGCTCGGGCAGGGCATCCATGCCGTCCATGTCCTCAAACACAATGGGGTAGACGAGCGGATGACGCTTGATGCCGCGGACGTGTGCGCCCATGCTGCGGCAGAGCGTGGCAAAGTGGCCGCCGATATCGCCCGCGCCCAGCACCAGCACGTTGGCATTTTTGAGCGAGGTAACCGGCCCCAAATCCTCCCAGCGATGCTCGCGCTGCAAGTCGTGATAGCCGGGCAGGCGCTTCATCATGGAAAGGGTCATGGCAAACATGTGCTCGCTTACGGCCTGGCCATAGGCACCCACCGAGCAAGACAGTTTGGCGTCGGCCGGCACGGTGCCGGCGGCAAGGTAGTCGTCATAGCCGGCGGTCTGCAATTGCAACAGCTGGAGATGCTCGCATGCCGTGAGCATGTCAGGGTCGATGTTGCCCAAGATCACGTCCGCACCGGCGACCTGCTCGCGCGTGGCGGCGTCGGAGCTCGTGTAGATAAAGTCCTCGCCCGGAGCGCTCGACTCAAGAATTGCGCGATGGCGGTCGTTGACGGGCAGCAAAACCAGGATGTTCACAAGCAGTCCTCTCCGCTCGACCTGCCAAAAGGGGGCAGGTTAATTTTGGCGGGTTTTATCAGGCAAAATGTTCAAATAAAACGCCGGATGCAAGACGGGCGTGCCCGTCAGCATCCGGCGCATCCACGGCTACCAGCTCAGCAGCTCGTAGCCGTCCTCGGTCACCACGAGCTGTACCTCGCACTGGGCCGAATCGCTGCCGTCCTTGGTGCGCACGCACCAGCCGTCGCCCTTGCTGATCTTGATGTCGGGCGCTCCGGCGTTGACCATGGGCTCGATGGTAAAGACCATGCCCGGCACCATGATGGTGTCCACATCGGGCGCCTCGGTGGTAAAGCCCACAAACGGGTCCTCGTGGAACTCCTTACCGATGCCGTGTCCGCCGTACTCGCGCACCACGCTAAAGCCGGCGTCCTCGACGGTCTTTTGTACTGCCTCGGCCATAACGGAGAGCGGTAGCCATGGCTTGACGGCTGCCAGACCCGCCTCCACGCTGGCACGGGTGACGTCGACCAGGCGCTGGCGCTCGGCCGAGACCTCGCCGATGCAGAACATGCGGCTCGAATCACTAAAGTAACCGTCCAAGATCGTGGAGCAGTCTACGTTGATGATGTCGCCCTCGTGCAGCACGTCCGTATCGCAGGGAATGCCGTGGCAGACCACATCATTGATCGAGGTGCACACGCTCTTGGGGTAGCCCTCGTAGTTGAGGTCGGCCGGCGTGCCACCGTGCTCGACGGTGTAGTCGTAGATCATCTGGTCGATCTGGTTGGTGGTCATGCCTGCGGCGATATGCTCGCCCACATAATCGAGCACGCCCACGTTGATGGCTGCCGAGCGCTTGATGCCCTCGATATCGGCGGGAGTCTTGTAGAGCGTGCGAGGCAGAACCTCCCAGCCTTCTTCCCACAAGCGCTCGAGGCGCTCATCAAAGGCGCTATGGCATTTCTTGTATTTCTTGCCGCTGCCGCACCAGCAAGCGTCGTTGCGGCCGGGCACGGGTCCTTTGTCATACATGGCTAACTTCCTTTCATTCGCAGCTAGTATAGCCCACCCACGCGGCCATAAAAGTTGCGGTGATATAGTTCCGATTTAAGCGGTTTAACAGCACAAATAGGAACTATATCACCGCAACTGATGGGGCGGGATGGCGGGCACTAGCTGCTGCGTGGTTTTGCTAGTAGCTCACCTGGCAGGGAATACCGAGGGCGCGCACGCGCGCGGCAATGGCGTCGAGCACCTCGGGCGCTGCTTTGGCAAGGCCGGCGACTGGTGTCTCGCGCGCGACCGTGTAGATGGTCGCCTCCTGCGGACGAATGCGCTCAAGCGCCGCGAGCCAGGGGGCAACATACTCCTCGCCGGTATTGTCGATGAGCTTGCCCTGATACTCGCCGGTCAAAAAGATCGTCTGGATAATAACGTGACCGTCAAAGCTTGCGAACGTCTCGATCTGGTGTTCGACGTTGTAGGGGCCAACAGGCTGGTCGAGCAGCTGGATAAACGCCGGGTCGACGGTATCGAGCTTAAGAATGTTGTCGTCGACCATCATGAGCGCGTCGTGCACCTCGGGGCGGTCGGCGCGTGTGCCGTTGGAGAGCACGGCGATCTTGGAGTTTGGGGCAAGCTCGTCGCGCAGTGCGACGGCGCCGGCGATGGCCCGTGGAAACTCCGGTGCGGCGGTGGGCTCGCCGTTGCCTGCGAAGGTGATTACATCGGGGAGCTCGCCCTCGGCTGCCATCTCGCGCAGCTTTGCCTCGAGTGCATCGAGTACCACGGCAGCCGTGTTATACGGCTCATGGCAGGGGCGCTCGGCGTTGAGGCCGTTCTCGCAGTAGATGCAGTCGAACGTGCAGATTTTGCCGCTGGCCGGCATCATGTTGACGCCGAGCGAGAGACCAAGGCGACGGCTGCGAACGGGCCCAAAGATGGGGCTGGCATTCAAAAACGTAGACATAGGCATATGCTCCTCAAGACAATTGTGCCTAAGCATAGCATCGGCTCCAAAGCAAGGTGTGGGCTCTTGCTTTACAAGTTTCGTTTTTTCACGTCGCTCATGATGCCGTGCCATGAAAAGCCTCGGGTCGGGTAAAGTTAATCTGTTAACAAGGTGTAAAGCAATGCGGGTCCATCCAACCGTGCTGACGTGCAACTGGATGAGCATTGATGATGGGGGCACAACATGGATTTTACGGTCGAGAATGCGGGCACCACGATTGCCTGTCGCGAATATGCCGACCCGGATGTGTCGCCTGATGCTCCTGCCTTGGTGTGCGTGCACGGCGCTTGTGTCGACGGCACATTTTTTGACGGTATCGCTTGTGAGCTCAGTCGCAACTACCGCGTAATTGCCTACGACCGCCGCGGCTGTGGTGGCAGCAGCGATGCGGCAGACGGCAGCTATGATCTTGCCGCTCAGGCCGCCGATCTGCAAGCCGTGATCGAACACGTTGGCGCTCCGACAAATGTGCTTGCGCACAGCGCCGGTACGTTGGTGGCGCTGGAGCTTCTTCGTACCGAACCCCATCTCGTCGCCCGTGCGATTCTGCATGAGCCGGCTGTGTCGGCCGAAGGCGTCGGCATGGGCGCAGCCCCGGTTTTGCTCGATATGATTGCGGCTGGAAAGGTTTCAAGGGCGCTCCGGCTTTTCTTGGGAGCCCTCGGCGACTTGGACCCCGAGGCTCCTGGAACGACCGAAGCGGAAGCCAAACATGCCCTGCGCAATGGTCGTTGCTTCATGGCCAATGAATACGGGATTACTATGACCTGCGTTCCCGATTGGGATAGCGTTCGCGCGTCAAAAACGGTGGCCGCCGTGCTCCTGGGCGAGCTCTCGATTGGCACGCCCCGCGAGGCTGGCACGCGAGCGGCTGCCGATTATCTCGATTGCCCTCTCGTGACGATCCCGGGCGCGCATAACGGTCTGCGCGATCGCCCGGCAGCGGCTGCCCGGGCTGTCCGTGGCATCCTGGGGCTCTAACACCCGCAATGGCCAAAGCAGGCTTCACCCGCAAACGTTTCGGCCGTGTTAACAAATGTGCTCAAAACCTCACGTCTGCGACTTCAATCGCGCCGCCTGCCAACTCATAAAAATGTAACAGCATTCACGTACTTACCTGCATCGACAAGGTGTTACCCTTGTAGCATTTGGAACCCACCGCTACCATGCGAAACTATCGAAAGGGCCCCATATGCTCAATAATCACGAGGTCAATCTAACCGACGAGGAGGCTGCCGCTGAGGTCGCCCGTGTCGCGAAGAACTACCCCGTGGTGCGTTTGCTGTCGGCCGATCAGATTAAGAGCGAGCCTAACTGCTTGCTCGCCGGCGATCGCTGCCCTTGTCTGCGTCAGTCGAGTCTTGAGGCTTTGGCAGACTCCGATGAGGTGTCGGAGCAACTGCTCAATGATGGCACTGAGTACCGCGCCCGTCTACGCCCTCTGAAGGTCGAGGGCGAGCCTCACGTTTTGCTGATGGTGCGTCCGATTGATGAGCAAGAGGCCGCGGAAGAGGACCTTGTCTACACCGACGTGCTGACGAGCGTGCGCAATCGCCGATATTACGAGGAAAAGCTTCGTAGCGCCCGCATGCAGGCCGGTGTGGCCATGATTGACCTTGATGATTTTAGGGTCTTCAACGATACCTGTGGCCGTCATGCCGGCGACCTTGCGCTCGGTGCGGTGGCGACGGCCATACGCAGCAGTATTCGTTCGACTGACGAGCTTGTCCGCTATGGCTGCGATAAGTTTGTGGCCGTCATGCCCAATATCCCCTCCGATGATTTCGCCCGTCGCCTGCGTCACGTATCCGATGCCGTTCATTCCACGGTTATTCCGGGCCATGAGCGTGTTAGCTTGACGGCATGTGTTGGTGGCGTTCGCATTAATGGTGAGACGGTCGATGAGGGCGTTGGCCGCGCTGTCCAATTATTGAGCCGCGCTAAGGCAAAAGCCGGTACGGTCATGACCGATACCGATTCCATCGATGCCTTCCAAAGCGAAAAGCCTTCGGTGCTTATCGTCGATGACTCCGAGATGAACCGAGCTATTCTCAGCGAGATGCTCAAGGACGAGTATTGCATCCTCGAGGCCGATAGCGGCCGCGCAGCGCTCGACATGGTCGACCGCTATGGCGATGAGTTGTCGCTCGTGCTGCTGGACATTGTCATGCCGGGCATGAACGGCTTTGAGGTGTTGGGCGATCTGTCGCGCCGGTCGACTATTGACAATCTGCCTGTCATCATGATCTCGAGCGAAGATTCCGACGATGTGGTGCTGCGCGCGTACGAGCTGGGTGCCTCGGACTATGTCAACCGCCCGTTTGACTCCCGTGTCGTGCGCCGCCGTGTAAGCAACACCATCCGCCTGTACGCCAAACAGCGTCGTCTGACGAGTCTGCTGTCCCAGCAGTACAACGAGCGCGTAAAGAACAGCCGCATGCTCATCGACATCATGGCCGGCGTCATGGAGCTCCGCAATGGCGAGAGCGGCAGGCACGTTACGAACATCGAGAAGCTGACCGAGCTGCTGCTTGGCTGCCTGGTCCACCGTAGCGACAGCATCTCCCTCGACAACGAGGAGCGCTCTACGATTGCCCTGGCTTCGGCACTGCACGATATCGGCAAGATGTCGATTGACGATGCGATTCTCAACAAGCCCGGGCGCCTCACGTCCGAGGAGTTCGAGATTATGAAGACGCATACCACGATCGGCGCCGACATGCTGCATGAGCTGGACCGCCATCACGCCGGCAATGCGCTTATGGAATATGCGTACCAGATTGCGCGTTGGCACCACGAGCGCTGGGACGGCAAGGGTTATCCCGACGGCCTTAAGGGCGACGATATCCCCATCGCCGCGCAGGTAGTTTCGGTGGCCGACGTGTACGATGCGCTGACGAGCGTCCGCGTGTACAAGGATGCCATCCCGCACGAGGAGGCGATTCAGATGATCCTGGACGGTAAGTGCGGCACCTTTAACCCGCTGCTGCTCGACTGTCTGCTCGAGGTGCAAGACCGTATTGCCGAAACATTGGCGCGCCCTGCCGAGGTCGTTGCGCTTCCTACGATTTAGTTTGACCAAAGGAGTTTGAATCCATGATTTCCATGCGTGAAGCGTATGAGAAGATCGGCGCCAATTATGATGACGCTTGCACTCGGCTGATGGGCGAGGAGATGCTTGCCCGTTTTGCCCTCAAGTTTTTGGATGACGAGAGTATGGACAAGCTGGAGGCTGCCATGGCGGCAGGAGACGCCAAGGAAGCGTTTATGGCGGCGCACACGCTCAAGGGCGTGAGCCAGAACTTGGGATTCGATAATCTGTTCGAGCCGGCGGTCGTGGTGACCGAAGCGCTGCGCGGTGCCGATACTGTTGACGGCGCTCGTGAGGGAATGCATGCGCTGCAGCAGCAATATGCGGCCACAATGTCGGCCTTACGCGAGGCGGCTGAATAAGAGCTTACGTGCATTGTGATGACTATGAGCGTGGATAATCTCCCGTTTTAGGCCCGGTGGCGGTCTCAAAGTGGGAGATTATCCACGCTCGTTCGGTAAGTGTCCAAAAATTCACTCTCGCGCACTGGCGGGGCTTTCCGCATGCAATCCATATCGTTGTTCGATAAACTATTCGGATAACGATAGATTCGATGAGGGTGAGTGTATGTCCAACAGCGTTCAGCGTATGGCCAAGGCGGGCGAGACTGTAAGGAAGCTTGGCTTTTGCATGGCGGTCGTTTTTGCGGGAATGCTCGTCGCTTTTGCCGCGTTGGTTGTTTACGTGATCTGGTATGCGGTTGCAAACGTTGTTTCTGTCGATTCTTTCGGTGTCGTGACGCTTCTCGATGGCGGGAGCATCGTTATCCCAAGCGGGCTGTGCCTGGCACTCGTCGTGAGTGTTTCGCTTGTCGTTTTGTGCGGAATCAGCCGTGACATTTCGCGGGGCGTATCGCCCTTTACCAGGGCGCATGTGCGGCTTATCCGTGTTCTCGCGCTTGCCTTTGCTGTTAACGCCGCGGTTTCGCTTGTTGGTGCCTATGGATCGGTCAATCTTACCATTGGTGGGCTGGAGCTTTGCGTCGTGCCTCATTCCTTCGTTATCGCGATTTGCCAGGGCGTTGCCTTTGACGCGGGGTCGCTTATCGGCGCGGCCGTCTGTTTGTTTGTCTCGGTGATCTGGAGCTATGCCTCGCTGCTCCAGGAGCAGTCTGACGAGCTTGTGTAGGAGGAAACATGAGCTATCTCATCATCGAGCTTGAGACGCAGCTGCTTAAGACCGGAAAGACCAGCTCTGATCTGATTCGTGCCACGGGGCATACTCCGGCTAATATTTCTAAGCTAAGAAACGGAAAAATTAAAGCTATTCGTCTTAAGACGCTTCTTGAAATCTGTGATGAGCTTGATTGTCAACCGGGAGATATTATTCAACGCGTGAGCGAGAAAGAGCTCGAGGAACTTATTGTCGAGCGCGCGAAGAATGCCGTGAGGCAGATGCGGGATGGCAGAGGCAATGAGGCGTCGCTTCCGACATCGGTCTTCGCTGTCGATTTGAGCGACGAGTAGCATAAAGCGAACAACTATAACGAAATATCAGTGTAACGGAACCCGTGTCTAACACGGGTTCTTTGTTTATTAATTATCTTGACAAATATAAGTTATCGGCAAAGAATAACATCAAGAACGAACGATAAGAGAAAGGAGGAACGATATGAGCTGGATTGTAAAGCCGAGTCATGTGGACCCCGGTGGTGGGTGCAACGGTTACTGCAAGGCATTCTGTGGAGCACGCACTTGCGTCAATAACTGCAGCAAAAACTTCTGTTTAGTTAATCTCTAGCAGTTGCGGCTGCTGCCAGGCGACAGTCTGGCAGCAGCGGTTTTGTTATCAAGCAGAACGGGAGGCCAATGAGCGCATCAACGATAAAGCTATCAAAGGTGTCAAAGCGCTATGGAAAACGGCGTGTGTTGCATGACGTTTCCTTCGAGGTGGGTCAGTCTGAGCTTTGCGCCCTTGTTGGTGCAAACGGGGCGGGTAAAAGCACGCTTATTAAAATAGTGCTGGGCCTCTGTGGGCCATCGTCGGGGAGTGTGGAGCTCTTTGGAGGCAAGTCGAAAAAAGAGCTGAGTCTGATGCGGACGCGTGTCGGCTATGTGCCAGATTCCAGCGGAGCATACCAATCCCTCAGTGCGGCTGAGAATCTTCGGATCCGATGTGCGGAATGGGGGCTCGATGAGAAACGTGAGGTTCCTCGCGTTTTGAGCCTTGTCGGGCTGGACGTCGATGAGAAAAAGAGCGTGGGCAGTTTTTCTCTGGGAATGAAACGGCGGCTGGATATAGCCACGGCTTTGTTGGGCGATACCGACGTACTAATTTTCGATGAGCCGGCAAATGGATTGGATCCGTTGGGCATCGAGAGTATATGGGCCCTTATCGGTCGATTGAATCAAGAACAGGGCAAAACCATGCTTATTTCTAGCCACGACTTGGATGAGCTGGCATCGGTTGCAACATGCTGCCTGTTTCTTCATGACGGCGAACTGCTGAAAAAGGAATCGATGGACATCATAAGGGATGAGGCGTCGTCCTTAAAAGAGTATTACAGGCGCTTGATGAAGGCGGTCTCGCTATGAAGCGGGCGATCCATCCCATAAAGGCAGATATGATGCGTTTGTACAGGATGTTTCCGGCGAAGCTTGGTCTTGCGCTTATGCTGGCGTTCGGCCTTCTCTTCGGTGTCTTTCTAAAAAACGGAACAACGTTGCTCGCCTTTGGCAATAGCGTTTTTGGGGAGGATATTGGTTTCTTCTGGAATGTAATCGATCCTTCTGCACCCGATGAGTCCCTTGTGCGCAGTGCTTTTGCCGGCACCTCTCTGTTCGTTCCACTCATCGTTTGCCTGGCGATTTTACAGGAGCACGGCTATGAAGAGGGATACCGAATTTCTTCAGCAAGAGGTCTTACCCGCTTTTATGGGGTTCTAGCTCATGCGCTTTCGTCTGCTTTAAAAATTGGCGCAGCATATAGTGCGCTTTGCTTTCTTCTGTTTGCAATAGCCATAATACGTGGAGGGCATAGCTACGCGCATGGCATGCTGGCTGCATTTTTGCCTGCAATGATAGTCAACACCGTATTGGTGATATCGGTTGCGCTGGAGACGGTGACCATCTATCGGATTACAGGCAGCGCTGTATTGAGCGGGGCTGCAATAATAATCGGATTTGTCATGAGCTTGACGCTCTACGGAGCCTTCCTTCAGGCACCTATACCATCCTTGCGATGGATCTTCTTCCTTCCTGGGCCGTACCTTGGAGTCGGATGCGCCCTTGGGTATAGCGATATGGGGCAACTGGCGCTTCTGGGCTATGGCGTGGCAGCCAGCTGTTTATCGGTATTGATTTACGCTCTCGTGAGCTTTCGTGCTGGGGGTGTGCTCAATGGCTCGTCAGATTAAAAGATTCCTCCATTCAGAATTGAAGCACGTGAGTAAATGGACGTACGCCTTAATCCCGGTAATTTATGCGTGCATGGTGGTATTGCAGCTTAATTCTTTCCCGATGTGGTTCTGCAGCCTCCGTGAGAACAGTTTCTTGGGCTTCTTCCCAGACCCGACGCTTCGGCTATCGGCGGAGGATGTCCTTCTATTTGGTAATGCAGAGGTTTTTCGCGGTCTGCTGTTCAACGTAGCCCCGTTGGCTCATGCATTGTTCTTTCCGTTCATCGCGGCTTGTATTGTGCCGCGCTTTGTCAGTTCGGGCTTTGTCGAGGAACCGTGGGGGCTGTCGGAGGCTCGGGGAGGGAAGCGGGCGTGCGTTACCGTTGCGCGAGCGATGCTGTCTTCTTTCGCCCTTTTGGGCGCGTTTATCCTGACGAGTGTCGTTTTGTACTGTCTTAACTGCGCGATCGTTTTGGATGCTCAGCAGTATTTCAACCTGCATGTATTTTGCTATCGACTTGTTCTTGCTGCCGCCGCCTGCCTTGCATACGTGGTTTCTTGCGTAATCGTTGTTTCCTATTTTGGATCCGGCTTCGGTCCTATTGGCATGCTGTTGCTTGTCAACGTCGTAACGATCTACATACAGGTCGGAGCCAATTCCATGCTTCCGTTTCCGTCCTCGATGCTCATGTGGATTTGCGGCGTGACCCCGTTGGGGGACGGTCAATGCGTTTCGATTTTGATTGACTGCCTAATAAACGTAGCAAGCGTTTTTGCCATCTGCTTTACCGTCGACCGATTGCGGTCGAGATTTCTTTGATTGTTTGTGAGGGATAATCATATGAGGCCGTCTCAATACAACCTGATTGAAAACCACGGCGAAAGAACGCTGGTGATGAATGCGAAGACCGGTGCGATCCTTTCGTTGGATAAACAACATGCAGAAAGTATGTGCCGCATGGTATCGGGAACCGAATGGGAGCCAGATGAATTGCGCGAAGCGTTGCTTCAAGGAGGAATGCTGTTAGAAGATGATCGTGACGAAAAAGAGGAAATGAAGGCAATAGGCCGTCTTCTTCGATTTTCCAATCGCTCTCTAGGCATGACGATAGCCCCGACATTGGAGTGCAACTTCTGTTGCCCATACTGTTATGAAAAAGGACAACGTAAAACGACAATGACTCCGGAGGTTGAAGACCGGCTTGTCTCATTCGTGAAGGAGCGTTCACGGGGGCTGAGCGAGCTTGAGATCGGTTGGTATGGTGGAGAGCCGTTGCTGCAAGTCGATAAAATTCAGCGGCTTACGGAGCGTATAAAGGCGATCCTTAATCCAGAGTGCTCCTATTCGGCATCCATCGTTACAAATGGATATCTTCTGACGCCAGAAGTGGCCGAGACTCTCGCGGCTTGTGACGTCAAGATGGCTCAAATAACCTTGGACGGGTCTCGAAAGGACCACGATTCTCGACGGTTCTTGCGGAACGGACAGCCGACGTACGATGCGATTCTAGACAACGTTTCTAAAGTCACGCATCTGTTGGATATTTCTATCAGGTGCAATGTCGATGCCCATAACATTGCCGGTGCTGGCGATTTGCTGGATGCACTCGAGGAAAAGGGCCTTAAAAACAAGGTTGGATTCTATCTGGCGCCTGTCGACAATATTAACGATACGTGCCCAAGTGACAGTAGTTGTTTTTCGATGGAGGCGTTTTCTCGGGAAGAGCTGGACTTTTATAGTCATGCAGTTGATAGGGGGTTCTACGTTGACCTGACGGTGCGCTTTAATCCGGCTATTTGTGGCGCTGTTTGTGCAGGGTCGTTTGTAGTGGATCCGGAGGGCTATCTTTATAAATGTTGGGACGAAATCGGGATGCGTGAACGCTGCGTCGGTACGCTTGCCGAAGGGCCGAGGATGAATGCTCAGCTGGTCCAATGGCTAAACTATGAACCGAGCGATCATGAGTGTGAAGAGTGTTTTGCCTATCCCTCATGCATGGGAGGTTGCCCTAATCACGCTCTTCATGGAGGGTCAAAACAGTGCGTATCTCAAAGGTATCAGGTGCGCCAACGAATGATTTTGACCGAGAAGGCTCAGCGATTGCTTTCGGAACTGGATTCAGCTCATGTTTAATCTCTGCGCAAGAACAATAATCAAGAATCCAAAGTATATAACCTATCTTCTAATGTGCCTGCTCTCGCTTATGGTTGGTCTCGCAATTCCTTTTCTGACGGGACAACTGGTCAACAACTTTGTCGGTGTCGCGCGAGATGGGGAAAGCGCAATCGCCATCGGCGCTGAGATAGCAGCACTGGGTATTGTGCGAGCCGGTTTGAATTGCGTCAGTGAGCTGGTCTATGTCGATCTGCAAACACATGTGGGATTTGCATTGAATGAAGAGGTGATAAGTCACGTTCAAAGGCTACCACGGGCCTTCTTTTCTAATTTTGATGCCTCATATTACAACCAACAGATTAATCATGACGCTAACGATTTGGTGATATTTGTTATAAACGCTAGTGTCCAAAGCGTGAGCAATATAGTGACGTTGCTTGTGGTGTTTGTTGTCCTGGCGACCATAAACGGTCACCTGGCAATGCTGTGTATGGCTCTTGGCATAATAGGTGGCGCGGTCTATTCGCTTTTCAAAAAGTGTTTGTTCACAAGAAGTTTCGAGGCTCAAGAGCAGGAGGCTCGATTCTTTTCCGATCTGGAGAAGCAGCTTAGCAACGCACAATTTATCCGTAGACATGTTCTATTCGAGGTTTTCAAGCAAAGGCTTGAGCACTCTTTTGCAGAGCTATATCGTTGCGTTTATCAGAACCAGCAAATTAATGCGACCTTTACGTTTGCCAACACTGCCGTCACATCTTTGGCACAGGGTGGAATCTTGATCCTGGGCGCAAAGGAAGTTCTTGACGGCAATTTGCTGCCCGGCTATCTTATGACGGCGCTAAGCTATTACTCCTATTATTCTTCGGCTATTGAATTCTTCCTTGCGCTGGGCAAGGACTATCAAACGTCAAAAGTATCCTACGAGCGTTTGCGGCGCTTGCTGGACATGCCAGAGGACTCAAACGGGGCCATTATCCTCGCCGATGTTTACGAGGTGAGCTGTTCCGAGCTGGCGTATAGCTATCCTGGGTCTGAAAAAACCGCGTTCAGAGACATTCGAGCTTCTTTGGAAAAAGGAAAGGTATACGGAATCGTTGGGCCGAACGGTTCCGGTAAGAGCACGCTGCTGGATGTGATAAGCGGTTGCGATCCGGAAAACTGCAAGGGTGATATTTGGATTAACGACAAGCCCCTGAGCTCTCTGGACCGTTATGCGCTGCGGAAGCGCAATATCGGGATTACTGAGCAGGAGCCGCCCCTGACCGAGGGGTCGATACGGGACAATTTAACTCTTTGCTGCAGAAGCACTGAAGAGCGTGACCTTGAGAGCCTCATTGAGAGAATGGGGCTTAAAAAGATGGTCGATTCAAGTGGTGGACTTGATGTCGAGCTGGACGATAAGCAGAACAACATTTCAGGGGGGGAGAAACAAAAAATAGCGATAATTCGCCAGCTGCTGAAAAACCCGGACGTGATGATGTTTGATGAGCCGACATCTGCACTTGACAGTCAGAGCAAGCAGGCGTTTATCGAAATCCTTAAGGAAAGAAAGGGGCGACATATCACGTTCATCGCTACGCATGACCCTGTGCTTATTTCGGCATGCGATGAGGTGATTGAAATTGCCTGACGGGTTAGTGGGCCTAGCATATCAAATACAGGGGGGCGGGCACCGTAGTTGGTGTCCGCCCCCCTGGCATGGATGGTTTTAGCCGGTGTGGTTCGCGAGCTAGCGGGCCTGCTTTACCTTGGCCGCTGCCTCGACAAACGACTTCCACAGGTTAAAGTCGGTCTCGAGCGTTTGCCAGGTGTACTCGGGGTGCCATTGCACGCCCAGGCAGAAAGGCTGGCCTTCGACTTCGATGCACTCGGGCACGCCGTCGGTTGCCTTGGCGACCAAGCGCGTGCTTTTACCCAGACGATCGACGCAGCAGTGGTGTGCGGAGTTGGTCTGGATCAGCCTGTGCCCGCCAACCGCGCGCTCCAGCAGCGAGCCCGGCACGACCTCAACAGGATGCACAGGGTCGTTGAGCACGTGGGTATGGCGCCACTGTGTGCGGCCCTCGCGCGCGCCCAGGCTCGGCACGTCCATGCACAGGGTGCCGCCGGTGGCGACATTGAGCAACTGCGTGCCTCGGCAGGTGGTAAAGAGCGGCTTTTTGGCGCGAAGCACCTCGTTAACCAGCTTAAACTCAAAACGGTCGCGAATCTCGCAGCACAGTGTGGGGTCGTAGGGGCGCTCGTCGCCCCAGCGCTTGGGGTTGACGTCCGGGCCGCCGGGAATGGCGATGCCGTCGGCGATGTCGACGTAATGACGGATAACCTCAATGTCCTCGGTGATGGACATCTGCAGCGGCAGGCCGCCGGCGGCAAGAATGGCATCGACAAAGACACTTGCGATTTCCTCGTTGGGGGAGAGCATTTCGCTCAAAAAGGGCTTCGCTTCTTCCCAGCGCGGTGCCACCAGGATAAGCGGGCGGTCGGCGGGATCGACGTCGACGTGCGGGGTAAAGGACGATGAAGTGCGGGTTCCAATCATGGGCGTGGCTTTCGAATCCGGGTGGACATGGCGCAGGGGCGGCGCGGGGCAAACGCTGTTGATGAATTTGCCCGCGTGGCAATTGGGTTAGTGGCCCTTGATGGAGTTGAGGAAGTCCTGGGCGCGCTGGGTCTTGGGGTGGTCGAAGAACTCGTCGGGCGTGCCGGTTTCCACGATTTGGCCGTCGGCCATAAACACGACGCGGTCGGCCACGCGGCGGGCGAAGTTCATCTCGTGCGTAATGACGATCATCGTCATGCCCTGCTGCGCCAAGCGCACCATGACCTCGAGCACCTCGTTGATCATCTCGGGGTCAAGGGCGCTCGTGGGCTCATCGAAGAGCATGGCCTTGGGCTGCATGGCAAGAGAACGGGCGATGGCCACGCGCTGCTGCTGGCCGCCCGAAAGCTGTGCGGGCACCTTATCGGCCTGTTCGGCAACGCCCACGCGGCCCAGCAGGTCCATGGCGCGCTCGCGAGCCTCCTCCTTGGACACGCCCAGCACGTCGACCGGTCCCAGCATGACATTTTGCAGCACCGTCATATGCGCAAACAGGTTGAACTGCTGAAACACCATGCCCAGCTCGGCGCGCATGCGGGCAAGGTCTTTGCCTTCCTGCGGAAGCGGCTGACCTTCGATGAGGATCTCGCCCGAGTCGATGGTCTCCAAGCGGTTGATGGTGCGGCACATGGTCGACTTGCCCGAACCCGAGGGGCCAATCACCACGACGACTTCGCCGCGGTCGACCGACAGATTGATGTCGTTGAGAACGTGCAGGTCGCCATAGTGCTTATCGACGTGCTTGAGCTCGATAAGCGGCTGGTTGCCAGAAGTAGAAGTGTTCTGTGCCATGGTGCTCGGCTCCTTATGACTCGAAATGGTAAAGCGTTAGCGGATGATGGTCGCGCCGGTCTTGTGCGAAACGTAGACGGCGGCCTTGTTGATCGCGACGTTGATGAGGATATAGATGACCGCGATCACCAGGTAGACCGACACGAGGGCATCGTAGTTGGTAATGAGCACGCGGGCATTTTGCATGAGGTCGGGGTAGCTCACCACGTAGGCGACGGTGGTGTCTTTGACGACGACCACAAGCTGCGAAATCAACGACGGAATGATAAAACGAATAGCTTGCGGCAGGACGATTTTAAAGGTGATTTTAGCTTTGGAGAGACCGAGTGCCTGGGCGGCCTCGACCTGGCCGCGCGGTACGGCGTTGACACCGGCACGGAAGATCTCGGCAAGTACGCCGGCTGCGGCGAGCGCAACGGGAAGCGTGAGCATCCAAAACGACGGCAGTGCAATCTTGTACTGGGGCAGCACCAAAAAGAAGAAGTAGATGAACAGAAGGCTCGGCACGCCGCGGAAGAAATCGGTGAGCACGCGGCAGACCAGCTGCAGCGGCTTAATATCGCTGGTGCGACCGAGCATAAGGTCAAGGCCGAGCACCAACGCGATGGCGCCGGCGGTGAGTGCGACTTTAACGGTGCCCTCAAAGCCGGCAAGCAGGAACTTCCAGGTGGTGAGGTGCGTAAAGAAATACCAATAGTGGACCGAAAGCTGACCGGTCACATAAAAGCGCTGCAGCACGAGGGCAACGAGCGCGGCGACGGCAACAAGCGAGATAACGGTGCCGATGCGAATTTTGGCGCGCATCTTGGGGCCGGGAGCCTCGTAGAGCGCATCGCGCATGGTGAGCGCGGGGGAGGAGTGCTTGCTCATCGGAGGATCCTCACCTTCTTATCGATGTAGTTGCCAATGTGACTCACCACAAACGCCGTGCCCAGGTAGCCGAGCGCCGAGATAAAGAACGCGGCGACGCCGCCGAGCGTGCGCGTGTTGATATAGCTCACCACGCCGGTGAGCTCCTGCGGTTTAAGCGGCACCTGACTGCCGAGCGCGGTGGTGAGCATGACGGCGATAAAGAGGTTGGTCATGGGCAGCACGCTCGAGCGCAGTGCCTGCGGGATCACGATCTTGGCAAGGATGCGATTGAAGCTCATGCCCAGCGAGCGAGCGGCTTCCACCTGGCCGACGCCGACGGTGTTGATGCCGCTCATAAAGTTCTCGGAGCCAAAGGCGGAGCCCAGCAACACCGTGGCGACGATAACGCAGGTACGGTAGGGCAGAACGACCTTGAGTGGCGGCAATGCGTAGACGACGATGATGAGCAGCGCGATGCCGGGGATGTTACGGAAGACCTGGACATACAGGTCGCCAAAGACGCGCAGCGGCTTGAGCGGCGACACGCGCATCACGGTGACGGCGACGGCCAGCACCATGGCGATGGCAAACGACTCAAGCGTCATGCCCCAGGTTGCTAGCAGCGCGTCAATGTAGTTCTGGCCATAGAGCGACCAGAGCTCGGAGAGACTCATGCGGACCTCCCGCCGATAAGGAAAGGGGCTCCCGTGTGTACGGAAGCCCCGACAACTCAGTGAAGAAACAGTTTAGCGCAATAAAGCGCACCGTGCGTTTCCGTATGGTTTCGTTGCGGCCGTTACTAGGCGCGTTGCCTAGGCGCCGATCTCGGGCAGCTCGGGAACATTGGTGTCACCCGTGCGGTCACCGATGCAGATCTGCCACAGCTCGGTCCAGGTGCCGTCATCCTCGATCTTCTTAAGGAAGTCGTTAACGAAGGCGACGCCGTCGGAATCGAGCGGCAGGCCGATGCCATAGGGCTCCTTGCTGCCGAAGGGCTTGCCGGCGATCTTATACTTACCGGGCTCGCGGACCAGGGCGCTCTGCTGCATGTTGTTGTCGATGACGTAGGCGTCAACGCGGCCCTGCTGGAGTGCCTGGCGGGCCTCCTCGTCGGTCTTGAACTCCTGCTGGCTGGCCTTGGGAGCGAGCTCCTCCAGGATGGCAGGGCCGTTGGAGCCGGACTGGACGGCGACGTTCTTGTCGGCCAGGTCGTCGACGCTCTTGATGTCGTCGTTGTCGGCGAGCACCAGGATAGCCTGCTGGGTGTAGTAGTAGGGACCGGCAAAGGAGACGAGCTTCTTGCGCTCATCGGTGATGGTGTAGGTGGCAAAGACAGCGTCGACCTGGCCGTTCTGCAGGACGGACTCGCGCGTGTCCGAGGTCACCTGGGTGATCTCGACCTTGTTCTCGCCCAGAATGTAGTTGGACAGGAGCTGTGCGATACCGGCGTCGAAGCCGCGGGTCTGACCGTCCTTCTCGTTGAGGAGGGAGAACAGCGTGGAGGTCTGGACGCCACCGATCGTAAAGACGCCGGCATCCTTGACGGCCGTAGCCCAGGTGCTGGCGGCGATGGCGTCATCATCGGCCTTGGGGCCGTCGTTGACGAGCTTGTCGAATGCCTTGGCGTCGAGCGTGGCGGAAACCTCGGTATCCTCGGAGCTCTTGGAGGAACCGGCGGAACCCTTGTCGGCCTCGGTACTGGTGTCGGAGCAGCCGGCAAGACCAAGGCCGGCGACGGTTGCGAAGGTGGCGGCGACGAAGCCGCGGCGGTCGAGAACGACCTGCTGGGAGAGGTTCTTGCTCATGGTAGAACACCTTTCTCAATAAAATCCCTAGCGGTTGAGTAGAGTTATACCCTATCGCGCTCAAATGGGTCAACACGAAATAACTCAGAAACATACTTACCTTATGGGTTATTCTACCTACCAAAAAAGGACAGGTTCACAGGCACCTTCGTGGTGGTTTTGACCGATGCAACGGCATGCCTTACTGTTTTGTCTCAATCTGTAACATCTGCAGCCATTTTTGCCGAGTAACTGTTACAGATTGAGATTATCTCCTTAGGGGAATTCGAATGTCTCGATCTGTAACAGTTAGACGGGAATTCGGGCCATAGATGTTACAGATTGAGATAATCGCGCCGCGAAAATTAAAACCTCCGCAGGGGTGCTTCCCTTGCGGAGGTTTTTTACTCGTTGAGTAGCCTTACGGCTTCGGCGGCCATGTTCTCGACCGTCATGCCGTTCTGAGCGAGCAACTCTTTGGGGTCGTAGCGGTCGGGGAAGCCCTTGGCGATGCCGAAGGTGCGCGTGCGCACGGGCGTGCAGGCCAAGTAGCACGCGACACGCTCGCCCCAGCCACCGTCCAAGATGCCGTCCTCGAGAGTGACGACAATGCGATGCTCGGCGGCAAGGCTGTCGAGGAACTCACGGTCGAGCTCAGTTGCATAGCGCGGGTTGACGAGCGTGGCCTCGATGCCGTACTCGGCAGCCAAGCGGTTTGCCACGCGCTCGCCCAGCTCAAAGAAATCGCCAAGCGCGAGCACGGCAACGTCGCGGCCCTGGCGCACGACGTTGTAGCGCGCGACGCCGTAATCGTCGCCCTCGGCAGGCGCCAGATCGGGGCGGCTTACCAGGCCAATGCCCGGCACACGGATCGCTACGGGATGCTCGCGGTGGTCGAGCGACCAGCTCAGCATGGACAGATAATCCTCCATGCAGGCCGGCGCCAAGTAGTGCATGTTGGGAAGACCGCCCAGCATGGAAATATCAAAGAACGAGAGGTGCGTCTCGGATGTGGTGCCAAAGATCGACGCGCCAAATACCAGGATGGTTGCGGGGGCGTCGTTGAGGCACAGGTCGTGCCACAGTTCGTCGTAGGCACGCTGCAAAAACGTGCCGTACACACCAAAGACCGGCTTGGCACCGGCGCTGGCGAGCGCGGTGGCAAAGGTGACGGCGTGTTCCTCGGCAATGCCCACGTCGACAAACTGCTTGCCTGCCGCGGCGCGAAGCTCGGGTGTAAAGCCCATGATGTAGGGCGTGGCCGCCGTGATGCCCACGACCTGCGGATCGCGCTCGATGGCAGCGCTGAGCGCCTCGCCCGTAATGTCGGCATAGGTGCGCGGCGCAGGCTCGCTCGGATGGCCCGGGCAGAGCTTGCGGCCGGTCGCCATGTCAAAGGGGCCTACGTGATGCCAACGCTCGGGATCGCTCTGGGCTGGCTCAAAGCCCTTGCCCTTGGCGGTGGAGACGTGCAGCACGATGGGATGATCGATATCGCGCAGTTCCTGCAGCGCGTCGACGAGGGCCAACACATCGTTACCGGCGTCCAGATAGCGGTAGTCGAGCCCCATCGCGCGGAAAAGGTTGCGCTCACAGGTGCCGTTGCTGGCGCGTAGCTCGGCCAGATTGCGATACAGGCCACCGTGGTTTTCGGCGATGGACTGGTCGTTATCGTTGACGATGATGATCAGGTTGCTGTCGAGATCGGCGGCATTGTTGAAGCCCTCAAACGCCAAGCCGCCCGAAAGCGAGCCGTCGCCAATGATGGTGATGACGTTGTACGCATCACCCGCCAGGTCACGAGCGTGCGCCAGGCCGCAGCCCAGGCTCACCGACGTGGAGGTATGGCCCATGGCGAACAGGTCGTGCTCGGACTCGTCGGGATTGGCAAAGCCAGAAGCCTCACCATAACGCTCCGGATCGATATAAGTGTACGCGCGCCCCGTCAGCGCCTTGTGGGCGTAGGTCTGGTGCGAAACGTCAAAGACAATCTTGTCGATGGGGGAGTTAAACACACGATGAAGCGCAACCGTGAGCTCAACGACGCCCAGGTTGGGGGCAACGTGCCCGCCGACGGCGGCGGAGCTTTCGAGGATTGCCTGGCGGATCTCGCCGCAGAGCAGCGGAAGCTCGGCGCGGTCGAGAGCCTTGACGTCCTCGGGCGTTGTCGTTTGCGTAAGCAGCATCGTTGTGGGTTACTCCATGCGAATCGAGCGCCGGCGCTCCCTCGGCCGGCACAATTGCACAAGACAGTCTCGCACATTTTGGCGTTTGATATGTGACGGCGGCGCGGTAATTCGCCAACTGGCGGGGCAAAACGTTTTGTCCGATGCCATACTGATATGTTCCATGATGTTTTTATCGATTGTGCACAGGCCGTGGCTTGTCGCCGTGAGTCGCTGGAAGGAGACAGCATGCCTGATGTCGCTCGTGCCGAGAAAATCGCGTGCGAAGTAGACCATGCTGCCCGTCAACTGGCACAGGCGGGCCGTCTGGACCTGACGCGCGAGTTTATCCAGCATGGCGACGTGACGGTCTATGCACATGTGACCTCGGTGGCACGGGCAAGTCTGTCCTTTGCCGAGTGCTTGGGCCGTGCTGGCATTTCGGTCGACCGTGCCTCGCTGTTGCGCTGGGCCCTGCTGCACGATTACTTTCTCTATGATTGGCACGACCCCGATCCGAGCCATCGACTGCATGGCTTTCGTCACCCGTTTTTTGCCCTGGCGCGTGCGGAAGAAGATTTTGAGCTGACGCCGCGCGAGCGGAATATCATCGTGCGCCATATGTTTCCGCTGGTACCGGTTCCACCGACGTGTCGCGAGGCATGGATTGTGTGCCTGGCCGATAAATGGTGCGCTCTGTGCGAGACGGTCGCCGGTCGTCTGCCGCGCAAAGGCGGCGCGAACGATTTGACCGAGGGCACGAGTGACGGTTCGAGCAAAGATTCGAGCGAAAAGAGGAGAGGGTAGACGGTGGGAACCGCGATCGACATGGCATTTGACGGCGCGACGCTTGCCGCCTGTCCACTCTCGGCACTGGTGCTCTCGTTTGCCTTTTACGGGTTTTGCGGCTGGGCGTGGGAGTCGACGGTTTGCGCCATGCTCAATCACGGACGATTTGCCAACAGTGGCTTTTTGCTGGGGCCGTGTTGCCCTATCTATGGTGTGGGCGGCATAGCCTGCTGGCTTTTGCTGCGCGGGATTCCAGATGCCTCGAGCCAGTTTGTCGCCGCGGCGCTTGTATGCAGCGTAATCGAGTACAGTGTGGGCCTTCTATTGGAAAAAACAACAGGCGCGCGCTTTTGGGATTACTCACACCTGCCGTTTAACCTGCACGGACGCATCTGCCTGTACTGGGCCTGTACGTTTGGCTTGGGCGCGCTGTGCATTTGCCGCTTGGTGGAGCCGGCATTGCTGGGGCTGCTCGGCCATCTGCCGGTGCTGATTGTGCGGCTGTCCGCCTTTATCGTCGCGGTCGCGATGATGGTCGATGCGGTGTGCTCGTTGGCCAGCTGGCGCCGCCTGTCCGATGAGCTGGAGCGTGTGCGTGCCGACCTTGCCGACCGCATCAATGAGTCGCTTGCCGATGCCTCCGACTCTATGCTCGAACGTATTCCCGATTCGGCGATCGATTCGGTGGCGCAGACGCATATCCGCGGTCGCGCCGTTAACGCCTGGCTGGCCGAGCTGGGCGACGCGGCGCTCGATGCCCTGCGCGAGAAGGCTTCGATGCCGACATTTATCTCGGATGGTGCTCGCGGCCTGGCGCTCGCTGCCCGCCGCGTGGCCGATGCCGCGCCGAGCATGCCGCGTCCGTCGCTCAGTCGTCGCCTTGCCGGAAAGCGCATGAGCCGTCCGGTGCCGAGCGTGTCGCTCAGCCGCCGCGACCTACGCTTCTTTAACGCCTTCCCGCGTCTGCGCATCAATCGCTACGAGGGCGTCATCCGAGCTACCGACCTCCGCGACCGAGCCCGCGAGCTGTTCCGGCGCTAGCCAGAGCGGGGCCAAGCGCGCCCTTCTCGTTCGCACGTTTCCCGTTCGTTTCGCGCCCGTTGCCGCGCCGTTTCCAAGATTGCGGCACCGTTTCCATTCGACAACGCGGCGTTTAACAACGCCGTATCTGGTCTACACCAGTTGCCCCTCGGCCGCATTATGGGCGCCGACAACGTCCATGCGACCAAGGGGGAGCGAATGTACGATACGGGATCGACAACGTTTATGCTCATCTGCACCATGCTCGTGTTTTTAATGACACCGGGTCTGGCGTTTTTCTATGGCGGCCTGTCCAGGCGCAAAAATGTCATCAACACCATGCTTATGTGCTTTGGCGCCATTGGCCTGGTTGGTGTGCTGTGGATTGTTGCCGGCTGGTCGCTGGCCTACGGCGGCGACGGTTCCAGCCCGTTTATTGGAGGCCTTGACCAGCTGCTGTGCCTGCCGGTGCTCAACCAGGTGCTGCAGGCGGCCGAGGGCAATGCCGCGGACGGTGCCGTCTACCCTCAGATCATCAACATCGCCTTTCAGATGGCGTTTGCCATGATCACGGCAGCTATCGTCACGGGCAGCCTGGCCGGCCGCGTTAAGTTTGGTGCCATGACGGCCTTCCTGGGCATTTGGCTGCTCGTGGTCTATGCGCCGCTCGCCCACATGGTTTGGGGCGGCGAGGGCTCTTTTATCGGCGACATCATCGGCGCGCTCGACTTTGCCGGCGGCGACGTGGTGCACATCTCGTCCGGTCTTACCGGCCTGATCCTCTGCTTAATGCTCGGCCGTCGTCGCGGTTTTGGCATGGTGAGCTACCGTCCGCATAACGTGCCGTTTGTGGCGCTGGGCGCCGGCCTGCTTTGGTTTGGCTGGTTTGGCTTTAACGGCGGCAGTGAGTTTAAGGCCGACGCCGTGGCGGCGCTTGCCATCCTTAACACCGTGACGGCCAGCGCGGCGGGTATGGTCTCGTGGCTTGTCGTCGAGCGCGTGCGCACCGGTCGCCCCACGCTGGTGGGCGCCAGCACCGGTCTGGTCGCGGGCCTCGTGGTGGTCACGCCGGGCGCGGGCTTTGTCGAGCCGTGGGCGGCGCTGGTCATGGGCCTGATCGTATCGCCCGTCTGCTACCTGGCCATCAGCCATCTCAAGACCAAGTTTGGCTACGATGACGCGCTCGACGCGTTCGGTTGCCATGGCATTGGCGGCATCTTGGGCGGCGTGCTCACGGGCCTGTTCTGCGTGCCGGAGCTTTCGTGGACCGGTAAGGGCGGCCTGTTCTACACGGGCGACGTGTCGCTGCTCATCTCGCAGATCCTGGGCATTGTGGTGACGGTCGCTATAGTGCTGGTGCTCGACTTGGTGATCGCCGCAGTGGTCAAGGCGCTGTTCCACGGCAGTCTGCGTGTGGACGAGGCCGACGAGGCGCTGGGCCTGGATGTAAGTCAGCACGGCGAGAGCGCGTATCCTTCTTTCTCCGGACTCGATTAGCAGCACGGCTTTCCCAGGCATCCGACCTTGCCCCTCAAACCGTCGCTTGCGTACATTTAGTACGCGGCGCTCCTCTTTCGGGGCAATCTCGGGCACCTGGAAAACCCGTGCCATGTGAAGGACAATTCATTTCTTTTATTGAAGAGAGGAATTCACTATGAAGAAAATTACGGCGATCGTTCGTGCTGAGAAGCTTGAGGTTCTTAAAGACGCGCTGTTTGCTGCTGATGTTCGCGGTATGACTATCAACCAGGTGCAGGGCTGCGGCGCGCAGCATGGCTGGAAGGAGTACGTGCGCGGCAACGAGTTACTTGTCAACACGATCCCCAAGGTGCAGTTCACCCTCATCTGCGCCGATGAACATGTCGATGGCATTGTCGAGATTATCTGCAACGCTGCTCGCACCGGTGCCGTTGGAGACGGCAAGATTTGGGTCGAGCCGGTCGAAGAGGTCATCCGCATCCGCACCGGCGAACACGGCCCCGCCGCGGTGTAGAGTTGCCTTTCGCCTGATGGGCGCGCCTCCCTTGGGACGCGCCCATTCTCGTCTACAATATCGTTCAGACGAAGGAGAGGCACGCCCATGATCAAGATGTTTGCGAGTGACTTAGACGGAACGCTGCAGAACGCCCTGCACGAGGCAGATGGGACCATCCGCCGTGCCATTCGCGAGCTGACCGAGGCTGGCCTGCATGTGGTTCCCGCGACCGGGCGCTCGACGTTGCCGATCGGCGAGCATGGCTTTACGGGCCTGGCGCTTGACGCCTGCTGTTCTAACGGCTCCATCGTGCGCGACAGCCATGGCGAGGTGCTCAAGACCTGGACCATCGACCCACAGATCACCGAGGAGCTGCTCAAGGAGTTTCCGGATATCTGTTTTGACTGCTCCACGCCCGACGGCATGTTCTCAAGCGGTTCGTTCGAGATGCATCAGGCGGGCTTTAAAAAGGACAGTCCTATCAAACGCATCGTGATGCGCGGTATGCGTGCGCGTGGCGGGTATCACGAGGAGCAGTATTTCGACCAGTCGATCGGTGACATCCTGCGCCACGATGTGTGCAAGATCAACTGCCGCGTGATCTCGCCCGAGCTGGAGCGCGACCTTAAGGCGTATTTGGCCGAGCGCTCGGACCGCGTGGTCAACGCGCCGTTCGATCCGGTGATGTTCGAAATCACGGACGTGGCGTGCAACAAGGGCGAGAGCGTGGCCTGGCTGGCAGGCTACTACGGTATTGCCGAGGATGAGGTCGCGGTCTACGGCGACGGCGGCAACGACATCGCCATGCTCAAGCGTTTCCGCCACAGCTACGCCACAAAGAATGGCAGTGACGCGGCCAAGGCCGCCGCGAGCGCGACCATCGGCAGCTGCATGGTCCACGCCGTCCCCAAACACATGCTCGCCACCATGCACAAGCAGAGCTCTCACGCTGTCATCGAATAATGCGACAAAGGGATTGTCCCTTTGTCGCATTCCAAATATTGCCTTTACGTGTTGATGCACACGGTGTGCAATAATACTCGCACTGTGCAATAGCGCACAGGTTGAGTAACAAGGAGGACGCTTGTCCCAGCTCGAGAAATGTGATCGCCGGTCCCTTCGCTCGCAGCGTGCCCTTCGCCAGGCACTTGCTAGCGAGCTTGCCGAAAGCGGCGACCTTTCGCGCATTAATGTCGCGTCGCTCACCGAGCGCGCCGGCCTTACGCGTCGCACGTTCTATTCGCACTACCGCGATATTCCCGACTTTATCAATCAAATCGAGGACGGCTTGCTGGCCGAGATTCGTGAGCGCATTGAGCTCATCACTGCAGCTCAGCTGCCCGATCTCTATCACAACATCGATGAGCTCGAGCCGGCGCCCGGTTCGGTTGAGCTGCTGCGTTATCTTGCGGCCAACCGCGACTTAATCGGTGCGCTGCTGGGTCCGGGCGGCGACCAGGCCTTCATTAAAAGGATTATCGACACCGCGCGTGAGGCTGTGGTGCCGCGTGCGCAGACGGGCATTTTGGGCCTGGCTCTGGGCACGTTCTTTGACTACTACGTTACCTACGTCGTGAGTGCCGAGGTCGGCATGATTCAGCGCTGGTTTGAGCGTGGGCTCACCGAATCGCCCGAGGCCATAGCGCGCATCATGACGGTTATCGCCTTTGTGCGCCCCGGCGACCTGTATGGCCAACCCATCGATATCAACGTGCCGGAATACGGCATGAAGCTATTGAATCTGCAGCTCGAGGACGCGGTCGACACCGCCGCAACCGTCGAGTCCAACAACTAAGAGGAGAGACAGATGAGCAAACTCGTCGAGGGCATTAAGGATCGCATGGTCGCTGCCGCACGCGAGGCCGCGCCCGCCGTGGTGGACGCCGCGCAGAAGGCCGCGACCGCTGCTGCCGAGAAGGTTGCCGAGGCGGTTGCCGAGGCCAAGAACGCGGCAGGGGAGACGTCCGCAGCCGCCGAGCCCACGACCGCCGCTGAGCCCGTAGCCGCCACCGCCGCCCGGGCCCCCGAAGGCGCGATCTTCAACCCCGAGAACGCCCGCGGCAACCTGCACCTGGGCATCGACGTGGGCTCCACCACCGTCAAGCTCGCCGTGCTCAATGACGACAACCAAATTGTCTACGCCAAGTACCAGCGCCATCACACCGATGTCCGTGCCTGCGCCCGCGACCTGTTCGAGGGTGCTGCGACCGTGCTGCCGACGGCCCAGATGACCTGCGCCATCACCGGCTCGGGCGGCCTGCTGCTGTCCCAATGGCTCGACCTGGAGTTTGTCCAGGAAGTCATCGCCAGCAAACGTGCCGTCGAGACCCTCATCCCGGCCACCGACGTCGCCATCGAGCTGGGCGGCGAGGACGCCAAGATCATCTACTTCGACAACGGCATCGAGCAGCGCATGAACGGCACCTGCGCCGGCGGTACGGGCGCCTTCATCGACCAGATGGCAACCCTGCTGCACACCGACGCGAGCGGCCTCAACGAGCTCGCAGCCAACGCGACCACCATCTATCCCATCGCCAGTCGCTGCGGCGTATTTGCCAAGACCGACGTCCAGCCGCTACTCAACGAGGGTGCCCGCCCCGAGGACGTGGCCGCTTCCATCTTCCAGGCCGTCGTGACCCAGACCATCTCGGGCCTGGCGTGCGGCCGCCCCATCCGCGGCAACGTCGCCTTCCTGGGCGGCCCGCTGCAGTATCTCTCCGAGCTGCGCCACCGCTTCTACCTCACGCTCAACCTGGACGAGGAGCACCGTATCGTGCCCCAAAATGCCCACCTGTTTGTGGCGAGCGGTGCCGCCATGGCGCATGAGTCCAACAAGCTCAGCACGTTCCCGCAGCTCATCGAGGCCATCGATGCCCTGGGTGATACGCAGGGCGCCGAGGTCGAGCGCCTGGACCCGCTCTTTGCCACCGACGAGGATTTTGCCGAGTTCAAAACCCGCCACGACACCGAAGTCGTCCCCAAGGGCAAGCTCGACGGCTACACCGGCCGCGTGTTCATTGGCATCGACGCCGGCTCTACCACCATGAAAGCCGCGCTCGTGGGCGAGGATGGCCAGCTGCTGCACACCTGGTACGGCAACAACAACGGCGACATCCTGGGCACGGCCAAGGTCATCATGGCCGATTTCTACAACCACATCCCCGCGGGCTGCACCATCGGCCACGTGACCACCACGGGCTACGGCGAGGCGCTGCTCATCGAGGCCCTCAAGGCCGATTCCGGCGAGATCGAGACCGTTGCGCACCTGCGCGGCGCCAAGGCATTCCTGCCCGGCGTCGAGTTTATTCTGGACATCGGCGGCCAGGACATGAAGTGTCTGCGCGTCAAGGACGGCGTCATCGAGCACATCATGCTCAACGAGGCCTGCTCGTCGGGCTGCGGCAGCTTTATCGAGAGTTTCGCCGTGTCTATGAACATGGACGTGCGCGCGTTTGCCGATGCCGCCATTCATGCCAAGGCCCCCGTCGACCTGGGCAGCCGCTGCACGGTCTTTATGAACTCGCGCGTCAAGCAGGCGCAAAAGGAAGGCGCCACGGTGGGCGACATCGCGGCCGGCCTGTCTTATTCCGTCATCAAGAATGCCCTGTTCAAGGTCATTAAGCTGCGCGACCCCAAGGAGATCGGCAGCCGGGTGATCGTTCAGGGTGGCACCTTTATGTCCGATGCCACG
>UQMW01000014.1 GCA_900542275.1 uncultured Collinsella sp.
TGCGCCGCGCGCCGCGGGCAGCGCCATCTGCAGATACGTATCGGCAAGATATGCCTCATCGAACTCGGAGCGATCGGAATCCAGCAGATAGGCAGCGACCACGGTATCGAAGATACGCGTGGAATCGACAGCGAGCGGATCCATGAGCTCGAGCTCAGAAGAATCGATGGGCGAAAGCTCATGCAGGAGTGCCTTCATATCCGGGCTCGCCACGCAGCCCTCCATAAACAGACGTGCGAGCACGCCGGCAATCACGCCGTGGACGAGGTTGAAGCCCTCAACCTCAGCCGCCGCACCGCCGGGGGCCTCCTCGAGCGAGAACAGGCCCTTGGACGTCGCCAGCCACAGCGTGCGCGTCAGTCCAAAGAGCGCGCCCTCTTCCTTGTCGTCGTCCACCACGGCGGCGACCCACTCGCCCGCATCAATCGCGCGGGAGACCTCAGCCGCAACGGCACCAAGCGCGTCGGCATCGCCGGCGGCTGCGCGAACCATAGCAGGTATCTCAAACGCACTGGAGGCAGCAGCAGCCCCGCCCTCGCCGCCGATCAGCGCCAGGAAGCGGTTCTGCATGGCGGTGATACCAAGCGTGCCCAGCGCCGCGGACACTTCGTCGGCAGAAAACGCAGGGAAGGACGTTTCGTCAAAGTCGAGCTCGACGGGCGCATCGGTGCGAATGGTTGCGACCTTGCGGCTCAGCAGCGCATCGTCGATGTGCGCACGCAGGTTCTCGCCCATCTTGCCCTTGACCTCGTCGGCATGCGCGATGACCTCGTCCAGGCTGCCGTACTGTGCGATAAGCGCGCTCGCCTTTTTGGGACCGATGCCCGGCACGCCGGGAATGTTGTCGGACGTATCGCCCTTCAGACCGTAAAAATCGGGCACGAGCGCCGGCGTAATGCCGTGATACAGGTCGTCCACGCTCTCGGGCGTCATGATCGCCACGTCGGACAGGCCCTTGCGAGTCGAGACCACGTTGACGTGCTCGGTCACGAGTTGATACATGTCGCGGTCGCCGGTCACCAGCAGCATGTCGCAGCCGGCCTCCTCGCCCAGGCGAGCCATGGTTCCCAAGATATCGTCGCCTTCCCAGCCCTCGGACTGCAGAATTGGCACGTTAAGCGCGGTGAGCAGCTCCTTGATCATAGGGAACTGCGCATGCAGATCGGGGTCCATGGGCGGGCGCTGCGCCTTATACTGCGGCAGCATCTCCATGCGCACGCGCGGCTTGCCCTTATCAAACGCCACGACCACGCCGTCGGGGTTAAAGGCGTCGATCATCTTGAGGAACATGTTCAAAAAGCCAAAGATCGCGTTGGTGGGGCGACCGTCCGGCGCGTTCATGGTCGGCGGCACGGCATGGAAGGCGCGGTGCATGAGCGAGTTGCCGTCGATAACGGCAAAGGTGCGGCGCTTGTCAGACATATTGAATACCTCGCTTTGGGCTGGGCACGGTTTGCTCACACCAGTTTACACGCTCCCTGCCCCGCGGCCACCGCACATCAAGCTCCCCCGCCACCGTGAGCCCGCGCGTGATACGATGGCTCACGGTACATCAACCAGCACGATCGATCCGAAAGGAGCCTGCGTCATGGAGCGTCCCTGCGCATGGAAAAAGTACACGCCACAGCAAGTCGAGGAGCTCGAGGAGCTTTGCCGCGGCTATAAGCAGTTTTTGAGCGAGAACAAGACCGAGCGCCTGTGCGTCAAGACCGGTATCAAGATGGCCGAGGAGGCGGGCTACGTCAATCTGGAGACCGTGATCGCCGAGGGCCGCGCGCTCAAGGCCGGCGACAAGGTGTATGCCGCCAATCACGGCAAGGACCTCATGCTCGTCAACCTGGGCACCGCCCCGCTCGAGCAGGGCTTTAACATCCTGGGCGCCCACGTGGACTCGCCGCGCCTGGACCTCAAGCAAAACCCCGCCTTCGAGGCCGGCGACATGGCCTACCTCGACACGCACTACTACGGCGGCGTCAAGAGCTACCACTGGGTAGCCTCCCCGCTCGCGCTTGTGGGCGTCATCTGCAAAAAGGACGGCACCACCGTCGACATCAACATCGGCGACAAGGCGGACGACCCGGTCTTTACCATCTCCGACCTGCTGATCCACCTCTCGAGCGAGCAGATGTCCAAGCCCGCCAAGGACGCCGTCGACGCCGAGATCCTCGACGTGATCGTGGGCGGCCGCCCCGTCAAGTTTGACGAGGACGACAAGGACGCCCCCAAGGAGCCCGTCAAACAGATGTTCCTGGACATCCTCAAGGAACAGTACGACGTCGAGGAGGAGGACTTCCTCTCTGCCGAGATTGAGGTCGTGCCCGCCGGCCCCGCCCGCGACATGGGTCTCGACCGCTCCATGATTTTGGGCTATGGCCACGACGACCGCGTCTGCGCCTACCCCTCCATGCTCGCTCAGATCAACGTGGCAGACGTCGAGCGCACGAGCATCACGCTCATCGTCGACAAGGAGGAGATCGGCTCCGTGGGCGCCACCGGCATGACGAGTCGTTTCTTCGAGAACACCGTCGCCGAGATCATGACGCTCGCCGGCGAGAGCAGCCCGCTGGCCCTGCGCCGCGCACTCGCCCGCAGCCGCATGCTCTCCTCTGACGTGTCAGCCGGTTTTGACCCGGGCTATGCCGGCAAGTTCGAGACCAAGAACGCCGCCTTTATGGGTCGCGGCCTGTGCTTTAACAAGTACACGGGCAGCCGCGGCAAGGGCGGCTCTAACGACGCCGACGCCGAGTATGTGGCCCTCGTCCGCGACATCATGGACGAGGCCGGCGTGAACTTCCAGACCTGCGAGCTCGGTCGCGTCAACGCGGGCGGCGGCGGCACCATCGCCTACATCATGGCCAAGTACGGCATGAACGTCATCGACTCCGGCGTTGCCGTCCTGTCCATGCACGCCCTGTGGGAGGTCGCCAACAAGGCCGATATCTACGAGGCCTACCGCGGCTACAAGGCCTTCATCGAGCGCGCCTAACCAGCCCTTCATCAGTTGCGGTGAAATACGGACTAAACTGGCCCATAAACGGCCAAAACAGACCGTATTCCACCGCAACTTCCTTTTTGGCAGAGGAGAGTCCATGCTACAGGTCATCATTTCGCCCACCAAGCAGATGCGCACGGCCCAAGATGCTTTTGAAGTCCCGGGCATCCCACCCTTTGCGCGCGAGACGGCTCGCCTCCACCGCGCACTGCTAGATATCGAGCGGAATGAAGGCAGCGGCGGCCTGCAGGCGCTGTGGAACGTGAGTGACAAACTGCTGGGGCCTTGCCTCAACACCCTGCATGAGTTCGGGCCCATCCTGAAAAGCGGCGATCTCGACAATCCCGCACTCGCCCGTCGCCTCTCCCCTGCCGTCATGTCCTATCACGGCATTCAATACCAGAGCATGGCACCCGAGGTGATGGATTCCGCGCAGCTCGCATGGCTGCAAGACCATCTGTGGATCCTCTCCGGCCTCTACGGGTGCGTTCGTCCCTTTCATGCCGTCGAACCGTATCGGCTGGAGATGGGCGCGAAGCTCGCCGTTGACGATGCCCGAGACCTCTACGCGTTTTGGAGCGACAAGCTCGCGCGGGCTATCGCCCCGGCAGGCTCAAACACCACGATCGTCAACCTCGCCAGCGTAGAGTATGCCAAAGCCGTTCTGCCCCACCTCGCGGGCGACGCCACGGCCGTCACATGCCTCTTTGGCGAGGGTATCCGCAACGGGAAGCCCATCCAACGGTCGACCGCCAGCAAAAAGGCGCGCGGCTCCATGGTGCGGTGGATGGCAGAAAACAAGCTCGAGGATGCAAGCGGGCTCACCGCGTTCGACGTTGGTTATCGTCACTTTCCCGAGCTTTCAAATAAAAACACTTTAGTCTTCCTGAACGAACAGGCCTTGTAGGACCACCGCTACTTTGAATGTGCTACCTAGGCACGGCGTCTATTCCGCCAAGCCGTCGGCTTTGGCAATTTCATTTGTCGAGCCGTCCTGATAGGTAATCTTGACGCGCTCCACCTCGGACACTTTGACGCCCGACGGGGGCTCCAGGCGCCATTCCGTCAGCGCAATGTCCATCGTCGTGGGCACATCCCCTTGATCTTTGAGCTCGACCAACAGCGTCTTAAGCGACGCATCGAAGGTCACGCGTTCGATTTCTTCGCCCGGAATAGACCCGCCGCTCAGCTGCAGCTGGACAAATCCATCGCACGGATACCAATAGTCGCCGGGTGCAGCAACCGTGTTGCCACCAGAAACTTTCATGGTCATAATCGACAGGCCCTCGTCGGCCTCGAACTCCCATGCAGCGCCGCCGCGACCGCCAAACATCCAGATACAAAAGGCAATCACCAGCACGGCAAGCACCGCAAAACCAATCGCGACAAGGCCATGGTGCGCACGGCTTTCCTCGGCCGATACATCCCATTGTGTCTCTCGATATAGATGCTTGTCTTCCATGTACGCCTCCCCACAGGCACGCTCGTTAGGCCAATCGTACCCATTCGAGCTATACTTGAGCCCATTACATAAACGGGGAGCTTGCAGGACAAGACGGCAGGCTGAGATTGGGTGCGCCCGCCCTGACCCGCAAACCTGATATGGGTAATGCCAACGAAGGGAGCCGTGCCAATGAGCACACAGACCGAGCCCAAGCTCGTCACGCAAATCGACTTCGCCCGTGCCGGGCAGATCACGCCGCAGATGAAGGAGGTCGCCGAGCGTGAGCATCGCGACCCCGAGTACATCCGCGAGCGCGTGGCCGACGGCCGCATCGCCATTCCCGCCAACATCGTGCACATCAAAAAGGGCATGCGCGCCTTTGGCGTCGGTGAGGGCCTGTCCACCAAGGTCAACGTGAACCTGGGTATCTCGGGCGACAAGGCCGATGCCGCCGAGGAATGGAAGAAGGTCAAGATCGCCGAGGACTTTGGCGCCGACGCCATCATGGACCTCTCCAACTCGGGCAAGACGCGCCAGTTCCGCCAGCAGCTCATCGACGAGACGCCGCTCATGGTAGGCACCGTCCCCATGTACGACGCCATCGGCTACATGGAAAAGCCGCTGGTCAAGCTGACCAAGGACGACCTGCTCGAGGTCGTGCGCGCGCACGCCGAGGACGGCGTGGACTTTATGACCATCCACTGCGGCATCAACAAGTCGGTCATCAAGACCTTTAAGGAGACTGGCCGCCTCATGAACATCGTCAGCCGCGGCGGCTCGCTGCTGTTTGGTTGGATGGAGGTCACCGGTAACGAGAACCCCTTCTACGAGTTCTACGACGAGGTGCTCGAGATCTGCCATGAGTATGACGTGACGATCTCTCTCGGCGACTCCTGCCGCCCGGGCTGCCTCTACGACTCCAACGACGCCACCGAGACCGCTGAGATGATCGAGCTGGGCAAGCTGTGCAAGCGCGCTTGGGCCGCCGGCGTCCAGGTCATGGTCGAGGGCCCGGGTCACATGGCGCTCGACGAGATTGCCGCCAATATGAAGCTGCAGAAACGCCTATGCCACAACGCCCCGTTCTATGTGCTCGGGCCCCTGGTGACCGATATCGGCGTGGGTTACGACCACATCACCGCCGCCATCGGCGGCGCCATCTCCGCCAGCTCCGGTGCCGACTTCCTGTGCTACGTGACACCGGCCGAGCACCTATGCCTGCCTAACGCCCAGGATGTGCTCGACGGCCTCATGGCCACCAAGATCGCCGCACACGCCGCCGACATCGCCAAAAAGGTGCCCCACGCCCGCGACATGGACGACAAGATGGGCCAGGCGCGCCGCAAACTCGACTGGGATGCCATGTGGAAGTGTGCTCTCGACCCGGTCACCGGTAAGAAGCGCTACGAGGAATCCCCCGCCGCCACCGAGGGCACCTGCACCATGTGTGGCAAGATGTGCGCCGTCCGCACCGTCAACAAGGTGTTCGAAGGCACGACGATCGATCTTGGCATGGAGGATTAGCCCTGTCGCCGCGGCCGCTTCTGGCGGCGAGCTGGTGCCTGTCAATTGTTGACGTGTGAACATTTGCTTGCATTTGCGTAAAGATTGCATCGCCCGCCCGGGTTCGACATAGAGTCGGCCCGGGCATCTTTATAATGCTGGCTTATAGACCCATTTGATTCCGACCGAACAAGGGAGCGAACATGGATCGCAGTAAGGTACCTGCCGTTCTATCCATCGCAGGATCCGATTCCAGCGGTGGCGCCGGCATTCAGGCCGACATCAAGACCATCACGGCGCACCGCCTGTATGCCGAGACGGCCATCACCGCCATCACCGCACAGAACACCCTGGGCGTCACCGCCGTGCAGAACATCTCCCCGGATATTGTCGCGGCGCAGATCGATGCCGTTTTTGACGATATCCGCCCCAACGCCGTCAAGATTGGTATGGTTTCCTCTGCCGAGATTATCGAGGTTATCGCCGACCGTCTGAACGCCTGGAACGCGACAAACGTGGTAGTCGATCCCGTCATGGTCGCCACCTCGGGCGCACGGCTGATTGCCGAAGATGCCGCCGAGGCGCTCACCCGCCGCCTGTTCCCGCTAGCGACGGTTATCACGCCCAATATTCCCGAGGCCATGGCCCTGCTCGACTACGAGGTCGACTCCGAGCGCACGCAGCAAAATGCTGCCATGCTCCTCACCCGCCGCTTTGGTTGCGCATCCCTCGTTAAGGGTGGGCATCTTGTCAACGAGGTCAACGATGTACTGGCCGAACCCGCGCCACTCGATGACGAGGGCAACCATCTGGGAGATCCACTCACCACGTGGTTCCGCCACAAGCGCATCGAGACCGACAACACGCACGGCACCGGCTGCACGCTCTCGTCCGCCATCGCCTGCGCGCTGGCCCAGGGCATGGATCTTGCCGACGCCGTCAATGCGGGCAAGGCATACCTGACAGGCGCTCTGGCCGCCGGCCTGAACATGGGCAAAGGCTCCGGCCCCGTCAATCACATGTGGCAGTATTAAGATTCGCAGCCCAAACCACCGCAAAGGGGACAGACACCTTTGCGGTGGTTTGGGGTCGCGCTACTCACCGAGCATCTCTTGGAGCTTGGCTGCCACGGCGTGACCCAGGCTCTCATGGCTTTCGGGCATCATATGCAGATAGTCGATATCGCCCGGCTCGGCAAAGTCGGCGGCATTCAAAAAGTCGCAGCCAAACTGCTCAGCCACATGTGCGTAGTACTCACCAAAATGCTCCGAGGCCTCGGCGGAATGCTCGTCAAAATCGGTCATATACACATCGGCGATCTGCGGCTTAATCTTGATAGGCGCCATCAGCAAAATGCGCGGGCAGGGCGCGGCATCGGTCCAGGGAAACGCGCGGACGGCGCGAATCAGCGCCATGGCGCCACGGGCGATATCGGAAGCCGTCACGTTAAAGACCGTCTTACAGTCGTTGGTGCCCAGCATGATCACAATGGCGTCCAGCGGCTTATGGGCCTCGAGCAGCATCGGAAGCGCGCGAATGCCGTTGAGGTTAGTGTCCAGGTGGCACATATCGTCGCGCACCGTCGTGCGGCCGTTGAGCCCCTCCTCAATCACATGCCAGCCCTCGCCCAGGTCACGCTGCGCCACGCCGCACCAGCGTACATCCTGCGCATAGCGTACCGCGGTGCCATCGCGCATACCAGCCGGATCATAGCCATAGGTGTTGCTGTCGCCAAAGCACATAACGTTTTTCATCGTAAGCTCCCCACTCAATAAAAAGCCGACGGAAGCAGCCTCTCCCGTCGGCTCGACCTATCTGTCAGCACGTACCGATTACAGGTACTTGCGCCAATCGTCCTCGTCCTCATCGTCCTCGGCAGCGGCCTGAGCCTGCTCGGCGGCACGGGCGGCCGCAGCGCGGGCGGCAACCTGGGCATAGGACTCCTCGTTGCGCTCGGGGAAGCTTGCCAACACATGCTCGAACTTGGCGAAGTCCTCATCCCAGCGCGTAGAGGGCACAGCAAAGAAGACCTGCTTGACCTTGAAGTCGCCCGATGCGAGCTCCTTGCGGAAAATCTCGGCCACGGCCTCGGCATCAAAACCGTTGTTGTCGCAGCCCCAAGCGCCCAGTACGAGCTTCTCGCGATCCAGCTCGTCGCAGATGGCGAGCACAAAGCGGATACGGTCGCGCAGCGCGTCCAGCAGCGCATCGTCGCTCACGCGGTACTCCTGGCGTGCGCGCTTGGCATTGGGCGCGGCGGCCACGATCACATCGGCATACGCATGCACGTGGTTGCGGTCAAAACGCACCGCAGGCACTACTAGGGCACGGTTACGATAGAGCTCGCAGTTGATGTTGCGGCGACGGTTCTCGCCGTACCACTTACGCTGCCTATCGAGAACGTTGTACAGATACGAATCGGCGCAGAGCGTAGCCTCCTGGCCCAGATAACCCTGAATATATCCACCGCCCGGATTGGTAAACGAGGCAAAGGCGAGCACGGCCATGTCGCAGAACTGCGCATAGCCGCGACCGTTATCGAGGATTGCCTGCGTGGCGGAGGCATCAAGCACAGTGACCTCAGGCAGGACCGGAGCGGGCTCCTCAGCAGGCGCGGACTCAGCTTCGGCGATTTCCTCGGCAGGCTCCTCGACGGGCTCGGGCGCCGCCTCGGTCTCGGGCGCTGCCTCGACCTCGGCAGTCTCCGCGTTCTCGACGTCCTCGGCGACCTGCTCTTCGGGGGCCACAGCAGTCTGAACCTTGGCCTTCATCGCCGCGACAAAGCCGGCGGGCATGCCGTCAAACTCGCGAACACCAGCAAGCGAACGCTCGATATCCTTGGCGCACGCTTCGGACACCGTCGCCACATGGCGCTCGGCGGCCTTGGCACGGGCCTCGCGCTTGGGATTGGGCTGACCCGCGCGATTAGGCCTGCGGTTACGGTTCCTGTTGTCGACGTCTGCCATAAGTGGTCACCTTTCCTGTCGCTGCCGCTATCGGCTTTTCCCATCCATGATACCCCGCCGCGTACAAAAAAGACGGCCCCGAAGGACCGCCTTTCGCATCGATTTACACGCACGGCAAGCACCGCCGCAATTCGCCACTAGTCGCGACGGCCAAGGATGTTCAGGATGCGCAGGAACACGTTGATAATGTCCACGAACAGATTGGACGCCATGAGCACGGCGTTGGGCAGCGTAGGCGACACCGTCGTGGCAACATAGGTGTCGTAGCCAATAAAGCCGGCGAACACCACGATCACGATCAGGTCGGTGATGGTCTGCGAGACGCCCATGAACATCAGCACGATCTCAACCAGAATAGTGGCGAGCAGAATGCCAAAACCGATGCCATATACGCGCTGGAAAAACTTGGGGAACGTCACGCCCAAGGCGCCAAAGACAAAGGTGACGGCGGCCGTGGCGATAAAGGCAGTGTTGATGGTGGGCAGGTCGTAGTTGGCAAGGCCAAACGACGCGGTCAGGCCAAAGGTACTCGCAAAGATTACGTAGCCCACAAGGGACAGGCCCACGGACTGCTTGCTGGCGGCGGCCGACATCATGACCATGCCGACGATGGTCAAAATAAACGAGCCAAAGACCAGCGGCAAGGCGGCGCCGCTCATCATCATGCGCGCAAACGACATGGTGCTCGTAAAGTAGGCGCCGGCGCCCATGGCGCAAAAGCCCAAGAAGATCAGGGCAGACATGGCGAGATTGTACGCGCGCGGCGACATCTCCTTGGCGCGGCTTGCACCGCTCTCGACGGGGCCGTTCTGATAGCCCTGGATATCGTTCATAGGTTCGTCCTTTCAAAAAGCGCCACAAATAACGGCGCAGCAGCTGACAAGATTCCTGTCATTGTACCCGAATGCCGCACGTCCTTACCTACGGCGCTCGCCCTCAAGCGTACGATCAAACGCCCAGACCCACCAACGCATCACGTGGGCCTGCGAGCCATCTGGTCGTTCGCGCGTCTGGTCCTCCAGATACAACTCGGTCGCATGCCCGCCAAAACGAACCTTATACGTTGCCGTACGAACACCGTGAACCGTTAAGCCAAAGCCCGTGGACGAGACAATCTCGTCAATCGTAAAGCAGCGACCGTCGACCCAGCAGACGGTGACCGGCACGACTTGTCCGCCCGCGAGGATGCGGGCCACGACGTCCACATACTGCTTGTGCACGCGTCGAGTTTTGCCGTCTGTCTGTCGATATTCCATGCCCTCTATTATCGAACGCATGTTTGCATATTGTAAAGCGAACAGACTGTGGTTTTGGAATGTCGTAGCAATCGCACGTGTCCGCATGGCGTGATAGCAAAAAGAACACCCACGGTCAACAGGGCTAATATTCAATTTTAGTGCCAAAAAATTACTTCTCCCATCAGAACTCGGCAAAGAAACCCGCAGGAGGTGATACGATTTATCATGTTTTTGTAACGTGTCTGCAAACTTCGAGAAAGCCCATATATGGACGTAACGTTCTCAACCTTCCTCGGCCAAATTGTGTCGAACCCAGTCCTTGCCGTCACCGTGATCCTCGCGTTGGGCGCCATCTTCGTCAACGGATGGACCGACGCGCCCAACGCCATCGCGACCTGCGTCACTACGCGTTGCATGCCCGCCCGCGCCGCCATTCTCATGAGCGCCGCATTCAACTTCCTCGGCGTGCTCATCATGACGCACTTTAACGCGAGCGTCGCCAATACCATCTCGCATATCGTTGACTTTGGCGGAAACAGCACCATGGCGCTCGCCTGCCTGTGCGCGGCCCTGTTCTCCATCGTCGTCTACGGCGCCACAGCATCGCGTTTCGGCATCCCCACCTCGCAAAGCCACAGCCTTATCGCCGGCCTGACCGGTGCCGCTATCGCCCTCGGCGGCGCGAGCAGCGTCAACGTCCACGAGTGGATGAAGGTCATCTACGGTCTGGCGCTCTCCATCGGCCTGGGCTTTGTCATGGGCTGGGTCCTGTGCAAACTCGTCTCGATTCTTTTCGCCGCCGCCAACAGGCGACGTGCCAATGTCTTCTTTAAATACGCTCAGATCGCGAGCGCTGCGGCCATGAGCTTTATGCACGGCGCGCAGGATGGACAGAAGTTCATCGGCGTGCTCTTTTTAGGCGTGGCCTTCGCAAACGGCCAAACTAGCGTCGGCGATGCCGGCATCCCCATCTGGATTATGCTGCTATGCTCGGCCACTATGGGTATCGGCACCAGCGTGGGCGGCGAGCGCATCATCAAGTCCGTCGGCCAGAGCATGGTTAAGCTCGAGAAGTATCAGGGCTTCTCCGCCGACCTCGCGGGCGCCGCGAACCTGCTGCTAGCCACCCTTACCGGCATCCCCGTGTCCTCCACCCACATCAAGACCTGCGCCATCATGGGCGTCGGTGCCGTCAAGCGCCTCTCGGCCATCAACTTCGGCGTCGTCAAGGACATGATGTTCACCTGGTTCTTCACCTTCCCCGCCTGCGGACTCATCAGCTTTGTCATGGCCAAGCTGTTCATGATGTTCCTCTAGTCAAACCGAACGTCCATCCGGACCGCAACACTTCGCCCACCCGTCTTCGCCTCGAAAGGACCCACCCATGGCAAAGAAACCCGATTCGTTCTACTTTGACAACTACGTCGCCTGCGCCGACCTCGCCGTTCAGGCCGCAGAGCTGCTCACCAAGATTTTTGAGAACTTTGACCCCGCGCAGATCCACGACATGCTCGATAAAATGCATGCGATTGAGCATGCGGCAGACAAGAAGCACCATGAGCTCGAAGACGCCCTGCTCACCGCCTTTATCACCCCGCTCGAGCGCGAGGATCTGGATCTGATGAGCTGCTCACTCGACACCGTGCTCGACCGCATCGAGGGCGTCGTACAGCGCGTCTACTTCACCAACATTCAGAGCATCCATCCCGACGCCATCGTCATCGCCCACAAGGTAACCGATGCCTGCCGCGCCATGAAGGACCTGATGGTCGAACTTCCCAACTACCGCAAGTCCAAAACGCTGCGAGAGCTCGTCATCCAGATCAACACCATCGAGTCCGAGGCCGACGAGCTCTACATCAACGCCATGCGCAACCTGCACGTTAACGGCAAGGACCCGCTCGAGGTCATCGCTTGGCGTGACGTGTACGCCTTCCTGGAGTACTGCGCCGACTGCTGCGAAAATGTGGCCGATGTCGTGGATTCGATCGTGATGAAGAACAGTTAATTGGGGTTACGTGTCCCGGCGGCGAAGGGCCGGCCACGGTTTGCTTTCTCACTCCGGCTGCTTTGCAGAGTCGTTCGAAAGTAAACCGTGGCCGGCCCTTCGCCTTGCGTACCACCATTGGGAACTTTGGCTGATACTTTGAAAGCAATGAGGCTTTTGTTGGCAGGGCCTTTGAGCCCGATTGGGAACTTTGGGACCGCCTTAAACGTTTAGCTGAATCGGGCTTTGGGTACCCTTTGTTTTGCTTTGGATTGATTCGCTGACTTTGGAGGGTTTGATTATGGGGTATTTGGATCTGGCTCGGTCTCGGTATTCTTGTCGTTCTTTTGAGGACCGTCCTGTGGAGCAGACTGTGGTGGATGCCATTGTTGAGGCTGGGCGTATTGCTCCTTCTGCTTGCAATAATCATCCTTCTCGTGTGATGGTGTTGGATACGCCTGAGCTTCTGGAGAAGGCTGCTGCTTGTCAGCCTCGGTTTGCTCGTGATGGGTCTATCTTTGGGGCTCCGCTTGTCTTCCTTATTTGCAGCGTTACCGATGATGCTTGGGTGCGCCCGTATGATCAGATGAACTCGAGTGCCATCGATACTTCGATCGTCTGCGATCAGATGATGATGGAGGCCACCGAGCAGGGCCTGGGAACGTGCTGGGTATGCCATTTTAAGCCTGAGGTGGCACAGGAGCAGTTCAATCTGCCCAAGGGCGTCTATCCCTATCACATGCTCGTCTGCGGATATCCTGCCGACCACATCGCCGATCCCGAGCATCGCGAGGCCCGTACCATTCCCCTCCCCGACTTCCTCCTCAAGTAGATTTTTGGGACATGCCTTAAAACCTACCCTTGACCGCTCACCCGTTCGCCGAGTTCTGCACCCTTATGTGCAGGGCTCGGTTTTTTATGTTACGCACCCCGGCACAGTCATAAAAAAGGACCCGCAAGCTGCAGGTCCTTTCTAGGCACTAAATTGTAGGCCGAATGTTAGTCCAGGTCGTCGGCAGCAAAGTTGTCGATCGGGGCGAAGGGATCGGCCACGGGGACAACCGGATCAGCGACGGGCAGCGGCTCGGCGGGAACAGTCACCGCAGGAGAAGCGGCAGAACCGACCGGCGTGGAGGCCATGAGGTCGGCCGGGAAGGAGTTCTGGGCATCGTCCATGAAGTGCTGGATGAGCTTGAGATACTCGGCCTTGAACTCCTCACGGGAAGCCTTGAGACGATCGATCTCCTCGAGCTCGGCCTGCTTTTCGGTCAGAGCCTGGCGGATAACCTCGCGGGCCTTGGCGTCAGCCTCGTTGCGGATACGCTCAGCGTTCTCGTTGGCATCGTTGACGATGGTCTCAGCGGTCTGCTGGGCAGCGATCAGGGCAGCGGAAATCTGGCGCTCCTGAGCGGAGAAGTCAGGGGCGGGAGCAGCCACGGGGGCGGCAGGAACGGCCTGGGCGGTGGCATCCTGAGCCTGGGCAAGCTGAGCCTGTGCGTCGGCAAGCTGCTGCTCGGTAGCAGTCAGACGACCCTTAAGGTCGACGATCTTAGCGAGCATAGCGTCAACCTCGGAAGACAGCGTCTCCAAGAAGACGTCGACCTCGGCAGGATCGTAGCCACGCTTGGCCTCAGAGAAAGTCTGAGCCTGGATGTCTGCAGGGGTAATAGCCATAACAAGTCTCCTTTTTCATCGCCTCGGCGCTACACGCCCGACGTAAGTTACTAAGTCAGTTCTACACGAGTATACCTATAAGAAGCTGCAGAACCAGCCTCTGCACCAACTGCAACGCAATAATCGCAACGACCGGCGAAAAATCGATACCGCCCATCGGCGGGATAAAACGACGGAACAGGTTAAGCCACGGACCGCACACGCTATCAAGCACCGCGGCAATATCCTGAAGCAAACCACCCTGCTTCATGGGAATCCACGTCATAAAGCAGTAGACGACAATAAGCGTGGAATAGAAGTTGAACAGCGTGTTGACCAGCTGGACGATAGTGTAGATGTTGATGGGAATCTCCTCGTCTTGTCTTTACTTAAGGTAGCCGTCGGCACGAAGCTTCTTGAGATCGGAATCTTTGACCTCGCAACCGGCGGGCAGCACCATGAACACGCGGTCGCCCACCTCCTTGACCGTGGCACCCAGACCGCAGGCAAAGCCGTAAGAGAAGTCCAAGACGCGCTTGGCAACTTCGGTGCGTACGCCCACAAAAATCAGTGCGACAGGCTGCTTGGTGCGAACGCGGCGCACCACAGTCTCCACGTCGTCATAGCTCTCGGGGCGCAGGACATAGGCCGGCAGCTGCGGCGTGGCGTTGATGATATTGCTTGCATAGGCCGAGGCATCGCTCGGTGCAGGCGCGGGCGCAGCGGCGGCACGGGCGCGGGTGTTCTCGGCGTAGCTCGACGGCGTGTCATAGGCACCAGGACGATAACCGCTCGCAACACTGTCCTGCGAGCGCGAAGGCGGGTTATACGTCGTGGCATGGCGGGAGTCATCGCCGACCAGCTGACCGGAGCGCGTATACACGGCAACCGACTCAGCTTCACCGCGGCGCGTCTGACCAAGCAGGCCGTTGCTCGGCTCGTCTTGGGTGTAGAAGCCCTCGCCCGAAGCACCACTGTAGCCGTTGCCCTGATAGCCATCGTCGTAGCCGTCATCGTAGCCGTAGTCGTCGTCCTGGCCATAACCCTGGTCGTAACCCTGCTGGCCGCCCAGGTGCATCTTATTTTTAATCTCGTCAAGGAAGCCCATGGTTGTGTCCTCTCGCGGTTTAGTGCAGGCGCCCCGATAATCAGTGCGCACTTCAGAGCCTTATTTTACTGCAAACTCCGGGCTAAATACTACCCTGCCCAGGCGAACGAGCGTAGAGCCCTCCTCAAGGGCAGGCTCAAAGTCCTCGCTCATGCCGCAGGAAAGCTCAGGCAGGTTCAAATCGGGATGCGCCGCCTCCAGCTCATCCCTCAGCTCACGAAGCCCCGCAAAGGTGCGGCGTGCCACATCCTTATTCCCCCGGGGCGCCATAGTCATAAGCCCCTGTACGCAAATTCCCTCAAGTTCCGCAAGCTCACCCGCGGCGGCGCGAATCTCATCGGGCGAAAAGCCTCCCTTCGACTCCTCACCACTCACATTGACCTCAATGAGCACACGCTGGGGGCCGGCGAGCTCGCCTGCCTCAATCTTGCGAACAGCACGGCTCGAGATCGCCTGCGCCAGATGAAGCGAACCCACCGAGTGAATCAGCTCGGCTGAGCACAGCACCGCATTGATCTTATTGGTCTGCAGGTTGCCGATCATATCGAAGCGCACCTCGGGCAGCTCCGAATGCTCCGCCAGACCCGTGAGCTTGCGAACCAGCTCCTGCGGGCGGTTCTCGGCAAAATGGCGATACCCCGCCTGGATGGCGGCAACGGTCTCATCGACACCAACGGTCTTGGACACGGCAATGAGGCTCGCGGCGTTGTGGGGACGGCCTGCGCGATCGAGCGCCGCATAAAAACGTTCCAGAATCTGCTCGCGGCGAGCGCGCATCAAGTCCAAATAGTTATCCATTGCTAATCGCCTCCGCTGACAGCCAAACAAGTAGTCCCATGCTAACGCAAGAGCGCGGCCCCGCATGTGCAAGGCCGCGCTCACTTAGGTATTTACAATCTTTCGACGAACGGGGTTACTTACTCCTCGTCGTCCTCGCCATCGTCCTCGTCCTCAAGATGATCGAGCAGGTAGCGAAGACCCTCGCTGACCTCGTTAGCGGGCACCTTGGCAACGTAGCGAGCGTCGACGGCGGGCCTCATGATAACACCCTCGCCCGAAGGCACGCGCATGCTCTCGAGCTCATCCTCGTCCACACGGGCGATATCGCCGGCATTCATGCGCTGTCCGGTCAACAGAAAGGTCAGACGGCAGGCGGCATCGATGGAAATCGAGGCGATGCGATCGAGGTAGCGCGAAACCATGATGGCGCGGCGCAGGTCGTCATAGTTGCTGTCGTCGTCCATAAAATCGCCCGTGTCCATGCGGTTAAAGGTGCGGAAGAACTTCTCGTAGGCGGCGTGCACTGGCTCGTCCTCGACGGCCAAGTTGCAGATGATGGACATATCATTGGTGACGAGCGCGGAAAGCGAAGAGCCCAGCACCTGGTAGACGGCCTCAGCCTCGGCCTCGACCGTGCCGACAAGCTCCTGGGGCAGCGAGATGTCGGCCTTGATCATATGACGCGTGGCGCGGCAGATCTGGCGAACCTTATCGGTCATGCGCTGCAGGTTAAAGTCGACGTAGATGATCGTCTGAAGCAGGCGGAAGTCGGAGGCGACCGGTGACTGCGTGGCGATCAGGTTGTAGCAGACGGCCTCCAGGTTAGCGCAGCGTGCGTCAATCGAAAGCGTGCGCTTCTTGGTCTTGGTGGCGAGCTTGCGGTCGTCGGTCACATAGGCCTTCACGGCATCGTGGAGGGCCAGATCGACGGCCTCGTAGATGCTCAGCATCTCGTGGCGGGCCTCGATGAGCTGACGGGAAAACAGTTTACGCATGGTTCACTCCAATCAGTTGGGTGCGGTCATGCCGCCCGCACAGTGAATACGCACCGGACCAGGTCCGATCGGCTTGGGACTAGTCGCACCGATCAGCCAAAGCGGCCGGTGATATAGTCTTCCGTCCGCGAGTCCACCGGGCTGGTGAAGATCGCGTCGGTTTGACCATACTCGATGAGCGTGGCGGGCTCGCCGGCAACTTCCTGCAAGAAGAATGCGGTGTAGTCGCTAATACGAGCTGCCTGCTGCATTGAATGCGTGACGATGATGATCGTCATCTCAGGCGCCAGCTCGGCCATCAGATCCTCGACCTTAGAGACGGACGTGGGGTCGATGGCGGAGCAGGGCTCGTCCATCAGAAGGACATCGGGTTGCACCGCAAGCACGCGCGCGATGCACAGACGCTGCTGCTGACCGCCCGAGAGCGCCAAACCATCCTTGTTGAGCTGATTGGATACCTCTTTCCAGAGGTTGGCGCGCTTGAGCGATTCTTCCACGATGTCATCGAGGTCGCTTTTGCTAGTCACGCCCTGCAGACGAGGGCCAAAGGCGACATTCTCGTAGATGGATTTGGGAAACGGGTTGGGCTGCTGAAAGATCATACCCACGCGACGACGGAGGTCGACCGGGTCGACGCCCTCGGCATAGATATCGTTGCCGTCGAGCGTCATGGTGCCCTCGACGCGCGTGCCCTCGATCAGGTCATTCATGCGGTTGATGCAGCGCAAAAACGTCGACTTGCCGCAGCCCGAAGGGCCAATGAAGGAGGTGATGGCGTTTTTGGCGATGTTGAGGTCGAGCCCCGTCAGCGCATGAAAGTCACCGTACCAAAAGTTGAAATCCTTGGCCGTAATGGCCGCTTGCTCCAGCGTGGGAGCGGACTGATAAACGGACATGGGACTCCTTAACTAGCGACGCTTGCGCGACAGGAAGCGCGCAAACAGGTTGAAGGCCAGAATGATCACCATCAGCAAGAGCGCGGTGCCATAGGCTGCGTTCATGTTGATGCCGTCGTTGGCAAGCAGGTACAGGTGAACCGTCATGGGGCGGCCGGAATCGAGCGGCGAAATAGGTAGATTGATGGCCTGGCCCATGGTGTAGAGCACCACCGCGGTCTCGCCAATGGCACGGCCGATGGCGAGGACGATACCCGTGGCAATACGGCCAAAGGCAGAAGGAAGCACGATCTTGGAGACGACCTGCCACTTGGTGGCCCCCAGGCCGTACGCACCCCACCGGATATAGCGCGGAACGGCGCGAATGGCCTCTTCGGTGGTGCGCATGACGATAGGAAGCATCAAGAGCGCGAGTGCCAGAGCGGCAGAGACCATCGAAAGGCCCAGGCCCATGGCCTCGACAAACAAGGCGTAGCCAAACAGGCCCATAACGATGGAGGGCACCGAGGCCAAAGCGTCAGCAGCGTAGCGGATGAGCTCGACGACCTTGCCCTGCTTGGCGTACTCGGCCAGATAGACGGCTGCCAGCACAGCGATCGGCGTGCAGATAAGCATGGCGAGCGCCGTCACGTAGACGGTTGAGACGATCGTGGGCCAAATTCCGCCCTCGGCGTTGACGCCCTGGGGCCAACCGAAGATAAAGTCAAGCGAGATATGTGGCAGGCCGTTAATGACCACGTAGGCGATGATAGCGACCAGCACCAGCGTGGTGATGTAGGCAGCGGCACGAAACACGCCGAGCATGATCTTGTTGGACAGGTCCTTGTTGATGCGGCCCTTCTTGCCGTGGGAAAGGGCACGCTTAATGCGCTCGCGCGACGAGGTCGTATCGACCGTCGTGTCAACGGAATCGGACATAGCCTACCCCCTCTTCTTCTTGGAAATCAGACGGACGATGCCCACCAGCGTAGCGGAGATGATAAACAGGACCACGCCCATGCCGAACAGCGCCGAGCGGTGCAGACCCGAGGAATAGCTCATGTCGAGCGCAATCTGGCTCGTGAGCGTCGAGATGGGGCTCGCAATGCTGTCGGGAATAACCGGGGCGTTACCCACGACCATGAGCACGGCCATGGTCTCGCCGATGGCACGGCCCATACCCAGCACGATGGCATCCACGATACCCAGCTTGGCGGCAGGTAACACGACCTTATAGATGGTCTGCCACTTGGTGGCGCCCATGGCATAGGATGCCTCGCGAATGCCCATGGGAATGGAATTGAGAGCATCGATGGTGAGCGTGGTGATGGTAGGGACGATCATGATGGCAAGCACGAACCACGCCGTCAGCGCACCAAAACCAAGACCACCGGTCAGTTGTGCGATAAACGGGCGGATGATGATCATGCCGAAAAAGCCGTAGATGATAGAAGGGATGCCGGCCAGCAGGTCGACGGCAGGGCTGATGAGCTTGCGCACGCGCTTGCCGGCGATCTCGACCAGGTATACGGCCGTACCCACACCTAGCGGCACGCCCATGGCGAGCGCACCGACGGTCACCAGACCTGAGCCGGCGAGCAGCGACATGATGCCGTAGTGGCCCTCAGAGGGCGCCCACGTAAAGCTAAAGAAGTCCGCCAGACCGATGTCGGTAAAGACGGGCAGCGCCGAGTACGTGGTAAAGACAAAAATCAGGATGACGGTAACGACCGCCAAGAACGCGCAGGCAAAGAAGATCCACTGCAGCGCCTTCTCCTTGATATAGGTACTGCGCGATACGAGCGCCAGCTCGCGCTTCTTGGGCGCCTGAGCATTCTGCTCAGTCTGGGAGTTTTCCCGTGTTTCCATGCTACTCACTCCCCTTCTCGTCGGTGGTGACGGGAATAAAGCCCGCCTCGCGAATCTGCTTGTCCATCTTTTCGGACGTCACGTAGTCGATGTAATCCTGCGCCTGCTGCGAAGGCGCACCCTTAACAAAGAAGTAAAGGTCGCGCGAGATGGGATAGCCGCCGCTCGCGACCGTCTTCTCGGACGCCTCAACATGATTGACCGAGACGGCCTTGACCGAGGTCTTGGCGTTGAGGCTATCGACGAAGCCCAGCGAAATGTAGCCAATGGCACCGCGCGAACGAGATACCACGTCGCGCACCTGGCCCGTGCCCGAAAGAACGGCCGAGCGGCGATCGAAGGGGGTGCCGTCCATCACGATGGTGCGAAAGGCCTCACGCGTGCCGGACGCCTCATCTCGGTTGATAACCTGAATCCTCAGGTCCTCGCCACCGACTTCTTTCCAGTTGGTGATCTTGCCGGCGTAAATATCGCGGAGCTGCTCGGTCGAGAGGTTATCGACCGGGTTATCGTCGTTCACGATGACCGCGATACCGTCGTGGGCAATGACGATGGGAGTCAGGCCCAGATCCTGTTCGTCGGCATTGAGTCCACGGGAGGAACTGGCGATATCGGCCGTGCCAGCGCTGACGGCCTCGATGCCAGCGGAAGAACCCAAACCGGAAACGAGCACGTCGATGCCGGTCTCCTCCTCAAAGCCCTCGGCCGCAATCTCGGCGATAGGAAGGCAGGTCGTGGAGCCGGCGACAGTAATGGAAGAGGTAGAAGATCCCGAAGAACAGGCGCACAGCGTAAGCGTAAGCACAGCGGCGCTCAGGATCGATACGATCTTTCTCATAGCATCACGCCGATCGCAGCATGGCGCCCACAGGCGCCGCCCTCGTTACGGTAGGAATAAAAGCGGTCATTCTGACGCACAGTCGAAAGCTGGGTATCCACGATATTATCCGCGTCGACACCGACATCTACCAGCGCCTCGCAAATGGCAGCGGAAAGATCGAGCATGCGAGAGGTACTCGCATCGATGCAAGAGAACTCGGCGGCAAAGCGATCCATGAGCTCCTGGGATACTTCATATTCGTCACCCAAGATATGGGGGCCGATATAGGCGGAAACGCCGCTCGCATCGCAACCGGCAGCATCGCAGAGCGCCTGGCACGCCTTGGCGGAAATGCGCGCAATCGTGCCCTTCCAGCCGGAATGCACCACGGCAAAACCGCCAGGGGCCACCAGCACCACGGGAACGCAGTCGGCAAAGCAGAGCAGCACGGGCACGTTATGCGCCGTGCAGACGATGGCATCGCAGCCCTCGGCAATCTGCTCACGGACGTCCTCAAGGTCATCGGCGCCGTTCGAGGTCACCGCAACGATATGGTCACCATGTACCTGATTGGGCACGAGCAGATTATGCTCGCACTCAGTGGCGCCCATAGCTTCGAGCGCTCGACGACGATTTTCTTGAACAGCAAAGGGGTCATCGCCAACATGCGAGCCCAGGTTGAGCGAGGAGTACGCATCTTCAGAAACGCCACCGGTGCGCTCGGTAAAGGCAAAGCGGACATCGAATGTCGCGCCCTCCACCAACGTAACTCCATCATGGTCGACACGCGAAACGTTGTCCGCACGTGCTGCCATACTAAAGCCTCCTAATAACACAAGTACCGCGGCATCGCCGCGCAGTCCGCGTTTATACGGCTGTCATACTTCCTTAAAAGGATACCCGCAGCGGTAGGGACCAAACGTAAAGGGAACGTAAGGAGATTGGAGGCTTTCGTTTACAAACGAGAAACAAAACGGGGTGCATCCAAATGGACACACCCCGTGCAGGTCGTTGAGAAAAACGAACTAGAAGCTACCGCGCTTCAGGAAGTCGGGAAGCTCGAACTGATCGTTGCCGAAGTTAGGAAGCTCGGTGCCACCGACGTTGCGGGTCGGAGCGGCCTGAGCCGGGCTGGTGGCCGGAGCGGTGCGCTGCGGCTCAGCGGAAGCAGCGGCCTTGCTCTGAGACTGCTGAGCGGCAAAGAGCTCGTCCTGACGGTTGACGTTGGAGTCGGAGAAACCCGTAGCGATGACGGTGATACGCACCTGATCGCCCAGGGACTCGTCGACAACGGTACCGAAGATGATGTTGGCCTCGGGGTCGACGGCGTTGGCGACAACGTCGGCGGCGTCGCTGATCTCCTGGATGCCCAGGTCCTTGGAACCGGCGATGGAGAGCAGCACGCGTGTGGCACCATCGATGGAGCTCTCGAGCAGCGGGCTGGAGATGGCCTGCTGGGCTGCGTCGACGGCACGGGTATCCCCAGAAGAGGTACCGATACCCATCATGGCGGTACCGGCCTGCTTCATGATGGTCTTAACATCGGCGAAGTCCAGGTTGATGATACCGGGGACGGTGATGAGGTCGGTGATGCCCTGGGTGCCCTGGGAAAGGACGCCATCGGCAATCGCGAAGGCCTCGAGCATGGTGGTCTTCTTCTCGGCGATGTCGAGCAGCTTATCGTTAGGGATGACGATCATGGTATCGACGCAATCGGAGAGGGTCTTAATGCCCTCCTCGGCGCTCTTCTTGCGCTTGCGGCCCTCGAAGGTGAAGGGCTTGGTCACGACGGCGACGGTCAGTGCACCGACCTCGTTCATCGCGATATCGGCAACGATAGGAGCAGCGCCGGTACCAGTGCCACCGCCCTCGCCGCAGGTGATGAACACCATGTCGGCGCCAGCAAGCGCCTCGGCAATGTCGTCGCGGGACTCATCGGCAGCCTTGCGGCCAACCTCGGGGTTGGCGCCGGCGCCCAGGCCGCGGGTAAGGTCGGTGCCGATGTGCACCTTGATATCGGCATCAGAGATCGCGAGTGCCTGAGCATCGGTGTTGATGGCAACAAACTCGACGCCGCGGATGCCCTCTTCGATCATTCGATTGACCGCGTTGGTACCGCCGCCGCCGACGCCGACCACCTTAATGACGGCAAGGTAGTTGTTGATCTCTGTCTCGTGCATGTCGGTCCTCCGAACAAAGGTTATAGCCATAGCATGGGTCGACCCCTGCGCACATTAACCTTCAGGTTGAAAGTAAATGCAAAGGTAAACCGTATTATGTTTGCACATTATGAACGTATCAGTCAAATAATTGACCGTGAAAACCAAACAAACCAGATAAACGGCGTGGTATGGCCCCTCAACAAAGCATCAACCCACGCTACGAGGTCGGAGCATTCCTAAATGTGTAGTTGCCCGGAGAGCGCACATTGATATACGTTACGCCCTCTACCTGCGAAAGCAACTTGGTGACTACGCGTTCCTTCTTGGCGATATCATCCGAATCGCCCAGCGACACCTCAATGCCGTTATTGAGGTTTGCCGAGATGGCTTCGACCGAAGGCGTGGAAATATCCTTGACTTGTCCCAAGAACTCGCTCGAAAAACCACGCACATAATCCAGGCCGGCCTTAACGGCTTTGGAGCTCACCGCCTGGCCGGAAACCGGAGCGACATCCGCCGAGACATCAGTCAACAGCACCGCGCCATAGTGCTTAGCGAGCGCCAGCGCGGCATCGATTCCGGTCAAGGTATTTGAGCCCTGCCCTGTCGTGATGACGTTACCCTGGTCGTCCACTTCGACCGACGTCGACAGTGGGGCGATCCAGGTGTCATCATCCCCGATGGCCCAGGCAAGGTCATCGGAGCTGATATAGGCAATTGCGATGACCTTGCGCTCCATCGGCGTAATGATGAGCGTATGCGGGAACTGACGCTGGACATCCACGCCCGAGACCCACGGGTTCTGCTTGAGATCCTCGGTAATCTGGTCGGGATCGACGTTAAAAAGCGACGTTCCCTCGGGCAAATCGATCAGCTGGATAGCATCGTGCTTCGTCACATGCTCGCTGCCTTGAATCTGAATATCAGTGGCGGTAAACAATCCAGAGTTAATCACCACGATGGCAACGACGACGAGCACGGCCAAGACGGCCAGAACGCCGCCCACGATTTTGCCTTTGCCTGTAACGACAGAAGCGGCGTCTGATGTTTTATTTACCATCGCCCCAAGTGAAGACAACGGGTTGACGCTTTTTTTACCCGAAGGCTTCTTGACTGTAACCGGCACCGATGTCAGCGAGCGCGGTTTCGATGCGCCCAGCGTGCGACCCGGACGCGGCGCTTTAGTTCCCGTCGAGGGTTTAGGAGTTGCCATGGGACGGGCAGGCTTGGCGCCCATAACAGGCTTTGACGTCACCGAGGGACGCGAGGACTTTTTTGCGGCCGGACGATTACCGAGCTGCGAGCCGACGACCGGACGACTGGTCTGTCGAGCATGCCCGACAGACTTAGAGTGCGCGACGGTATTGCGTTGAGGTTTGGCAGGCGCGCCGGAACGCCCTCCGGCGCGGCGGAAGGTGGGTTTCGATGCTCTAGAAGCCGAGGAATTTAACTTCCGGTCTGAGCTCGATGCCATACGCCTCCCTCACCTTTCCGTGCACATGTCTGATAACCGCGGCAACGTCATCGGCCGAGGCAGTTCCGTTATTAACGATAAAATTAGCGTGAACGGGCGAAACTTCCGCGCCGCCAATTGAAAAACCCTTTAATCCACAATCCTCGATAAGCTTGCCCACGCTCGCATCGGGCGGGTTGCGAAAGACCGACCCGCAGGATGCGCGACCCATGGGCTGCGTACGCTTGCGCCTCGTCAGGTACCGTTCCATGCGCTCGCGAATGTCGGCCTTGGGCGCCGGTTTAAGCTTGAGCACGCACTCGAGGATGATCTCATTGCGGGGAAGGCTACATTCGCGGTAGCCCCAAGTGATCTCGGACCCCGCATAATGCTTGATACCGGATGCCGGGTCAAGCGTTACGACATCCTCAACCAGCGAGCCAATCCACTCGGTCCGTGTGCCGGCATTCATAGATATCGCACCGCCGACCGAGCCAGGGATGCCAACGGCAAACTCAAGGCCCGAGAGGCTACGCGACAGGGCATCGTTGACCAGGCGCGCAAACATCACGCCCGCACCGACCGTCAGCGTACAACCGTCATCGGCAACAACCGTGCGCTGAAACTCACGTCCGAGCGAAATGACGGCACCGCGATAGCCGCCATCGGCAACCAGCAGATTGGAGCCCTTGCCGATGATGACCCACGGCACCTGCTCGCGATCGAGCACCGCCACGGCGCGGCGAAGGGCATGATAGCTATGGCACGTCACAAAGAGGTCGGCCTTGCCGCCGATACGATAGCTCGTATGACGCGCAAGGCGCTCGTCCTCGATCACATCCGTGTCGATCATGCCCGAGAGCGCCATGACGGCGTTAAACAGACCCATTAGACTTAAGCGTCTTTCTTGGCAGTCAGATACTCAATGAACTCGGGACCGACGGTCGTAACGTCGCCGGCACCCATGGTGAGCAGCAGGTCGCCCTCGCCCACCATCTGCTCGAGCTCCTGATTGAGCTCAAGACGGCTGGAGCAGTACACGACCTCCTTGCCAGGATGCTTGGCGCGCACGGTATCGGCGAGCATCTTAGAGGTGACACCCGGAATGGGCATCTCGCCAGCCGAGAACACATCGATCAGCAGCAGTTTATCGGCATTGGCAAATGCATCGGCAAAGTCGTCGCACAGGGCCTGCAGGCGCGAATAGCGGTGCGGCTGGAACACGACGTCGACGTGCTTGTAGCCCAGCGACGAAGCGGCAGCAAGCGTCGCCTTGATCTCGGTGGGATGATGGCCGTAATCATCGACCACGGTGATGCCATCGATATCGCCCACGTGGGTAAAGCGACGGCGGACGCCCTCAAAGCTCGAGAGCGCCTTGGCGGCGGCGTCGATGTCAAGGCCCAGGACATGGGCGACGGTGAGCACCGCCGTGGCGTTGAGCATGTTGTGGCGACCGGGATTGCTCTTGATCTCCACAGCGTGCTCAGTGCCGTCCTCAAAGCGAACGATAAAGTCACTCTGGATGCCCTTGACATCCGGGTGCACGCAGACGATGTCGTTGCTCTCGGCAAAGCCGTAGGAAAGCACGTGACGGCCCGTCGACTTGGCGAGCTCGACCAGATGCGGATCCTCACCGCAGACGATGACGGTGCCGTCCTCGCCCACCAGGCTCATGAATTTGGCGAAAGTTGCCTCGATCTCCTCGATACCCGAGTAGTGATCGAGGTGGTCGGCCTCGACGTTGGTCACAATGACCACGTTGGGGTTCAGGAACAGGAAGGAGCTGTCGGACTCGTCGGCCTCGGCGACAAAGTAGTCGCCCGAGCCGTTCTTGCCATTCGTGTCATAGCCCTCGACGATACCACCGATCAAGAAGCTCGGATCCAGACCCATGCGGTCGAGCATGGTGGCGCACATCGAAGACGTGGTGGTCTTGCCATGCGTGCCGGCAACAGCGACGGTGGTGTAGCCGTGGCCTAAAGCAGAGAGCATCTTGGCACGGGGCCACACGGGAATACCAAGCTCGCGAGCGCGCACGAGTTCAGGGTTGGACTCCGGAATAGCGGTGGAGACAACAACCACGTCGGGCTTGACCTCGTCGATCGTGGCGGCCTCATGGCCCACATGCACCTTCACGCCAGCGCGGGTAAGCTGGCGGATATAACGTGACGTCTTAAGGTCGGAGCCGGTAACGGCATAACCGCGCTCGTGCAGAACGAGGGCGATGCCGCTCATGCCGGCGCCGCCGATACCGATAAAGTGGGCGCTCTTAAACTCGGGCGCGGAGGTTGCAGTCTGGGAATCAGCCATGTGCTCGTGTACTCCTTGCGTAAACACTGCCTGTAACCCGTTAACTGTACCGCACCTACCGCACCAGCGCGAGGGCGACCGACGATATCCCGTCTAACTAACGCAAACCCTCTACCGCATCGGCCAGAAGAGCAGCGGCCCTATCCTGAGCCAGACCACGCGCCGCCTGACGCATGGCGTCGCGCGCCGCCGCGTCATCGACCAGGTGCAGCAGCTCATCGGCAAAGGCAGAACCGTCGATATCGGCATCGGCGCAGAGCACACCGGCCCCGGCGTCGACCAGATAACGGGCATTGGTGGTTTGGTGGTCGGCCGTCGCATGCGGATACGGCACGAGCACCGAGGGCACGGCGAGCGCAGCGATCTCGGCCACGCTCGATGCGCCCGAACGCGAGAGCACCAAATCGGCAGCAGCCAGCATATCGCCCATGTTGTCGATGTAAGGCTGGACGCGGTAACGCTCCGCCTCCTCGGGCGTCAGCGCCAAAGCGCGCTCGGTCTCCTCAAAGCCGTCGGCACCCGTCGAATGCAACACATAGAGGTTCTTGCGCGAAAGCAACTCGTTTTTGAGCGAAGCCACGCGCTCGTTGAGGTGCTGGGCGCCAAGTGAACCGCCAAAGACGAGCAGCAGCGTAGCGTCCTCGGGAACGCCAAGTGCCTTGCGGCCGCGAGCGCGATCGCCCTCGATCACCGAGCGACGTACGGGGTTGCCGGTCATGAGCACGTGGTCAGGGTCACCTTCGCGCTCAAAGACCGAACGCGCTGCCGGCACCGAGATGCACACGCGGGCGGCGTGGGAGTTCATCATCTTGTTGGCCAGGCCCGGAACAGAGTTCTGCTCATGCAGCAGATACGGAACGCCTGCGCCCTTGCACCACCCCAGCAGCGGAACCTCGACATAGGCACCAAAACCGATGGCGGCATCGGGCTTGCCGACCTTTGAGAAATGACTGGCGAGCGCACGCTTGGCCTTGTTGACACGCCACAGCGAGGTCAGCGCCGTCCAAGGACGGGAGCGGTCGAAGCCCGTGACCGTAATGGGCACAAAATCAAACCCAGCCTCAGGGACCAGACGACCCTCGAGTTTGCGCGACTGGCCCACGAACACAACGTGGTGGCCACGGTCACGCAGCTCCTCGGCCAAGGCGAGCGCGGGGTTGATGTGTCCTGCCGTGCCGCCGGCTGCAATAGCAACGCTCATCTTATCGGTCATGGTAGTCCCTTCGTACACGCGGTCCCTGGTCGTCGGTGCGTAGACGCGCCGACGGGTCCGAGTTCAAATCGATTCGATTATATCCGCCGCCCGCATTGCGAGGAGTGGGGCGCTGCGGACGGCCTTGCGGCGCCGTTCGCTGACGCGGACGGGCTGCCGGCTCGGTCGCAGAGCCATCCAGAACGGTAAAGCCGTTACGCGAAGATCGCTCGCCACGCACGTGGGGCACGCCGGCGGTACTCTCATCCATAACGGCAAAGCTCTCGCGGCGACGGTCATACTCATCGCGACGGGCGCTCTCATACGAAACGCGCAGGATCAGACCGGCGAGCATGAGCGACACAATAATCGACGAACCGCCGTAGCTAATAAACGGCAGCGGCTTGCCCGTCATGGGAAACACATTGAGAATGCCCAGCGCGTTGATCAAAAACTGCACCGCAAGGATGACCGCGGAACCCGATGCCATAAGTGCTCCGCGACGGTCAGTCGCCTGCTCGGCAATGCGAAACGCCGAGTAGATCAACATCGCAAACACCAAGAAGAACAGGACGGTTCCGACAAAACCGACTTCCTCGCCAATGATGGCCAGGATGTAGTCATTGTGCGCCTCGGGCAGATACGAGTACTTCATGGTTGAGTTGCCGATGCCACGGCCGAACAGACCGCCCGAGGCAAAGGCCATGATGGCAAGCGTGGCCTGATAGCCGTCACCATATTCGTCTGCCCAAGGATTCCAAGCAACCTGGACACGCGTCATACGATACGGCTCGGCGATAAGGGCAATCGCAATGACGGCGATGCCGGCAACGACCGTCCAAACGATATATTTGGGGTCCAATCCCGCAAACAACGCCATGCATATGAGGGTCAACAAAATGATCAGAACGGTACCAAAATCGGGCTGAACAAAGATCAGGAAGAGCGAAATGCCCAGGTAGCCGCCCATCTTGCGAAGAAACTCGTTGATGTTGCCGCCGGGCGAAAAGATACGGTCGAGCATGATTGCCGAATACGCGATGGCGAACGGCTTTAAAAACTCAGACGGCTGGAACTGAATACCGGCGATGTTGAGCCAGCGCGTGGCGCCACGACTGCCGCTGCCCATAAAGAACACCAGAACCAGTAGCCCTATCATGCCCATGAGGAAGATCCTGAGCACGTCTTCCCCAAACCAACTGTCCGGCAAGACGCGCACGATGGCAACCATAGCCAGCACGCCAACTCCGGCAAACGCGGCCTGTCGAAACAGGAAAAACGTCGCCGAACCATTCTCGTGCAGCGCCTCGACCGAAGATGCCGAGTACACCATCAGCAAGCCGAAGCAAACCAAGCTAAACAGGCAGGCCATAAATATCAAACGGGGGCGCATGATGCGGGCGGGGACGCCGGCAATATAGCGCTCACTGAACGTCTGCCCGCCGCGTCCGGAACGCGGCGTGCTACGCCGCGAGGAAGCACGATCCGAGTCGGGCCTCCTCATACCTTGTCGGGGGCTCTCCTCTCTCATCGGCAACCCCTATTCCGTTTGCGATTTCGCTGCTGAGGCAAGCTGGGCAACGTAGTCCTTAAACACGCGACCGCGCTCCTCGTAGCCCGAGAACTCGTCGAACGAAGAGCAAGCGGGCGAAAGCAGAATCACGTCGCCGCGGCTCGAGAGCGAGCGGGCAACGTCAACGGCATCGCGCAGATCATCGGCCTGGGCGATATCCACGTCACCATCGACATCGGCCTCGTCCATAGCGGCGGTAAAGCGCTCGCGCGCATCGCCAAAGCAAACGACCGAGCGCACGTTGTCCATAACGACGCGGGCAAAGTCCGCAAGCGGCGTACCCTTGTCGTGGCCGCCAAGCAGCAAAATCACATCGTCGTCGGGAAACGCCGTCAGGGCCTTTTCGACCGCATCGGTGTTCGTTGCCTTGGAATCGTTGACGTAGCGCACGCCATCGATCTCGCCGCAGGGTTCCACGCGGTGTTCGAGCGGCTGGAACGAGGCCAGACCGCGGCAGACGCCATCGACATCGGCACCGACTGCCAGGGCAGCCGTGGCAGCGCACAGGGCATTGATAACATTGTGATGGCCCGAGATCTTGAGCTCGGATGCAGCGATGAGCGGGGTCTCGACGCCCTTCAGGCGCACGACCATCTTGCCGTCGCGCACAAAGGCGGCATCCTCGCCCTCGGGCTCGTCAAAAGCGACCCTGCAGATGCGACGACCCGGCGTGTAGATGTACTCATCGAACTCGTGAATGCCGGCGTCTTCGACGTCGACAACCGCCAGATCGTCATCGACCATATTGTCAAACAGTTTGACCTTGGCAAGCGCGTAGTTCTTATGGCTCTTATGCCAGCCCAAGTGGTCGGGAGTGATGTTGAGCAGCACCGCCACGCGGGGGTGGAGCTCGGTGGTCGTAGCAATCTGATAGCTCGAGAGCTCAGCCACAAACCACTCGTTGCGGGCTCGGCCGTCAATCTCGTTGACCGGCGGCTCGCCGATGTTGCCGACAGCTACGCTGGCCTCGCCGGCAGCCTTGAGCAGATAATCAGTCAGCGACGTGGTGGTCGTCTTGCCGTTGGTGCCCGTGATGGCAATCCAGTTATCGGGCGTCAGGCGATAGGCAAACTCGGGCTCACCCATAATCTGGGCGGCATGCTCGCGCCCGGCCTTAAAGAAGCCCGAGAACTCCGAGATGCCCGGGCACGTCACGCATACGTCATAGGCGCCTTCGACCTGTTCAGTGCCATAGACAAACGACGCACCAGCAGCCTCGAGCGCTCGCGTGGCGTCATTGGGCTCAGAGGTGCCGCCGCCATACACGGTAACGGCACTTACGCACTCGGGATGTGCCAGCGCCCAGCGGGCGACATCGAGACCGGATTTGCCCTGACCCAAAACGAGCAGGCTAAAGACATCAGCAAGAGGCATGAAAGACCACTATCCCAACTGGAAGAACAAAGCAAGGCCAACGGCACCAAAGGCCGCAGCGATAATCCAAAAACGGATGACGACCTTGGTCTCGGCCCAACCCTTCTTTTCGAAATGATGATGGATGGGCGCCATAAGGAAGACGCGCTTGTGCGTAAAGTGGAAGTAGACAACCTGAATCATGACCGAAAGGGTCTCAACGATAAACAGGCCGCCGATGATAAGGGAGACGACCTCGGTGTTGGTCATGATGGACGTGCAGGCAAACGCGGCGCCCAGGGCAAGCGAGCCGGTATCGCCCATAAAGATGCTCGCCGGATAGCAGTTGAACCACAGAAAGCCCAAGCAGGCACCGGCACACGCGGTGCAAAAGATGGACAGGTTCACGTCTCCGTGCAAAAACGCCATGGCAGCCATGGCGAGCATAGCGATCATGGAGGTGCCACCAGCAAGACCGTCAAGGCCATCGGTCAGGTTCACGGCATTAGAAAGACCGGCAATCATCAGCCAGCAAAAGACAATATAGAGCCACGGGAACGAATAGCCGCAGATGGTAGTCGAAAGCACGCCAAGGTCGATCGTCAACCCACCGGGAAAACGAATCTCGGGGGCGACGCCGCACCAGTTGACGGCAAGTACCGTAAAGGTGACACAGATAATGGTGAGGCCGATCATCTTGGCATGAGGCGTCAGGCCGAGCGAGCGCCCATGCGTAACGGAGGTCAGGTCGTCGATCAGGCCCAGCACGCCGGTCGCCAGCGTGGCGAGCAGCACGAGCACGAGCTCGGTGGTGAGCTTGCCCATCAGCAGGCAGGTCAGCGAGATCGCGACGAGGATGACAACGCCACCCATGGTGGGCGTTCCCTGCTTAACCAAATGACGCTTGGGGCCGTCGGCACGAACCTGCTGGCCGATACCCTCGACCTTGAGCAGCTTGATCCACCACGGCATGAGCAGCAGCGCAATGGCAGCGGCGATGCCAAGCCCCAAAAAAGCCTGATACGTTGGATACGAGGGATTGCCGAACATGGGCTAGCACACACCTTCCACAAAGCGGTCGAGCTCAACAAAGCGGGAACCCTTGACCAGTACAACATCATGTTTTTCAAGCGCGCCGCCCATGCGGTCGAGCACCTGCTGATAATCGGAGAACACCTGGATGCGGTCCTCGTCCATACCCATCATGCGCGCGGCATCGGCCATAAGCTGGGCCAGCTCACCACCAACGCACGCCAGCATGTCGAGCTTCTTGGCGGCGGCATAGGCGCCCACGAGCTCATGCATGCGAGGAGCCTCATCGCCCATCTCGCCCATCTCGCCCAGGATCGCCATGCGAGACCCCGTGCACGAAAGCGAGCACAGTAGATCGAGGCCAGCAGCCATGGATTCGGCACTGGCGTTATAGGAATCGTCGATGACGCGGGCACCGCTCTCGGCGCGCTTGATCTCCTGGCGGTGACCGGTGATTGTGAGGCTCCGAAAGGCAGCATCGATCTGCTCGGGCGTCACGCCCAGGCGATAGGCAACCGCGGCGGCCTTAACGGCATTGGGAACGGACTGCACGCCGGGGATGGCAAGCATGGTATCGATTGTCTCGCCCTGGCCAAAATCGAGCGTAAAGACCGGATGGCCCTCGTCGTCGACGCGAATGTCGCGTGCGCGGACCTCGTCGTCATCCGAGACACCGGCCAGCATCACGTCGATGCCAGCAGGCTGGGCGAACGTATCGCGAATGAACGGCGTAAAGTCGTCCTCGCCGCCCAAAACCAGCAGCGGCAAATAGTCGCCGGCGGCGCACATGCCCTGGACAATCTCGGACTTGGCGCGGGCGATGTTCTCGCGGCTGCCCAAAATACCGATATGAGAGGTGCCGATCTTGCTCACGATGGCAAAGTTGGGATTGGCGGACTGGGAAAGGCGCTCGATCTCGTGGAAATGGTTCATGCCCATCTCGAGCACCAAGACCTCGGTATCGGCCGGAGCGGAAAGCACCGTGAGCGGCATGCCGATCAGGTTATTGAAATTGCCCTTGGTGGCCCAGACACGATAGCGCTTGGCGAGCACAGCGGCGAGCACGTCCTTGGTCGTCGTCTTGCCGATGGAACCGGTAATGCCAACGACCAGGCAGCCAAGCTCCAGGCGATACGCATGCGCCAAACGCAGCAGAAACTCCTCGGGATCATCGGTCAGCAAGATGGCACAGCCCTTGTCCTGCGCCAGCGAGACCAGCTCGGCCTCGGGCTCACGCGTCATCACGACGGCGCCGGCACCCGACTGGACGGCACGGGAAGCAAAATCATTGCCGTCGACGTTTTCACCGGGAAAGGCGACGAAAATCGTCCCTTCCTCGACCTGGCGCGAGTCGATAACGCACCCGCGGCATACCCGATCGGCTTCTCCCGTCACGGTTCGGGCCCCTGTTGCGGCCGCGAGGTTGTTGACGGCGATCTCTATCATTGCAGCTCCCCTGTAAACCTAATAATGCTATCGGCGTATTGTATCCCAGCGCCGCGTATGCGTGGTGCAGGGCATGTGAACACCCCTCATATGGGACAACAAACCACGCCCCAAAGATTGTAACCCCCTACTTCGTGTGCGGGATACCCAGCACGTCGAGCGCGTTGGCCATAATGAACTGGAACGGAACCGCAGCGGCATCTGAGCCGCTCGGCGTTCCGTCGAGCGTGATATAGCACAGCACCTTGGGCGATTGTGCCGGTGCAAAGCCCATAAAGGACGACATGTAGTTCTCCTTGAGGTAGCCGCCGTTCTCGTCGGCACGTTCGGCCGTACCGGTCTTACCCGCCACGTCATAGCCGTCAACCGCGCCGCCAACGCCCGTTCCCTCCGACACGACCGTCTGCATGCACGATGTCACCTGGGATGCGGCATCCTCCGAAATCGCGCGCTCGCCTTCGCCCCAGTCCTTCTCGTCACCTTTGCTGGACTTATAGAAGTGCGGGGTCATCATCACGCCGCCGTTGGCGATGCCGCCCACGGCACGTGCGATCTCAATCGGCGAGACAGACAGCGCCTGTCCAAAGCTCATCGAGCCCAGCGTGGCGCCGTCATACTGGTCACGCTCCTTGACGATGCCCAGGCTCTCGCCCGGAAAATCGACACCAGAGCTGTGACCGATGCCCCACTTGTCCACATAGGCGGCAAAGTCGTCGGCACCGATCTTGCGCCCCACCAGGACAAAGCCTACGTTGGACGAACGGCGCATCATCTCGCGCACATCCATGGTCATGGCATAGTCGCGCTTGTCGGCATCGGTGACGGTATCGTCGCCCACCTTGATGCTCGCCGGCACCTCAAACGACGTACTCGACCGCACGACACCCAAGTCGAAGCCGGCGCCCGCCACGAGCGTCTTAAAGACCGAGCCGGGCTCGTAGGCGTCGGTGACCAGGCGCAGGTTCATATCCTCGGTCTTGGCGTTTTCCAGATCGGTCTGGTCGTAAGTCGGGTACGAGCAAGCTGCCAAGATCTCGCCTGTCGTAGGATCGGTGACCAGCGCCGAGCCGTTCTTGGCCTTTGTCTTCTCGACAGCCTCTGCCAGCGCATCCTCGGCCGCACGCTGGATATTGACGTCGAGCGTCGTCACGAGATCAACGCCGTCGACCGCAGCCACCTTTTTATAGGCACCGCCCGCGATATAGCTGCCGTCCCTCGCGCGCTCGCGTACGAGAGAACCGTTCGTGCCGGTCAGAAGCTTGTTGTATTGCTTTTCGAGACCCGTCAAGCCGTCGTTGTCTACATTCACTACACCCAGCACCTGCGATGCCAGATTGCCGTATGGATATACGCGCTTCATGGCCTGCTCAAAAAGCACGCCGGGCAGGTTCTTCTTCTCCAGCGCCGCAGCGTCGTCTTCGTCCACCTGGCGCTTGATATACACCCAGGTTCCATCGGACTCAACGAGCTTGCGGCAGGTCTTTTTATCGATTCCAGTTGCCTTGACCAGCGCCGACACCGTCTTGTCGACATCCTCGACAAGCTGAGGGTTCACAGCGATGTTGCGACATTCGACCGACGACGCCAGCACGTTACCGTTGCGGTCGTAGATGGTGCCACGTTTGGCATAGAGGGTCTGCGCAAGCAGGCGGCGCGCATCGGCACGCCCGCGCAGTTTATCGGCTTCGACAATTTGATAGTCGGCAAGGCGAAAGACGCCCAAGCCCAAGCCAAGCCCAATGAAGCCCATGACGGCTTTGCGGCGAGGCAGAGGCGTGCCTGTGAGCCATTCGGTCGACGAACTCTTGCGCGACCTGGCGTTATGCACTTGAGGGCCGCCCGAGCCGCGAAGCCGCGACGCCGGGTCGTTGCCACGGGACTGCCCGGCGTTGTAAGATTGCCGACCCGTTCCTTGATAACCAGAACGTCCCCGCGACGAGGGACGTCCAGAACCGCGGCCCCCATCGGAACCGCGGCGATAGTCATTTGTCATACTCAGCTACCGTCTTGCTACTGAGCGGTCGCGGTCGCGTTGGCGCCCGCGGCTGCATCCTGCGAAAAGTCAAGTGTAACGCTCTCGCTGGGCTCCACCATGCCATAAGCGCCCGCAAGGTCGCGAATGCGCGTGTCGGCGCCATAGACCGAATGCATGACCTCCAGGTCGGAGCTCTCATCGGTCGCTTTTTCGAGCGTGTTGGTAAGCTCGGCGTTGCTGTTGAGCACCTGGGCCGTAACGCCGGCGAGCGCCACGCGGGCGACGCCGATCGTCATGAAGATAGCCGCAATGATGCAAAACGTTTTAAGAACGCTCATGAAAACCGGGCTTACCGCCTGGTTTGCCTGACGGCCCGCGCCCGTGTAGACATCAAAGCGCGGCGTGCGCTGCTCACGGGGAGCAACGGGGGCCTGCGGCGTCTCACGATAGGCGGGCATGGCGTTCATATCATAGGCGAGTGCTGCGCTTGAAGTGTTGTAGCCCATGATATGCCGCCTCCCATCCCGAGTACGTTGGTAGTGTGTTTAAGCTTCGTTTATGGTGCGAGCGGGAGGTCCAATATCGCGCGGTCGCGCCTACAGACGCTGCGCCACGCGGATTTTGGCTGATCTCGCCCGAGGGTTGCGCTCAACCTCATCAGGCTGGGCAACCAAGGGTTTGCGGGTGATGACCTTGAGTATCGGCACGTTGCCGCACACGCACACCGGAATCTCCGGCGGACACGTGCACCCCTGGCTCATCTCCTTAAAGTGATTCTTTACGATACGGTCCTCAAGCGAGTGATACGAGATGACGCAGATACGTCCGCCCGGATTGAGCCACCTGGTGGCGGCATCAAGCCCTCGTTCGAGCACATCGAGCTCGTGATTGACCTCGATGCGAATGGCCTGGAAACTTTTCTTGGCCGGGTGTCCACCATGCCGACGAGCGGCAGCTGGGATACCCGCCTTGATGATCTCGACAAATTGGCCGGTGGTTTCGATCGGTTCTTGCTCGCGGCGGCGCACGATCTCGCGCGCGATCTGCGAGGCGAACTTCTCTTCGCCGTAGACGCGTAGAATCCGGGCGAGGTCGTGTTCGTTATAGGTGTTGATGACCTCAGCTGCGTTTAAGGTGTTATTACCCGGATCCATCCGCATGTCCAATGGGGCGTCCTCGTTATACGAAAAGCCCCTGCCAGGGATATCGAGTTGCGGTGACGAAACGCCCAAATCGAACAGGAAGCCATCGACCCCGGGCACCTCGGCCGAGCAAAGCAGCTCGTCCAAGTCGCCGAAGTTGCCCTTCAGCAGCTGGTGCGGAACGCCGGGAACCTCGCGGTCCAGACGGGCGCCAGCGGCCTCGAGGGCCATGTCGTCCTGATCGACGCCGAGCAAAAGGCCCGTCTCCCCCACCTGTGCGGCCATCTTTACCGAATGGCCGGCACCGCCAAGGGTGCAATCGCAGACAACGGAGCCGCTCTTTAGCTGCAGCGACTCAAGCACTTCGCCGAGCATGACAGGTTCATGCCGATATTCTTGTGTCAAGATCCCACACTCCATCCGTTACCCGTGCCTTGCCCTTACGAGAAGAAGAGGTCCAGCAGGGCCTCATCGTCATCGTCCTCATCGGCCGCGGCGCGATCCCAAACCTCAAGGTGGTCGTAGTTGCCCACAACCGTGACCTCGCGGTCGAGGTTCGCCTGCTTGCGGAGAGACTCGGAAAGACCGATACGACCGGCGCTGTCCACATCCATCGACGTGGTGCGCTTGTTGATCGCCCTCATGAGCTTCTGGTCGTTAATGTCACGCGGGTTAAAACCCTCGTGGCCCTCACGACCCGCGAAGAGTCCTTCGACCCACTTATCGAAGGCCTCGGCAGAGAACACGTACAGAGCATCGACATCCAGGGCTTTGAACACGCGAACGTGCTCTCCAAGCTCCTCGCGAAGGGGTGCAGGCAGGGACAGACGACCTTTTGCATCGAGATTGCGCTCGTATGCACCAGTCATTCCCATGTGCGCCCTCCCCTCGGTTACTCAGATGGCACGTACGCGGGGAACCACCCCGCCTGTCGACGTCATTAATAATATGGGGAACCGCCCCATTTTTCAACACCTTTCCCCACCCCTTCCCCCACC
>UQMW01000015.1 GCA_900542275.1 uncultured Collinsella sp.
GGTGAAGTCGTAACAAGGTAGCCGTACCGGAAGGTGCGGCTGGATCACCTCCTTTCTAGGGAGATAAATCTTCTAGAGAGATCAACTTAACTCGAATAGAGGGCAGGAGCCCGTCCGGTAGATGTCCGCCAGGATATGTCCCCGCAGCACCCGGTCCCCGGGGTCGCACCCGCGTACCTTGAGAGCCGCATAGCGATAGGAGAGAGATGGAAGATCATTCTTCCAGACTCGATTCTTTTCTGCGATTTATCAGACAGAATGATAGCAATCATTCATCCGATCCAAACAAGAAGAATTCACTTATATATGAGTGAGGAGCATCTGATCGCGAGCACAGTGAAGACACTGTGCCGCGGTATGAGATACCCGAATTGCGACATACGAGCGCTATTCATGATATCGATTAATTAATTTTAGCGACACGTGGATATCCCGCGGACCCGATGCGGTCCCGCAAGATACCACGGGCGCACGGCGGATGCCTTGGCACAGGGAGCCGATGAAGGACGCGGCAAGCTGCGATAATCCCCGGCGAGGAGCACACATCCTTCGACCCGGGGGTCTCCGAATGGGCGAACCCATCCACAGCAGTGTGGATATCCCGATCCTGAACACATAGGGGCCGGGAGGACAACCCGGGGAACTGAAACATCTAAGTACCCGGAGGAGAGGAAATCAATCTCGAGACTCCCCGAGTAGCGGCGAGCGAAAGGGGACCGATGGCCAAACCGTCGAGCGGGCATACCCGGCAGGGGTTCCGCCGACGGGGTTGCAGGGCCGCGCATCCGGGGGCTGCCGCCCCCGGGCGCAGGTCCGGCTGGGGAGCGGAACGGCATGGGAGGGCCGGCCGCAGCGGGTGACAGCCCCGTACGCGAACCCAGACCGGACGGCGCGACGCGGTCCCTGAGTAGGGCCGGGCACGTGAAACCCGGTCCGAACCTGGGTGGACCACCATCCAAGCCTGAGTACTACCCTGTGACCGATAGCGCACCAGTACCGTGAGGGAAAGGTGAAAAGCACCCCGGGAGGGGAGTGAAACAGTACCTGAAACCGTGCGCCCACGAGCAGTCGGAGCACCCTTGTGGTGTGACGGCGTGCCTTTTGTAGAATGAGCCAGCGAGTCGCTGGCGCGGGGCGAGGTTAACCGAAAGGGAGCCGTAGCGAAAGCGAGCCTTAACAGGGCGACTTGAGTCCCGCGCCGCGGACGCGAAGCCGGGTGAGCTATCCGTGGGCAGGCTGAAGCGGGGGTAAGACCCCGTGGAGGGCCGAACGCACGTCGGTTGAAAACGGCGGCGATGACCTGCGGATAGGGGTGAAAGGCCAATCAAACCCGGAGATATCTCGTTCTCCCCGAAATAGCTTTAGGGCTAGCGTCGCGCGTTCACCGCCGGAGGTAGAGCACCGGATGGACGAGGGGGCTTCGCCGCCTACCGAATCCAACCGAACTCCGAATGCCGGCGGCCCAGAGCGCGGCAGTCAGAGCATGTGGGCTAAGCTGTGTGCTCGAGAGGGAAACAGCCCGGACCGCCCGCTAAGGTCCCCAAGTTCCAGCCGAGTGGCAAAGGATGTGCGTCCGCCCAGACAACCAGGATGTTGGCTTAGAAGCAGCCATCCATTCAAAGAGTGCGTAACAGCTCACTGGTCGAGTGGACATGCGCCGACAATACACGGGGCTAAGCTGGACACCGAAGCGGCGGGATTTTATCTATATAGAATCGGTAGGGGAGCTTCCCATGGGCGGCGAAGCCGCCGGGCGACCGGCGGTGGAGCGCATGGGAGTGAGAATGCTGGCATGAGTAGCGAGAGACGAGAGAGTAACTCGTCCGCCGTGAACCCGAGGTTTCCTGGGCAAGGCTAATCCTCCCAGGGTCAGTCGGGGGCTAAGGCGAGGCCGGAAGGCGTAGCCGACGCGCAGCAGGCAGACATTCCTGCACCGCGCACGCGGCGCTACGACCGACGGGGCGACGGATGGGGGTGGCTCGGCGGGGTTCTGGACGTCCCCGTGATGGAGCGCGGCCCGCGGACCAGGGAAATCCGGTCCGCATACAGGGCGAGGCTCCGGACGAAGCACTTAAGCGAAGCGAGTGAGCCCGAGGTCCCTAGAAAAACCCCTAGGCAGGCGCGTGCGCGCCCGTACCGCAAACCGACACAGGTGGGTGGGTAGAACATACCGAGGCGATCGGGTCAACCATGGTCAAGGAACTCGGCACAATGGCCCCGTAACTTCGGGAGAAGGGGTGCCCGCGCGTACGTGAACGGACTTGCTCCGGGAGCGGAGGCGGGCCGCAGTGGAGAGGCCCAAGCGACTGTTTACCAAAAACACAGGACTCTGCAGAAGCCGCAAGGCGACGTATAGGGTCTGACGCCTGCCCGGTGCCGGAAGGTCACGCGGAGGAGTTAGCCGCAAGGCGAAGCCCCGAAGCCAAGCCCCGGTAAACGGCGGCCGTAACTATAACGGTCCTAAGGTAGCGAAATTCCTTGTCGGGTAAGTTCCGACCTGCACGAAAGGCGCAACGACTTGGGCGCTGTCTCGACCATGGACCCGGTGAAATTGCACTGGTCGTGAAGATGCGACTTACCCGCGGAAGGACGGAAAGACCCCGTGAACCTTCACTGCAGCTTGGCATTGGCCGCTGGTCCCGCGTGTAGAGGATAGGCAGGAGGCACAGATCCGGAGGCGCCAGCCCCCGGGGAGCCGCCCTTGGAATACTGCCCTCGCGCGACCGGCGTCCTAACCCGAGGCCGTCGACCGGCTCGGGGACCGTGCCAGGCGGGCAGTTTGACTGGGGCGGTCGCCTCCTAAAGGGTAACGGAGGCGCGCGAAGGTCCGCTCGGGACGGTCGGCAACCGTCCTTTTGAATGCAAGAGTACAAGCGGGCTTGACTGCGAGGCCCACAAGCCGAGCAGGTGCGAAAGCAGGCTCTAGTGATCCGGCGGCCCCGAGTGGGTGGGCCGTCGCTCAACGGATAAAAGGTACTCCGGGGATAACAGGCTGATCTTGCCCAAGAGTCCACATCGACGGCAAGGTTTGGCACCTCGATGTCGGCTCATCGCATCCTGGGGCTGGAGCAGGTCCCAAGGGTACGGCTGTTCGCCGTTTAAAGCGGTACGCGAGCTGGGTTCAGAACGTCGTGAGACAGTTCGGTCCCTATCCTCCGTGGGCGCAGGAGAATCGATGGAGGCTGCCCCCAGTACGAGAGGACCGGGGTGGACGCACCTCCGGTGAACCGGTTGTCGACCAACGGCACGGCCGGGTAGCCGCGTGCGGCGCGGATAACCGCTGAAGGCATCTAAGCGGGAAGCCGTTCCAGGGATTAGTTCTCCTTCCGGTAAGGGCCCAGGTAGACTACCTGGTCGATAGACGGCAGGTGCAAGGCTGGCGACAGCCTCAGCCGAGCCGCACTAATCGCCCGAGCTCTTCCGGAACCGCACCTCGCGGCCCGCGGGACCCAGCGCTCGAAAGCGCGGTCCGGGCACGAGGATGCCCCCGAGTCACCTCCCCTATGCGCCATGCGGCCCCCAGGGCACGTGTATGCGATACCGGACACCGTAACGGTGGGCGCCGCCCACCGGTCAGCGGCCAGAGCATGGGGGGCACGCCCGGTCCCGTTCCGAACCCGGAAGCTAAGCCCCATCGCGCCGAGAGTACTGCGGGGCCAGCCCGTGGGAGGCCAGGGCGCCGCTGACCGGTGGACGGCACCGAGCCGTACGCTTGAACTGCAGAAGGGGGAGGCCTCGCGGCCTCCCTCTTTTTTGCGTTTACGGGGCGTAAATGACTCTATTACACCAGACGATCTTATTGTTTTTGGTATTGAGCTTTTATTTAAAGAAAATAAATCGAATAACAAGGGCAACTGCTATGGCCACAATGATCAAAAGCAGGATTGTCAGTCGATGCTGCTTGCGTCGTTTACTTGACGAAACGAAGATTGACTTTCCCTGTTTTGGCGTTTCGAGATAGCGAGCCGAATGCGTCAAGGTTTGCTTGGGTCGAGGCCCTCTTTGTTGATGAGCGGCGGATGCTTTCATCGGCTCATCACTGGCTACGCTGTTTTTAGATAATGGTGCGTCTTTCAGATATACAGGGTCTCCCGAGGCGACGCCCATATGTTTGCGCCCCGTTTGCGCTTCTTCGAGTGTTTGATATCGGTTTCTTGTCACATATTTGGGCTCTGGGTCATTGATGGGCTCTTGCGAGATGTGGGGGCGATGGAATCGAATCGGTTGCGGGCTGGATGCTTCGTCCTGCTCCGGCATAAACGTGTTGTCCTGTTTTTGATCGTCCATGATGCCCTTAGTTCGTCATCAATATCGTGTATGCGCCCATTGTAAGCCAGCCGTCTAGTTTTGATGGGATTGCATACATTATTTAAGCCTACGTTCAAATTCCGTTTATTAGAAAAAACCTTAGTCAACCAGACTTAGATATGCTTATGTCAATAGACTCAAAAAACTTTATAGTCGATGTATATATAAGAAGCGGTTGGGCATATATATGAGCGTCAAAAGAAGTCCCAGTCACCTAGAAGATGACTCGGCAGTCCTTACAAGGAGTGGTAAACATGGCAAGCATGGTTCCTTATCGTTCGGTTTTTGGCGTCCGTCCTTCTGCAAGTTCGCTGTTCGATTTGTTTGATGACATGACCGACCTGGCGAATAGCTCGATTGCCTCCAAGGCGTTCCCCGTTGACGTTGAGGACAAGGGCGATGGCTACGAGGTCAAGGCGTATCTTACCGGTGTCGCCAAGGATGACATCGACGTCGAGCTCAATGAGGGTCGCCTGTCGATCAGTGTGAACGTCGAGGAGAGCGCCGAAAACGAGGGCAAGAACTTCCTCCAGAAGGAGTTCGGCTCGTACAGCGCGACGCGCGGCGTGTATTTGAAGGACGCTTCGAGCGAGGGCCTTTCGGCTAAGTATGCTGACGGCATCCTGACCGTTACGGTTCCCAAGATTGTCGAGAAGAAGAACGTCACGAAGATTTCTATCGACTAACGATGGCTCTGCTTCAATCGAGAGTATGAATTAAGGGGGGCTGGGAAGTGATTCCCAGCCCCCTTTTGTTGTCTTGAGTGGGCTATTGAATAGTTGTCGGTTGATACTGACTTGCAGGGCGTATCGAGAGCTTCCGTGGCACTTGAAGACAGGTGGCAGAACTGCCGAGTTCATCATCGAGACTTGCATCAAGCGCGCTGGCATAGCTTTTGACGGTAAGGCTTGGACGATTATTGTCCTGGCTGATATGCATGGCGATGAGCTGTTCGGTGCGATCGGTAACGAGTTCGCGCGCGGCTTCGGCGGCTTGGCCATTGGAGAGGTGTCCCCTTGCAGACAGGATGCGCTCCTGAAGAAAGCGGGGATATTCTCCCTCGCGCAGCATGGTCACATCGTGGTTACTTTCGAGCGCGAGGACTCGACAATCTTTGAGGGTGTTCATGGCTTGGCTCGATAGCTCTCCGGTGTCGGTGGCAAACCCAATGGAATCATCGAGAGCATTAAATCGATAGCCGACAGGATTGATGACATCGTGCGATGTTGAGTAGGTTTGCACGTGGATGCCGGCAATGTGGAGCGTGTCGCCGGGGTCAAATTCCTCTACGGGCAGGTGCGCGAGGTTTTCTTTGCATGAAAGGGTGTCCCTGCTGGCAAAGAGGGGACCATGCCAGTGCTTGCACCATACATCGAGCCCCTTGATATGGTCACCATGCTCATGGGTGATTACTAGAGCGGCGACGTCGTCTGCCGAGAGGCCAAGCTCCGCCATGCGTTTAAGTGTCTCGCGGCGGGACAGGCCGTTGTCGATCATGATGAGCCCCTGAGGCCCCTCGACGAGTGCGCAGTTGCCTTTTGAGCCGCTGCCGAGGATATGAAGGTGCAGGCGAGACATAAGATTCCAAAGGATACAATGGGTGCGGACGAATAGAGGAGGAAGCGAATGCCAACGGTATCTCAGCACTATGGACATCATGCCGCGCCGAGGACGGATAAGAGCGCCCTGGCAACGCGGCAGGCCGCTGCCCCCGTAGTGCTCATGGTATCAGGCGGTGCGGACTCGACGGCGCTGCTCCTTATGGCTTGCACATCAAAGCTGGATATCCAGGACGGGCGCGGCGTCGCTCCCATTGCGCGCGAGCGATTGCACGTGCTGCATGTAAACCATCATCTGCGCGGGGAGGCATCCGATGGCGACGAGGCCTTTGTACGTGACCTGTGCGCGCAATACGGCTTGCCGCTGTGTGTTGAGCATGCCTATTTTGATGACGAATCGGGCAATATCGAGGCTGCGGCTCGCGAGGTGCGCTATGCCGCGGCACGGAGATATGTTCGCGAACTTTGTGCCGAATCGGGCGCACCGCGGACGGCGGCTCGTATCTGTACCGCGCATACTTCGTCGGACCGCGCGGAAACATTTTTGATGAACGCCATTAAGGGGTCGGGCCCGGCTGGGCTTTCGAGCATTCCCCGTCGAAGGAATATCGTGGTGCGCCCCTTGCTTGACCTAACTCATGGCGAGCTCGTGGGCTATCTACAGGTACATGGTCAGCCGTGGCGTGAAGATGAGAGCAATGAGGATGTCTCGTATCTGCGAAACTACGTGCGCCATAGAGTGATGCCAGTGGTGGCGCAGCGCAATGCGAGCGTCTGCAAGACGATTGGCGCCGCCTGCGAGATCTTAGGCGATGAGGATGCCTTTCTTTCTCAGCTTTCGGCACAGGCGTTTCGAAGCTGCCTGCGCAAGGAAGCGGCGGGCGCACTGGTGCTCGATGCGCGCCGTCTTGCCGCCGCTGAGGTTGTGATTGCACGGCGTATCGTGCGGTTGGCGATTAAGCGCATCGATCCCGACGCGCGACCGGAGATGCGGCACGTGGAGCGCGTGCTCGCCTGCGTCGCTGCGGGCTTGGGCTCGGTAACGCTTCCTGCGGGAATTGATGCCCGTGTGGAGTTTGGCATGCTGGCGTTCAAGGCCCCGGCGGCGCGCGAGGGCTTAGTGGCCGACTGGATCTCCGTTCCCGGTCGTCTGCCGCTGGGGGCGGGGCGTATGCTGACAGCAGAGCCGATGGCTGTGGAGCCGGGACGCGATATCGTGCACCGTGCCCGCGAGCTTGCTGCTGCCGGAGAGGTTGCGGCCTTGGTGGATGCGGCGGCCCTGGGGTTCGCCGACCGCGATAGCGAGCGGATGCTAGCCGGCTCGCGCGGGGAGATTCCCGCCGAGGCGCGATTGGCGCGCCTGTGGGTGGATAGCCCTGTGCCGGGAGACGTGATGTGCCCGTTGGGGATGAACGGCCGAAGCAAGAAAGTGTCAGACCTGTTGAACGAGGCGCGCATTCCTGTTTCAGACCGCTCTGGCGTACCCGTGGTAAGAACGGCTCCGGGAGGTGCCGTAGTATGGGTCGCGGGCGTTCGCGCGGACGAGCGTTTTAAATGCACGGCCGCAACGCGCGTGGCATATCTGCTTCGTGTGGTCGATGCGGAATAGCGCTTCGCGCCAGCTATTCTGTGAGACGTTGACGGTATTCCCGCGCTGATGGCGCACGTGCTGGTAAATATACCCCGTGCGCTGCTAGAATGTGTAGTTCGCGTCCATGCGGCGGTGCGTGGGCGATAAGCACAAGAAAGGGTTGTCATGGCTTCTCAACATCCGGATATCGAGAAGGTTCTGTTTACGCAGGAGGATATCGACGGTATCGTCTCTCGCCTAGGCGAGCAGATTACTCGCGACTACGCGGGTAAGGATCTGGTGCTGATTGCGGTCCTGCGCGGCGCCGTGGTCTTTATGGGCGACCTGATGCGCAAGATCGAGCTGCCGACCAACATCGATTTCATGGCTGTTTCGAGCTATGGCGACGGTGTGAAGTCCTCGGGCATCGTGCGTATCATTAAGGACCTGGATATCGACATCCGCGGTCGCGACGTGCTGATCGTCGAGGACATTCTGGACTCGGGCCTGACGCTCAAGTATCTGATGAAGAACCTCGAGAGTCGCAAGCCCGCCTCGCTGGAGGTTGCCGCCTTCCTGTGGAAGGACGTTGAGGACCGTACCTCGGCCGTCACGCCCAAGTATGTTGGAACCCATTGCCCCGATGCCTTTGTGGTGGGCTACGGCCTCGACTATGCCGAGCGCTATCGCAACCTTCCGTATCTGGGCATTTTGAAACCGGAGGTTTATTCGTAAGATGCCCGACGACCGTAACGATAACAATTCCCAGACTCCCCGGGAGCCTAAGATCCCGGGGATGCCCGGAGGCAAGAAGCCCACGCGTACGGGCTGGCTGTATTTTATTTTGGCTTGCGCGCTTCTGGGCTACGCCTTCTTTAACATGGGCTCCGGCTTTGCCAGCTCCAGCAATACCGTTAAGCTCGCGACGAGCGAGATGGTGAGCGCCATTAAGCAGGATCGCGTCGAAGATTTGACCTATACGGTTCAAGACGGAAGCGTGGCGGGTCATTACTGGAAGACGAAAAAGGACAAGGGTGATACGAGCGAGCTCAAGAGCTTCTCCTCGACCTATGTCGGCTCCGATTCGCTTGCCGAGCTTATGGCGGAGCACCCCGACACCAAGTACATCGTCAACACCAACGACCCCGATTTTTGGGGCGACTTGGCGATGAGTGTGCTGCCGACGATTGCCCTGATCGCCATCATGTTCTACTTTATGCGCCAGATGATGGGCGCCAATAATAGGAACATGCAGTTTGGCAAGACCAATGCCAAGACCAACGAGGCTACGCGTCCCAAGGTCAAGTTCGAGGACGTTGCCGGCGTGGACGAGGCAGTCGAGGAGCTCGAGGAGATCCGTGACTTTTTGAGCGATCCGGATCGCTATCGCAAGCTGGGCGCCAAGATCCCGCGTGGCGTGTTGCTGGTGGGTCCTCCGGGCACCGGTAAAACGTTGCTGGCCAAGGCCGTTGCCGGCGAGGCGGGCGTGCCGTTCTTTAGCATCTCGGGTTCCGACTTTGTCGAGATGTTCGTGGGTGTCGGCGCCAGCCGTGTGCGTGACCTCTTTAAGGAGGCCAAGTCTCAGGCTCCGTCAATCATCTTTATTGACGAGATCGATGCCGTGGGACGTCAGCGCGGAGCCGGTTTGGGCGGCGGCCACGACGAGCGCGAGCAGACGCTCAACCAGCTGCTGGTCGAGATGGACGGTTTTGAGGAAAGCGAGTCGGTCATCCTGATCGCCGCTACCAACCGCCCCGATATTCTGGACCCGGCATTGCTGCGCCCCGGTCGTTTTGATCGTCAAGTTACGGTCGACCGTCCGGACGTGAAGGGCCGCGAGCAGATCTTGCGCGTGCATGCTGAGAACAAGCCGATGGACGAGGACGTTAAGTTTGAGAAGCTCGCCCAGATGACCGTTGGCTTTACTGGTGCCGATTTGGCGAACCTGCTCAACGAGTCTGCGTTGCTGGCCGCTCGCCGTCATCGTTCCGTGATCTCGATGGACGAGGTCGAGGAGTCGATGGAGCGCGTGATTGCCGGACCGCAACGCAAGGGTCGCGTGATGACCGAGGCCGAGCGCACCACGATTGCCTACCATGAGAGCGGTCACGCTTTGGTGGGCCACATCCTGGAGCACTCCGATCCGGTTCATAAGATCTCGATCGTCAGCCGCGGTCAGGCCCTGGGCTACACACTGCAGCTTCCGCAGGAGGATCACTTCCTCAAGACCAAGAACGAGATGCTCGACGAGCTCGCCGTGTTCTTGGGCGGTCGCGTTGCCGAGGAGCTCATGTGCGACGACATCACGTCGGGCGCGAGCAACGATCTGGAGCGCGCGACTAAGATGGCGCGCGAGATGGTCACGCGCTTGGGCATGAGCGAGGAGCTGGGCACGCAGGTCTTTGGCGAGGCGCAACATCAGGTGTTCCTGGGTCGCGACTACGCCGATCACCAGGATTACTCCGAGGAGACGGCGCGCCGCATCGATATCGAGGTTCAGCGCATCATGCGCGAAGCCCATCGCCGTGCGGTCGAGATTTTGGATGCCCGTCGCGATCAGCTCGATCTGATGGCGAAGGTGCTGCTTGAGCGCGAGACCGTCGAAGGCGACGCCGTGAACGCCCTGCTCGACAACGAGTGGGATGCTTACCTTGAGCGCGAGGGCGATATCCTGGCGGCCAAGGAGGAGCGCAACGCCAAGGCGGCCGGCATGCCGACCAAGAAGCGCTCGCCTCGCATGAGCGAGGAGGAGCTGGCGGCTGATGCTGCGGCCTTTGCGCAGGCGGCCATGCAGGAGGATGCCGAAGCCGCATCCGATGATGCCGGTGATGGCAATGCTGTCAACGCTGACGGCAACACCGACGCCGACAAATAGTTCTTGTAGCGAAAGCCTCTGCGGGGAAACCTGTGGAGGCTTTTTCTTTTGAGCGATATGTTGATTGGGGACAGACTTAAATGAGCGTTTTCACGCATTTAAGTCTGTCCCCAATCAACATTGCTGCGGCACTTTGCTCAGCTAAAGCGTACAATAGCGCCTATGCGAAAGGGGAACAGATGATCAACGAAACTATGTATGCTCGCGGTGCGGAAAGCTCCATCATCCGTGAGATCTTTAGCTACGGCCTTGAGCGCAAGGCACAGATCGGCGCGGAAAACGTATTCGATTTTTCGCTGGGCAACCCGAGTGTTCCGGCGCCCGCTGCTGTTGCTGAGTCCATTAAGAAGGCATTGGAGCTGCCGAGCGACCAGCTGCATGGATACACGCCTGCGCCGGGTCTGCCGCAATGTCGAGCGGCCGTCGCCGACTCGCTCAACCGTCGCTTTGGCACGAGCTATGAGGGCAAGGACGTCTTTATGACGGTGGGTGCCGCGGCTTCGCTCACCTGCACGCTCAATGCCGTTACGAACCCGGGCGATGAGGTTGTTGTTATCGCCCCGTACTTTCCGGAGTATCGCGTGTGGATTGAGAAGGCCGGCTGCACGTGTGTTGAGGCGCTCGCCGATGAAGATACGTTCCAGCTGAGCGTGGATAACGTGCTCAAGGCGATTACCGATAAGACCGCTGCCGTCATTATCGACTCACCCAACAACCCGACCGGTGCAGTGTATACGCGCGATACACTGACGCGACTGGCCAATGTTTTACGCGAGGTCAACGCCAAGCGCGATTCCGAGAACCCAATCACGCTCATCTCTGATGAGCCGTACCGCGAGATCGTGTACGGTGCCGGGGTGCCTTGGGTGCCCTCGATCTACGAGAACACCGTGGTGTGCTACTCGTATTCCAAGTCGCTTTCGCTGCCGGGCGAGCGCGTGGGCTGGATTTTGGTTCCCAATACCAATCCGCAGGCTGCTCGCCTGATGCCGGCCGTTGCCGGTGCCGCCCGCACGCTGGGCTTCGTGTGCGCACCGGCCCTCTTCCAGCGTGTAATCATCGACTGCATTGATGAACCGAGCGATGTCGAGGCCTATGCGCGCAACCGCACCGCGCTTACCGATGCACTAGCGGAGTACGGCTACACCTATGTTGAGCCGGATGGTGCATTCTACTTGTGGGTGAAGGCGCTGGAGCCCGATGCGAATGCGTTCTGCGAGCGCGCAAAGAAGTATGAGTTGCTTGCGGTTCCCTCGGACAGCTTTGGTATGCCGGGTTGGTTCCGCTTGGGCTACTGCGTGAGTTACGAGACGATTATCAATTCGCTACCCGCTTGGAAACAGTTGGCGGACGAGTATCGTTAAAAGTAAAGCGCTCTGCCTACAATGTTTTACGTGAAACGGGGTTTGGTGTTAAGCCGGACCCCGTTGTCATGGACGTTGTGTCTTTGGGATGGAGTGGTTTTACGACTATCGAAGGCTATGCGTACAATGAATATAAGCGACGGCCGTGCCAGATAAGGAGACCTGATGCCCTACCTGCTTTCTTGTGACATTCATACCCATACGATGTTCTCTGCGCATGCATATTCGACCATTGAGGAGAACATCTATTGGGCGGCAGAGCGCGGCCTTCAGGTGCTCGGTTCCGCCGATCATTTAAGCTCGATGGTTACGCCTTGTCCCAATGACCTGCGCAGTTTCCAATTCTTTATTAACCAGGATATCTGGCCGCGCATTTGGAGCGGCGTGCTGGTGCTGCGTGGTGCCGAGGCCGATATCGTTTCGCTGGATGGAGGCCTGTTTGGCGAGGACATTCCCGTTTCGCTCGATATTGCCGGCGATTCGTACAGTCACCAGCATTCGCTGTTCGATTTGGTGACGCGTAATTTGGATTATTTGGTGGCAAGCGTGCATAACCCGCAGTTTGCCGAAGGCGCGACGCTCGCCCAGACAACCGAGATGTACATCAATGCCCTGGATCACCCCAAGGTGTTCATGCTGGGGCATACGGGGCGCTCGGGCGTGCCGTTCGATATCGATGAGGTGCTGCTGGCGGCCAAGGCCAAGCACAAGATTATCGAGATCAACAACCATAGTCTTGAACACGGTGTCGACACTGAGCATTGGGCCGTATGCCGCAAGATCGCCGAGCGCTGCGCCGAGCTGGGCGTGGGTATTGGCGTGTCGACCGATGCCCACATCGGCATGGCCATTGGCAAACTCGATCACGCGCGCAAGATGCTTGACGAGATTCACTTCCCGCTGGATTTGATCGTGACGCGCGACCGCGAGACGCTGCTGCGCGAGATGGCGGCAGCCGGCGTGTGCGACCTGCGCAAGGGGATGTAACGAGACTCATATGCCCAACGAAAGGGGGCGGTTCAAACGGGCCGCCCCCTTCTTGTCCCAAAAATCTACCGGTGTTGGTTAGCGGCGCTCGAGGACCGCGACGGTCTCGGTGTGGTCGGTATGGGGGAACATGTCGACGGGCGTGATCTTGAGCAGGCGATAGCCTCCGTCGAGGAGCTGGTGCAGGTCGCGCTCTTGGGTCACAGGGTTGCAGCTGATATAGGTGATGCGGCGCGGCTTGAGTGCGCAGGCAGCTTCGAGGAACTCGGGGGTGGAGCCGGCGCGCGGCGGGTCGATGGAAAGGACATCGATCCGCTCGTTGTTGTCGGCGGCGTCCAGGATGTAATCGGTGGCGTCGTCGGCCATAAACCAAGCGCTGCGGGTGAGGCCGTTGAGCTCGGCATTGCGACGTGCGTCGGCAATGCCCGCCGGGTTGCGCTCCACGCCGAGCAGCATAATGCCGATGCCCTTGTCCTGGGCATCCTTCGCGGCGCACAGGCCGATGGTTCCGCTGCCGCAGTAAGCGTCCATAAGAATATCACCCTGCTGCAGGTCCATGCCGTCAATGGCAAGTCGATAGAGCAGCTCGGTTTGCTGCGGATTGGTCTGATAGAACGCGGTGGGGGAGATATCGAACTCGCAGCCGAGCAGCTGGTCGCGCATGCATTCGGCGCCATAGACGATACGAGTCTCCTCACCCAAGATGGCATTGCCGGGGCGACCGTTGATGTTCTGAGCGACGGTGACGATATGCGGATCGAGTGCGGCGACAGCCTCAAAGAACTCCTGCGCATGCGGCAGGTCGCGCTGAGCGGTCACGAGGGTGACCATAATCTGGTCGGTGCGCCAGCCGCAGCGAACGACGGCATAGCGAAGCAGCCCCAGATGCTTGTCTTCGTTAAAGGCGGGAATATGCAGACGTTCGGCCTCGCGAGCGATGCCGTTGAGAATCTGACGAGCGCCCGGCGCCTCGACAGGGCATTCAGGAACAGCAACGATTCTGTGTGTCCCACGTTCAAAAAAGCCGCAGCGGACAGCGCCCTCTTTGCCGGGAGCAAACGGAGTGGCAGCCTTATGACGAAAACCACGCGGCGCAGGATATTTGCCCGGGTCTCCCAGGGTGACTCCCATACCGCGAATGGGGTCGACGCTAATGCCCTCGCGCTCGCAGAGCTCAGCAAACAGCTCCTCCATAGCAGCCTGCTTGGCCGCCAACTGCTTCTTATAAGGACGATTGAGTGCCGTACACCCACCACAAGCTTTCATGATCGAACAGGGAGACTTGGGATCCACGGCCTTACGCGCAGACGAAACCGGATCTTTATGCGAGCGCTTGGAGCGAGTCTGAGATGCCTTATCCTCGCTCCGACGAGAACTGGGGCGCTTGGTCTTAACCTTGCCCTTCGCCGACTTACCCTTCGCATCCTGAGACGACTTGGATTTCTTAGAAGATTTTTTCTCCTCCGACCCCTCAGCCGCCTCGATCAAAGCACGACGAGCCTTACGCTCCGCACGAGATTCTGCCATCAATAACTCCACTAATTCATGAATTAAAAGCTGCAAGCATTGTACCGTGCCAAGCGAGCGGGCGATATGCAAGCGCCCATTTCCTGTCAGTGATAAGCCCAACGACGTTTGCCCGGCGCGGGCGGGGAGCGGCGCGGAATTAAGTTTATCGCGAGTTCCGCACGCAAAGGAAAGCACTAAATGTGCTTTCCGTCTTGCGCAGGACTGTAGAGCAGGAAACTTAATTCCGCGCCGCTCCCCGCCCGCGCCGGGCAACCCCAACCTTGTGCTCCATCAAGGTAAAGTGTATGATTCTGGACGTTACATGACTCACTTTACCTAACTAAAGTGCTATCGAGGGGGAATACCATGAATACCGATATGTCTCGTCGTCAGTTTGTTGGTCTAGCCGGCTCGTTTGCCACGGTGCTTGGCCTTGGTCTTGTCGGCTGCGGCGGTGGTGCCGGCAAGGGCTCCGCTGCTGGCTCTGCCGCGGGCAAGGATGTGAAGGGCGCTGCGGAGTCCAAGAAGCTCGTCGTGGGCTTTGACAAGTCCTATCCTCCGTATGGCTTTGTGGGCGATGATGGCGAGTACACGGGCTTTGATCTCGACCTTGCCAAGGCCGTTGCCGACAAGCAGGGCTGGGACGTTAAGTATGAGGCCATCGATTGGGATGCCAAGGACACGCTACTCAACTCCGGTGCCATCAACTGCATCTGGAACGGCTTTACCATGGAGGGCCGCGAGGACGACTACACGTTCTCCGAGCCTTACATGCTCAACGAGCAGGTGCTCGTGGTCAAGAAGGACGCGGGTATCAAGAGCTGGGACGATCTTGCCGGCAAGACCGTGATTACCCAGACCGATTCCGCCGCACAGGATGTGCTCGAGGGCGACCAGAAGGATCTGGCCGCGACGTTTGCCACGCTCGATACCATCGGTGAGTACAACACAGCCTTTATGCAGCTCGAGAGCGGCGCGGTCGATGCCGTAGCATGCGACCTTTCGATTGCCCAGTATCAGCTTGCCGCCAAGCCCGATGCTTATACGCAGCTTGATAAGCCGCTGTCTAGCGAGCACTATGCCGTCGGCTTTAAGAAGGGCGACAGCAAGTCGGCCGACGCCGTGACCGAGTCGCTCAAGGCGCTCTATGAGGACGGTACGGTCAAGGACCTGTGCGATAAGTATTCAAGCTATGGTCTTTCCTTCGACAACTGGGTGCTCAAATAGCGGCTTTCCCAGGCACCCGATTTTGCCGTTCAAACCGTCGCTTGCGTACATTTAGTACGCGGCGCTCCTCTTTCACGGCAAACTCGGGCACCTGGAAAACCCGCTTTAGCATTGGGTTCGCTGTTCTGTTACTGTGAAAGAGAGCTTGGGTTGTCTATTCAAGTCATGATGCAGATGCTTGGCCAGGGCTTCTTGGTCAGTTTGCAGCTGTTTGTGCTGACGCTGCTCGGGTCGATTCCGCTGGGAATCCCCGTGGCGTTCATGCGCATGAGCAAAATTGCGCCGCTCCGCTGGATCGCGCGCATCTATATTTCGGTGATGCGCGGTACGCCGCTCATGCTACAGATGTTTGCCATCTACTTTGCCCCGTACTACGTGTTTGGCATCTCGCTCACGCCCGATTCCAAATGGACGGCGTGTGTCGTGGCGTTCATCATCAACTACGCCGGCTACTTTGCTGAGATCTATCGATCGGGCCTGCAGTCCATTCCGCGCGGTCAATATGAGGCCGCCGAGGTGCTGGGCTATTCGCGCCTGCAGACGTTTTTGTACATTGTGATGCCGCAGGTCGCTAAGCGCATTTTGCCGGCGATGGGCAACGAGATTATCACGCTGGTCAAGGACACATCGCTGGCGTTTGCCATTGGCGTGGGTGAGATGTTCTCGACCGCCAAGGCGCTGGTTGCCTCGCAGGTGAGCATGGTGCCGTTTGCGATCGCGGCGCTGATCTACTGGGTCTTTAACTTCGTGGTCGAGATGCTGTTGGGCGCCGCGGAGAAAAAATTGGATTACTACCATGATTAATTCGGTAATGAATATATCGAACGCGCGCAAGGCGTTTGGCGGCAATGAGGTGCTCAAGGATATCTCGCTCGAGGTCAAGCGCGGCGAGGTCGTGGCGATTATCGGGCCTTCAGGCGGCGGTAAGTCAACGCTGTTGCGCTGCGCGACGTTACTCGAGGCACTCGACGGTGGCTCGCTTTCGTTTGGCGACCTTGCCGTTGCGACGGATGCGGGATCGGGCGCGGTCTATGCGAAAGGCGATGTGCCCAAGCAGGCGCGCTCGCGGTTTGGCCTGGTGTTCCAGAACTACAATCTGTTTCCGCACTATACCGTGATGAAAAACATCACCGACGCTCCGGTCCGCGTGCTCAAGCGCCCGCGCGAGCAGGCGGAAGCACGCGCGCGTGAGCTGATCGCGCAGATGGGGCTTACGGGCAATGAGAACAAGGTGCCGTGTGAGCTTTCGGGCGGCCAGCAGCAGCGCGTGAGTATCGCCCGTGCCTTGGCGCTCGACCCGGAGATCTTGTTTTTTGACGAGCCGACCTCGGCGCTCGATCCCGAGTTGACGGCCGAGGTGCTGCGTGTCATTAAAGACCTCGCCGCGCAGAATATGACGATGGTGATCGTGACCCACGCGATGCAGTTTGCGCGCGATGTTGCCGACCGCGTGGTCTTTATGGACGGCGGCCGCATTGTCGAAGAGGGTTCTGCCGAGCAGGTTATCGACCATCCACGCGAGCAGCGCACCCGTGAGTTCTTGAGCCGTATCGAGGGCTAGACTCAACTATGTAATGAGGCGAAGCCGCCGCAGGTCTTATGGTCTGCGGCGGCTTTTATTTGTATTGATGGGGTTTAATAATCGTCTCGCCTGCTCGCCCCATCCTCTCGCCGTCTGTATTCATACGTGCGCCGAAAGGTGTGCATGGACAGGCGGATGCAAGGGTAGGGTGGTGGCATAGGACATTTGGAGGGTGAGTCGGCTCGGCTGCCGACCATGCTGCTCCCGGGACGGCACCGACCGCGAACCCTCCCCGTTGGCGTCGCGCCTTGCGCGCGGCCCTGCAAGGAGGTCATCATGGGTGCTCCCAAGACCGGTAACGTAAGGAACGTGGTGCTCGTAGGCCAAGGCGGGGTGGGCAAGACTTCACTCGCCGAGGCCATGCTCCACCTTTCCGGCAAGACCGCCCGCCTGGGCGGCCACGACGGCACCAAGCCCACGCTCGATTATGACCCCGAAGAGGTCAAGCGTGCATTTTCCATCTCGACGACCATTGCGCCGATCGACTGGAAGGGCGCGCGCATCAACGTGCTCGATGCCCCGTGCTATCCCGATTTTATCGGCGACGCCTATGCCGCGATGAGCGTCTGCGAGACGGCTCTGTTTGTGGTCGACGCCGAGGCCGGCCCGCAGCCTACGACGGTTAAGCTCTGGTATGCCGCCGAAGACCTGCGTCTGGCGCGTGCGGTGTTTGTAAACCGCCTGTCGCGCTCCGAGGCCAGCTTTGCGACCACGATGGACCTGCTGCAGGAGCGCTTTGGTACGCGTCTGGGCGCCGTGACCCTTCCCTGGGGCGAGGGCGAGGACTTTGACGGCATCATCGACCTGGTGCGCATGAAGGCGCGCCATTGTAACGGCGCCGAGGCCGTTGAGTCGGAGATTCCCGAGGAGTATCGTGCCCAGGCCGAGGAGGCCCATGACCATCTGTGCGAGTTAGTGGCCGAGGCCGACGATGAGCTGATGATGAAGTACCTGGAAGGCGAGGAGACGCTGACGCAGGAGGAGCTCGAGGGCCTGCTGTCGAAGGCGATTGCCGAGCGCATCTTTGTGCCAGTTTTTGCGGGCGATTGCATTAAGGAGCAGGGCGTCAACTCGCTGATGGACGACATCGCCACGTACTTCCCGGCGCCGACGGACTACGGTGAGATGCCGCTCATCGACGGCGATTCGCCCAAGATTTCGAGTGACGACGACCGACCGGTGGCGTTTGTGTTTAAGACCCTGGCCGATCCGCAGCAGGGTCGCATCAGCTTTATCAAGGTGCTGACGGGCACGCTTGAGCCGGGCCTTGAGCTGGTCAATGCGCGCACGCGCAAGGGCGAGCGTCTGGCTCACCTGTATGTGATGTGCGGCCGCGACATGACCGAGGTCGGGCACGCGTATGCCGGCGATATCATCGTGGCGCCCAAGCTGGCTGCCGAGACGGGAGACACGCTCTCGATTACCGGCAAGGTCGAGGCTGCGGCGTTTAAGTTCCCCAACTCGCAGTACCGCATTGCCATCGAGGCCGAGAATCGCGGCGACGAAGAGAAGCTCTACACGTTTATCGAGAAGGCTTGCAAGGCCGATCCGACCATGAGCATCGACCGCGACGAGGAGACCGGCCAGACCATCATCTCGGCGGTGGGCGAGGCGCAGGTTTCGGTCCTGCTCAATCGTCTGGAGGACCGCACCAAGGTTGCTGCCAAGAGCGTGCCGATCCGTATTCCGTATCGCGAGACCATCCGCCGCACGGCAAGTGCCCAGGGTCGTCATAAGAAGCAGACCGGTGGTGCCGGTCAGTATGGTGACTGCTGGCTGCGTGTGGAGCCGATGATTGCCGCCGACGGTACGAGCGACGGCTATGAGTTTGTGGACGAGGTCGTGGGCGGCCGCATTCCGCGCTCGCTGATCCCTGCCGTGGACAAGGGCGTTCAGGAGACTATGAAGGACGGCATCATCGCCGGCTACCCGCTCACGGGCATTCGCGTGGCTGTGTACGACGGCTCGTATCACAGTGTCGACTCCAACGAGATGGCGTTCCGCGCGGCGGCTCGCATCGGCCTGCGCAAGGCGTGCGCCGATGCCGACCCGGTGGTGCTGGAGCCCATCGAGGAAATCACGGTGACAATCCCCGAGAGCTACGCCGGTGCCGTGATGGGCGACATCTCGGCCTCGCGCGGTCGCGTGACGGGCATGGAGACCGATGAGCGCGGCGACACCGTGGTCATTGCCCAGGCGCCGCTGGCCGAGCTGACGGACTATTCGACGCGCCTGCGCTCTATTACGCGCGGCACGGGCGACTTTACCATGAAGCCCGCAGGCTATGAGCAGGTGCCTTATGACGTTCAGGCCAAGCTCGTGGAGCGCTATGAGGAGGGCCGCGCCAAGTAGCGTGGGGCTTTGCCTGCAATGTAGGTGCTGACGAAAAGGCCGCCCTGGGTAACCGGGGCGGCCCTTTTTGGTCCCCGGTGGGGTTGCAAATCGGTTCTTGTCGTGCTGAGAGGCTAGTCCCCCGAGGCCTGGTTGCGGCCGGTGGTGTAGTCGATCTGCACATGCGGCTGCAGGTTGTAGCAGTACACGTGGAAGCACAGCGTCTTGCCGTGATCCTCGACCGATTGCGCCTCGAGGCGGATGCCGCGGCAGACGAGTTCCTCTTCGTTGTACATGGGCGTGACGCGGTAGAGCACATGGTTACCCGTATCGCGAAGATAGTTGAGAATCTGCTCTTCAAACGGTAGCATGCCCGTCTCGTTGAGATAGCGCGTGCCGGTGAGGAGATTCTTACGGTTGGCGTTTTCGCCGCAGAGCGACCAGGCGATGAGATGGCAGCGGTTGTAGAGGCTCTGGCCTGGAATAAAGTCGTAGCGCTGCTGGTGCCAACCGGCAGGATGGATACGCGAGATATCGCCGCGCTTTCCCTGTCCGAGCGACTCGGGGCCTACGCAGGCGAGCGCCTTGCGAGTGCGGCCCAAGCTGTCGAGTTTAGAGAACTTCTTAAAGCAGCCTTCTTCGGTGGCGCGTTCGTATTCATCGAGCGTGAACGACGGCGTGCCGAGCGGATGCGTGCCGTCGGCGCGAAGGGCGACGTAGGGGTTACCGGCGTAGTCGGGAATGCTACTGAGATATACGCCGCGGGCGCGGTCGAGGTCGGGGTTTTCGACCTCGTCGATGGGGGTGGCGGAGCTGTCCTCGGCAGCGCCGTCGCCGGTGTCGGTTGCGGCGGAGTCGGAGTCATCGCCAGAGTCTTGGCTATTTTGAGAGTCCGAGGAACTCGCTGTTCCCGATTCGAGCCGGGCGACCAGGTCTGCCTCGTCGTCGGTGCGGCTGGGGCTCTCGCTTTGTTTTTCGGCCAGAGCCGCCGCCTGTTCATCGCTTTGCGGCGACAGCAGCTTGGGCGCCCCGTCAAGCGATCCCGTAAACAGTGCAAACCCCAGCACCACGGCGGTGCCGATGGAAAGTACTTGCTTGTAGGCGGACTTGCGCGACATTGAGGCTCCTGGAGGGACGGTTGGGAATCTACCAGTCTAGCAGGAGCCGGCAGGGGCCGCTCCACCGAACAAATACTCAAGATTTGGGACAAACGCTACTGATTCATTTGCCCCCATGTTGGGCTTATAGCTAGATTGAGGTGGAGCCGAGCCAATTGAGCTTGCATTCGAGAATGCGCTGCTCGCCGGGCGTGCTGCCGCCGTCGAGCAGCGCGAGGAGCATTTCGGCTGCCTCTCTGCCTTCCTGGTCGACGGGCTCGATGATCGTGGAGACGGTCGGGGTGGTGAGGTTGGTCCAGTCTTCGCAGTTGAGTCCCAAAAGGCCGATTTGCTGCGGAAGTAGATGGGCCATGGGCTGGAGCGCCTTGTAGACACGGGGGAGTGCCCACTGATTTTGCACGAAGATAAGTGTGCGCTTGGCGGGATTGAGCTTGTACTTAAAGTACTCGGTAAGCTCATTGACCGACGGCTTGTTGTGGTCGATGGGAATGGCTTTGTAGATTTGCCCGCTGGCGGCCAGCGCCTCGGCATATCCCTGAAAGCGCTCCATGCGGGTGCGCATTTCGGTCATGTTGGCGGCAATGGAGAAAAAGTCCTCGTAGCCGGCATCGAGAAGCGCCTGCGTGGCATTGTACACGCCGTCATAGAGGTTGGTCTTGATCCAGCTGGTGCCTGGGCTGTAGATGGCCGCGTCAAAAAAGACGACGGGCTTGCCGGCGCGCTTGATACGGTCGTGGACGGCCTTGAAGTTGGCCGTGGGCTGAATGATAAAGCCATCAACGCCCAACGAGAGCATCTTATCGACATACATGAGCTCGGTCTCGGGGTCGAAATTGCTGGTGCAAACGACCGTCTGGTAGCCCGCGGGGAGCATGACCTGCTCCATGCCGTTGAGGACGAGGCCCGCCCATTTGTTGGTATTGTCCAAGATGATGATGGCGATGACGTGGGTCTGTTTGCCGGTGAGCGTTTGCGCTTGGGCGTTGGGGACATAGCCCAGCTCTTTTATAACGCGAGCGATCTTTGCCTGTGTTTTGTCGCTGAGCTTGTCTCGTTTGTCGTTGAGGTAATACGAGACGCTGGCTGTTGAAGTCCCCGCCTCGCGGGCGACGTCTGCGATCGTAACGCGCTGTTTGGTCACAGCGACTCCTTCCGACAAATTGCGTTGTTTGGCGCGGTGGTTCACGTTCGGGTTGCGGGCACACGATTCTGCCTGTCCTTTCGCCCCTTTATGAGTATGCAACAATACCGTATCCGTTGGGTCCGAAATTCGTGGTGGCTATGCAAGCCTGCCGTCTACCGAGAAATCCAAATACTTCTTGACTTTTAAAAAAGAGATCAAAAACGCAGGATTCATTTTTGGTTAAACGCATAACTAAATCGCATAACTAATGCCCTGACCTGCGCGTTTACCGAATTGAGCTGGTTTTATCAATGCCAGCACCCTATATTGGTCTTGTCGAAAAGACAGCAAGTCCAAACGGCAGGGGATGCTCCGGAGGCCTCCGCAAACGGTGTCTTGCGCACGCAACTCTATGAAAAGAGGGAAGCAATGAAGATCGTAGGCGTTGCCGCCTGTACCGTGGGTATTGCCCACACGTATATGGCCCAGAAGGCGATTCAGGATGAATGCGCCGCTCGTGGCATCGAGTGCAAAGTCGAGGCTCAGGGTGGTCTGGGTATCGAGAACGAGCTGACGCAGGAAGACGTTGATTCCGCCGACCTGGTGCTCGAGTCCGTCGACGTGGGTGTCGAGAATGAGGATCGTTTTGAGCAGAAGATGGCCGAGGGCAAGTTCCTGAAGGTTGGTACCTCGGATGTAATCGCCGATCCGGCAAAGATCATCGACCAGGCTATTGAGATCATCAAGGCGACGGGCGGCTCCGTTGACGCGCCCAAGGCCGAGGCCAAGGCAGAGAAGAAGGCCGTCTCCGCTGCCCCGCAGGCCCCGACACCGGCGTCCAAGCAGTCCATCTTTGCCGATCCTGGCAAGACGCTGCTCAATGCATTCAATACCGGCGTTTCCTATTTTATCCCCATTGTTGTTATCGGCGGCGTGTTCCTTGCCTTCTCGCTGGCATCCGGCACCGCCGGCGCCAATGGCATGGAGGTTACGAACCCGTTGATGGTGAGCCTTAACACCATCGGTATGGCCGGCATCTCTATGATGATTCCGGTGCTTGCGGCATACATCTCCTACTCGATGGCCGGCAAGCCCGCGCTCGCCCCTGGTTTTGTCCTGGGCTACCTGGTCAACAACGCGGTCGTTACCCCTAATGGCAACAGCGTTTCGACGGGCTTCTTGGGCGCCATGATCATGGCGGTCATCTGCGGCTACTTTGTCCGCTGGATGAAGACCTGGAAGGTCAACAACACCATCCAGACCATCATGCCCATCCTGATCATCCCGATCCTGACCTCGCTTGTCCTGGGCATGGCCTATATCTACATCCTGGCCACGCCGCTTGGCTTTGTGATGGACTGGCTTACCAGCGTGCTTGGCAGCCTGCAGGGCGGCTCCGCTGTTGTCCTTGGTCTGGTCATTGGTGTTATGACCGCCTTCGACATGGGTGGCCCCATCAACAAGACCGCCTCGACCTTTACCATGGCCATCATGGCATCCGGTATCTATGGTCCTAACGGTATGTTCCGCGTTGCCGTCGCCGTTCCCCCGATCGCCTGTGGCCTCGCTGCGCTCATCGCCAAGAACAAGTTCGATGACGCCGACCGTCAGATGGGCATCTCCGCACTGTTCATGGGCTGCATCGGTATTACCGAGGGCGCCATTCCCTTTGCGGTCAAGGATCTCGGCCACACCCTTCCCGGCATCTGCATCGGCTCTGCCGTGGGCGCTGCTCTCGCCGCCTTCCAGGGTATCGACTGCTACGTCCCGCACGGTGGCTTTATCGTCGCCCTTGCTACCAACAACGTCGCGCTGTTCTGCCTGGACATCGTGATTGGCTCTGTGGTTGCCGCTGCAATCCTGATTGCCATGAAGCCCACGCTCGATAAGCAGGCCAAGTAAACCTTTAAGGACTCCGGTTGTGCGGAGGGATGGATTTGACTCCGCACAACCGCCCCTACACAACAAAATCCATCCGCACTGATAGGGCCCGTATCTGGGTCCCAGGGAACTTTTGTCAAAAATCCTCTGGAGAAGGAGAACAAAATGTCCAATCTCACCATCCGTCAGGCCGTTCAGGGCATGCTCAAGCTGCAGGATAGCGGCGATCACGCAACCATGGTCGGCATTGGTCCCATGAGCCCCAACCTGATTCAGGCCGTGTTCGAGCTTGCCAAGGACGAGGATTTCCCGCCCATGTTTATCGCCAGCCGCAACCAGGTCGATATGGACGAGATGGGCGCCGGCTACGTCAACGGTTGGGACCAGACGCGCTTTGCCGCCGACATCAAGAAGGTTGCCGACGAGGTGGGTTACACCGGCCCGTACTACCTGTGCCGCGATCACGGCGGCCCGTGGCAGCGCGACGAGGAGCGTAACGCCCACCTGCCCGAGGACGAGGCCATGGAGCTCGCCCGCAAGTCCTTCGTCGCCGACATGGAGGCAGGCTTTGACCTGCTGATGGTCGACCCCACCAAGGACCCCTATCAGATCGGCAAGGTTATTCCGCTCGACGTGGTGCTTCGCCGCACGATCGATCTTATCGACTACCTTGAGCAGTACCGTCGCGAGCATAACCTGCCCGAGGTCGCCTATGAGGTCGGTACCGAGGAGACCAATGGCGGTCTGACCTCCACCGATAAGTACGAGGAGTTCATTTCTCAGCTGCAGCCCGAGCTCGAGAAGCGCGGCTGCCCCATGCCCACCTTTATCGTCGGCCAGACCGGTACGCTCACCCGCTGGACCGAGCAGGTCGGTCATTATAACTTCAAGAACGCCCGCGAGCTTGCCGACATGGCCAAGCGCTATGGCGTGGGCCTGAAGGAGCACAACGCCGACTACCTGGATGACGCGACGCTGCTCGAGCACATCCCGGCTCACGTGACCGCCTCCAATGTTGCTCCCCAGTACGGCACCGAGGAGACCCGCGCATACCTCAAGCTTTGCGCTACCGAGCAGATTCTGGTCGACAACGGCCTGTGCGACGATCCCTCCGACCTGTATCACACGCTGCTGGTCAAGGCTATCAAGACCGAGCGCTGGCGCAAGTGGATGACCGGTGACGATGTCAACCTGCAGGTTGACGACATCCTGGCCGACGACGAGCTCAGCCTGAAGATTCTGGATGTCTCTGGCCACTACGCGTTCAACGATCCCGAGGTCAAGGAGCAGGTCGAGAAGCTCTACCGCAACCTCGCTGCCCAGGACATCGACGGCAAGCGCTTTGTGATCGAGCACATCAAGCGCCCGATTAAGCAGTACGTCGTCGGTCTTAACCTCAAGGGCGTCACGAGCCGCATCGAGAAGGCTCTCTAAGTAGCTTTTCTTACACGACGCCGGGTCCGGGGCATGTCCCAGCTGCGGGCCCGGCACATAGGACAAAGGGACTCCCCTTTGTCCTATTTTTTGAGTTTTGGATTCCTTCGAAGGAGTTTGCACCATGAAGTTCTTTATCGATACCGCCAACCTTGACGAGATCGCCGAGGCCAAGAGCTGGGGCTGCCTGGCCGGTGTTACCACCAATCCGTCCCTGTACGCCAAGACCGGCGGTAAGCTCGCCGACTTTGAGCCCCATATGCTCAAGATTGCCGAGCTCTGCGAGGGTCTGCCCGTGTCTGCCGAGTCTACCGCCACCACGGCCGAGGGCATGATCGAGGAGGGCAAGCGTCTTGCCGCCCTCGCCCCCAACATTGTGGTCAAGCTCCCCGTCTGCGAGGCCGGCCTCGCCGCCTGCCGCGCGCTGGCCGATGCGGGCGTGCGTGTCAACATGACGCTCGTCTTCTCGCCGACGCAGGCCCTTATGGCCGCCAACGCCGGTGCCCGCTACATCAGCCCGTTTGTCGGTCGCTTTGACGACATCGCCGAGGACGGCATCTCGCAGCTTGACAATGTCGTGACCTGCATCAAGAACTATGACTGGACCGGTAAGAACGTCGACGACACCGTCGAGATCATCACCGCTTCGGTCCGCACGCCCAACCACGTGACCCAGGCGGCTCTTCTTGGTGCCGATATCGCGACCGTCCCCATGGCCGCTCTCAAGAAATGCCTGCATCACCCGCTGACCGACCAGGGCCTTGCCTCTTTTGAGGCTGACTGGCAGAAGGTCGTCGCTCAGGCTTAACGAGTGGATTGCCCCGGCATCGCGTCATCCGGTGCCGGGGTTGTTCTCAAGAGAGGAATTCGTATGACCAACCAGGAGCTGGCGAAGGTCGCCAATGAGGTCAGGAAGGGTGTCGTGACTGCGGTGCACGCGGCCAAGTCGGGACATCCGGGTGGATCGCTCGGTGCTGCCGACATCATGACATATCTGTACTTTGAGGAAATGAATATCGATCCTGCCGACCCTCACAAGGCCGATCGAGACCGCTTTGTGCTCTCCAAGGGTCACGCGGCGCCGGGCCTGTATTCGGTGTTGGCAAATCGCGGCTATTTTCCCGTCGAAGAGCTCGAGATGCTCCGTCATATCGGCAGCCGCCTGCAGGGCCATCCCAATATGAATGACACGCCGGGCGTCGACATGTCTACCGGATCGCTCGGTCAGGGTATCTCCGCCGCGGTTGGAATGGCACTCGCCGCAAAGCACTGGGGTGACAGCTACCGCGTCTACACGCTGTTGGGCGACGGTGAGTGCGAGGAAGGCCAGGTGTGGGAGGCGGCAATGTTCGCCGGCAACCATGCACTCGACAATCTTGTTGCCGTCGTCGACCACAACGGCTTGCAGATTGACGGCAGCATCGATGAGGTTAACTCGGCTATGCCGCTTGCCGACAAGTTCCGCGCCTTTAAGTGGCATGTGATAGAGCTAGCCGATGGCAATGACATGGCGCAGATTGAGGCGGCTTTCGCCGAGGCTCGCGAGGTGACCGGCGCGCCCGTCGCTATCATCGCCGAGACGGTGAAGGGCAAGGGCGTCTCCTTTATGGAAAACCAGGTGGGCTGGCACGGCAAGGCGCCCAACGATGAACAGTTTGAGCAGGCCATGGCCGAGCTCGCAGCAGCAGAGGAGGAGCTCTAATGGCAGACGTCAAGAAGGTCGCCACGCGCGTTAGCTACGGCGAGGCACTTGTCGAGCTGGGCAATGAGCGCGATGACTTTGTAGTGCTCGATGCCGACCTGGCCGCCGCCACACAGACCGGTAAGTTTAAGGCCGCTCACCCCGAGCGCTTCTACGATGCCGGCATTGCCGAGAGCAACTTGATGGGGCTTGCCGCCGGCATTGCGACCACGGGTCGCGTCGCCTTTGCGAGCACCTTTGCCATGTTCGCCGCCGGTCGTGCGTATGAGCAAGTGCGTAACTCCATCGGCTATCCGCACCTCAACGTCAAAATTGGCGCTACGCATGCGGGTATATCGGTCGGTGAAGACGGCGCAACGCATCAGTGCTGCGAGGACATCGCGCTCATGCGCACGATCCCGGGTATGACGGTGATCGTTCCCGCCGATGACATCGAGGCTCGCGCTTGCGTGCGCGCCGCCTATGAGTTTGAGGGACCGGTCTACATGCGCTTCGGCCGCCTGGCAACACCGGTCATCAACGACCGCGAGGACTATGAGTTCAAGATTGGTCGCGGCGTGGTCGTGCGCGAGGGGTCCGATGTGACCATCGTCGCTTGTGGCCTCATGGTCGCCGAGGCGCTTGAGGCTGCCGAGGCGCTCGCTGCCGATGGTATCGACGCCGAGGTCATCAACATGCACACGATCAAGCCGCTTGATGAGCGCCTGGTGGTTGCCAGCGCCAAGAAGACTGGTCGCGTGGTCACCGCCGAGGAGCATTCGATTATCGGCGGTCTTGGCGAGGCCGTGGCCTCGGTGCTCGCGGAACAGCATCCGGTGCCGATGCGACGCGTCGGCGTGCGCGATGTATATGGCGAGTCCGGCCCTGCGGTCGATTTGCTGCACAAGTACGGTTTGGACGCCGACGGCATCGAAGCCGCGGTCAGGTCCGTGTTGTAAGGAAGGTTTTCCATGGGGTTTGTATCTGCCAACCAAGTGACGATTGGCTACGCCGCCGCCTCGCGCGAGGACGCGCTGCATTATCTGTCCGAGCAGGCTGTTGAGCTTGGTTTTGCCGATGACGCATCTGCTGTAGAGGCGGCTTTTATTGCTCGCGAAAACGAGGCCGAGACTGGCCTCGTCGCCGGTTTTGCCGTTCCGCATGCCAAGAGCGATGCGATCCATACGCCGGGCGTGGCCGTGCTCAAGCTGTCCGAGCCTGTTGAGTGGCCGAGCTTTGATGGCGTGCCCGTCGATGTGGCGCTCGCGCTGTACGTGCCCGCCGGCGAAGCGGGAACCACGCACCTGCGTCTGCTCTCCAAGGCTGCCGTGATGCTGATGGATGCCGGCTTCCGTGACAAGGTGCGCGAAAGCACCGATCCTGTCGAGATTGCCGAGCTCATCAACGCCGGGCTCGAGGGCTAGGTGCAACCAGCCCGCTCAATCAATCGATCCTTCTCCAAGGAAAAGGGCCGCAACGTCGTATGGCGTTGCGGCCCTGCTTGCGTTTCCCCAGATAAAACCTGGCAAAATAAACCTGTCCCTTTTTAGCAGGTAAATCAGTCTAGCGGGAGACGCCGCAGGACGTTTGCTCGGCAGAATGCGTAAGATGCGGGGCAAACGCTGCTGATGAGGTTGTACCGTATAGGCTGGAAAAGCGGCACGCTTTTTTTGCTGAGAACAACGCGAGAGAGAAGGCTCCATGTCCGACATTATCCGTATAAGCGACGCGCGGCTCGAGGAGCTTATCGCCGAGGATGTCCCCTATATCGATCTTACGACGCATATCCTGGGAATCGGTGAGGCGCTCGGTGCGATGGAGTATTACACACGCGAGAACTGTGTGCTTTGTTGCACGGAGGAGGTTGCGCGTATGGCCACTATGCTGAACTTGACGGTCGAGTGGTTTGAGCCCTCGGGAACCAAGGTCGAAGCTGGGCAATCTTTTATGCGCGTACGCGGTTCGGCCGCCAATTTGCATCTGCTATGGAAAGTCGGCCTAAATATGTTCGACCACTACTCGGCTGTGGCAACCAAGACGCGCAAAATGGTCGACGCTGCGCATGCGGCCAATCCCATGTGCGAGGTGCTGACGACGCGAAAGAGCACGCCGGGCAATAGAGATCTGCTGACCAAGGCGATCGTTGCGGGCGGAGCGTTTCCGCATCGCATGGGCCTTTCCGAGACCGTGCTGGTGTTCGACAACCATACCAGGTTTATGACAGCGCCTTCTGGAGCGACGGGACTCGATGCGTTTATTGAGCTTCTGCCCCAGATTCGTCGACGCTGCATCGAGAAAAAGCTGTTTGTCGAGGCGGGCGCCGATGATGCTCGCAGGCTGGTGAGGGCGGGCGTCGACGGTATTCAGTTCGACAAAGTGTCGGTTGTCGAGCTGGGGCCGCTCGTCGAGGAGCTGCATGGAATCGATCCCCATGTGGCCCTAGTTGCGGCGGGAGGGATTCACCCCGACAACGCTGCCGAGTACGCGTCGACTGGCGTTGATGGCCTCGTGACCACGTCCTGCTATACGGCGAATCCCGTCGATATGAGCGTCAAGATGTTCGCTTAGCGCGTTGCCGCGCGTTTGCCCGGGCAAACGCGCCCAATAATAAAACCGTTTCTTTCTTTGCGGGTCCATGCTCGCAAAACGCAGTTGCGGTGGAATAGTTCCTGTTGGGGCCCGATGGGCCGTAAAACAGGAACTATTCCACCGCAACTTATTGGGATGCAGGTTACTGGTTCATGTTGCCGTGGATGTAGGGGGCGACCTCGGGTGAGATATGGCAGTAGCTCGACATGCGCACGCCGGGCTCTTCCTGAAGCCCCTTTGCAGGTGCGGTAGTGTCTGAAAGCAGAAACGCTTCTCACCGCTGGACACTCGACCGAAAACCATGGCCCTACCGAGCGCTCGTTATGAGACTCCCATCTATATAGCGAACGTGCAATATGATATATACGTTATATACAAGTTATAACGTGCAGTAGATTTGCGGTAACGCAAGCCGATGAAGGGGCCGATATGATCAGGGCTGTTGTTTTTGACATGGATGGAACGTTGATCGATACCGAGCGCTTGGACATGAAAGCGTGGAAGGTGGGTGCTGCCGAGCTGGGTATCGCGATTGATGACGCGTTGACGCATCAGTTTATCGGCCGTTCGAATGCCGATGTTAAGGGCATCCTTGAGGCACATTACGGCAAGGGTGAAACTGCCGATGCAATTTATGCCCGCAACATTGAGCTTCACACCGAGATGGCCAAGACCGACCTGGAGCTTAAGGCCGGCGCCGCCGAGTGCCTAGACGAGCTGCTGGCCGCGGGCTATCACGTGGGCCTTGCGACGTCATCGCGCCGCATTGCGGCCGAGCGCAACCTTAAAACGGTTGGCCTCTTTGACAAGTTTGAAACGGTGACCTTCGGCGAGGACGTCGCATATGGCAAGCCCGACCCCGCAATTTACCTGCTCGCTTGCGAGCGCGCGGGCTTTGCTCCCGAAGAGTGCGCTGTGGTCGAGGATTCTCGCAACGGCTGCGTCTCGGGTATCACGGCCGGCTGCCATGTCTTTGCTGTGCCCGATATTGTGCCGCTGCCGCAGGACGTGGCGGATGGCTGCGAGGCCGTTCTCGATACGCTGTTCGATCTGAAAGCGGCGGTTAAGGCCGTGCGCTAAAGGTGCGCGCCGAGGTCGATGACGGTGGCTTCGACGCAGCTGCTTGCCTGGGTGCTGGCGCGCTCGGCGATCTGGGCGCCGATGCCGTAGCTGTCGGCTGCGGTGTTCCATTCATTAGAGGGGTCGCGCTCGTCTCTCTAAATGTCTCTCTAAAGATAAAGTCGGTTAGAGAGACAGCCTTAGGTAATCTAGCAGCGAATTCGTTATATCTCTCTAAAGGTCTCTCTAAAACAAAGTGCTTATCTCTCTAAAGTTAGAGAGATAAATCTATTGGTTTAGAGAGACGGAATGCCAATGCTGCCGGATAAAGGACTCATTGAAGTAATGGGTTCATCGACGAGCTGTAACCGCCGCTATCGGAAAAAGTAGGTGCGGCCGAGACGCCTCTCAAGTGCCTCTCGAAGTTAGAGAGGTGCTAGAGAGGCAGTTGTCTTGCGACATTTTCCCAGATAAAACCTGCCAAAATAAACCTGTCCCTTTTTGGTAGGTCTGCGGGTCAATGCCCATCAAACGAAGTTGCGGTGGAATAGTTCCTGTTTGGGCCCGATAGGCCGCAAAACAGGAACTATTCCACCGCAACTTATTTGGGATGCGCTATTGATTCATGTTGCCGTGGATGTAGGGGGTGACCTCGGGGGAGATATGGCCGCAGCCTAGGTTACGCAGGGCAGATTCGATGGCGGCAGGAAGCGGGGCCTTGCCCCCGTCGCTGACCGCGGTGTTGCCGAGGGCGGCAATCTTGGCGACGTCTGCCGGCGCGGCCTCGATATGCATGCAGCCGCCGACGAGGCGTGCGCGGACCTGGTCCAGGCCAAGGTCGTGCAGGTAGTCCTCGCAGGCGCGGATCACATCGACCTTCTCGCGCGTGAGCTCCTCGCCCGTGGGGACGCGCGTGGCCAGGCAGGCTCCTGCCGGCAGGTTCCAAACGGGATAGCCCCAGGCGCGCAGCAGCTCGCGCTCTTCGTCCTTGGTAAAGCCGACCTCCATGAGGGGCGAGCGCACGCCGAGCTCCTGGGCGGCGCGCATGCCGGGGCGGTAGTCGCCGCGGTCGCTTGCGTTGCTGCCGTCGATGACGGTGGGAAAGCCCAGCGACTTGGCGTGGTTGACGATGGCGGTAAAGCCGGCGCGCTTGCAGTGGTAGCAGCGGTCGGCATCGTTGCAGGCTACTTGGGGGAGCCGCAGCTGATCGACCGAGAGGTTGAGCACGGGGAGCTTGAAATGCGGCCCCTCATCGGTCTGCCCGTCAACCGCCCGCTCAAACGAAGCCTGCTCGGGCGTGCCGATGAGCGGCGTGGTGAGGTGAACGAGAAGCGTGCTGGCGGGCATGATGCGGGCGCAGACCGCGGCCAAAAAGCTGCTGTCGACGCCACCGGAAAAGCCGATGGCGACGCGTCCGTATGCCAAAAGCAGCTGCTCGAGCGCTGTGAGTTTGTCCTGAAGCCCCTCTGCAGGTGCGGTGGTGTCTGAAAGCATGAATCGATCCTTGCCGTTGAGTACTCGGTCGAAAACTATAATCCTACCGAGCCGCTTGTCATAAGACTTCTATCTATGTAACGAAAGTGCAATATGCTATATACGTTATATACAAGTTTACAGGTGCGGTAAAGTTGCGGGAGTACAGCAGCGCGAAGCGATGGGGGACCGATATGATCAAGGCCGTTATTTTCGACATGGACGGAACGCTGGTCGATACCGAGCGTTTGGGTATCAAGGCGTGGAAGGCGGGCGCGGCCGAGCTGGGATTCGCGATTGATGATGCGCTGATCCATCAGTTTATCGGCCGCACGCTGCCCGATGTCATGGAGATCCTTGATGGGCATTACGGCGGCCGCGAAACCGCTGAGGCGATCTATCGTCGTCACAAGGAGATTCGCGACGAGATGGTCAAGACCGATCTGGAGCTTAAGGGCGGTGCCGCCGAGTGCCTGGACGAGCTGCTGGCTGCGGGCTATCACGTGGGTCTTGCGACGTCGTCGCGCCATGTTACCGCCGAGCGCAACCTTAAGATGGTCGGCCTCTTTGATAAGTTTGAGACGGTGACCTGCGGCGAGGACGTCGTACACGGCAAGCCCGACCCTGAGATGTACCTGCTCGCCTGCGAGCGCGCGGGCTTTGCTCCCGAGGAGTGCGCCGTGGTCGAGGATTCCCGCAACGGCTGCGTCTCGGGCATCACGGCCGGCTGCCACGTCTTTGCCGTTCCCGACATCGTGCCGCTGCCGCAGGACGTGGTGGATGGCTGCGAGGCTGTGCTCGATACGCTGTTCGATCTGCCGGCCGCGGTCAAGGCCGTGCGTTAGCGTTCGCACGTGAGTCGCCATATCCCGCACCCGAGCTCGCAGGACGGTGGCGGCAACGGCGCCTGCGTGGAGGCGCCGACGCAGTCAGCCCCTCTTATCACGCCAAGATTGCTGTTTTGGCCGATAAGAGGGGCATTGTGCGTTAAGCGACTGGGGCTGCGGCCTTGGTAAGGAGCTGGCGGAGGGTTATGACGTTACAAGTTACTCCAGGAGCCAGTCGATCACGTTGCGCTTGCGGACTCCTTCGTAGTTCGCGTCCGCAAACAGCGTGTCGAGCGTAAGAAGCGTCTTGGGGTAGTTGTCTCGGACTTTCTTAAAGGGGGCCAACTCTCGATTGAGGGTAGTTTCGTCGAGCGTTGTGGCTGAAACCTGAAAATAGGCTGTCTCGTCTGAGTTTAGGGCAACAAAATCAATTTCCCCGCCGTCGATATCGCCCACGTAGACGTCGTATCCACGGCGTAGGAGCTCGAGATAAACAACATTTTCGAGGATATGACCGATATCGCTGCTTTGGGTTTTGACGAGAGCGCCTCTAAGTCCAAGGTCAACGGCGTAGTATTTGCCGTTTGTTGAAAGAAGCTGCCGACCGCGCAGGTTATAGCGCGGAGCAAAGTACAACACAAGGCTGTCTGTTAAGCCTTTGAGGTACTTGGCTACGGTTTTCTGGTCGGTTTTGTTGCCGTTGGACGAGAGCGTGTCGGAGATTTTTTTAATCGAGATCCGGTTTCCAATGCTATGGAGTAGGAACTTGGTGATATCGCGCAGGGTCGGGACGTCCGAGACCTTCAGGCGTTCGATAACGTCGCGTATGACGATGGTATCGTAGAGGCTCATAAGATAATCGCGCGCCTGGGGTCCCTGAATACCCGTCTCGGCGATAAAGGGAAAAGAGCCCCGGGTGATGTACTCGTCAAACAGCTGGGTAGGAGCCTTTCCGCCATTGGTTTTTGCCGAGCAAAACTCTTTAAAGGAGAGGGGCAGCATCTTGAGCTCTACGTAGCGACCGGATAGTAAGGTTGCCAGCTCGCTCGAGAGCAGATAGGCGTTGGAACCGGTTATGTAGAGATCGACATTGTCCCTGATAAATAGGCTGTCGACGGCTTTTTCGAAGTGCTCGACATGCTGTATCTCGTCCAGAAAAACGTAGTTCATCTTATCGGGGACGAGTCTGGCGGAAACGTAGTCGTAGAGTGCTCTATACGACGTAAGAGACTCGAACTCCAGATCTTCAAAGTTGAGGGATATAACCTGGGCATCTGTGGTTCCATGGTCGCGTAAATGACCACGGTAAATCTCGAATAGCTTCGATTTGCCGGACCTACGCACGCCCGAAACGACCTTGATAACATGCGTGTCTTTCCACGAAATGAGCCAGTCGAGGTACTGTTTGCGGTCAATCAAATCCATAAAGCCTCTCCCTGGGTCTGAAACATTGGAACAAAATCAATATTTATATGAAATTACAAAAAATATGGAACCGAATCCATTTTATCAAAATATCTCATGAAAATATGGATTACATTCCATAAATATCCGTAGCTACAGCCTTGGCTAATGGGCGTGGGACAAGCAAAAAAGCGACGCA
>UQMW01000016.1 GCA_900542275.1 uncultured Collinsella sp.
GGCCAGGCGCGGGCATGCCGCCGACAGGTCGGCAGAGGCGTCCACGCGCTCGCCGCGCCTCTCCCTCGGCGCGGTCACGAACCTGTGCGACGCCACCTCGGCGCTCACCGTCGAGGGCGACCTGCCCAGCTCCCTCGCGATCTGCCTGCACGAGGCCCCTCGCTCCAGCATCCTCTGGACCGTGTCCCGCTCGTGCCTGGTGAGCCTGCCGTAGGCCCTCGGGGCCGCCTTCCCGGCCCCCTTCTTCCTCTTTCCGGACATGCCGTCCTCCGATCTCCCGGGGCCGGCCGGTCCGGCCCTCAGGGTATCGGATTCCCACATTCACCCGCACATGTGCGGGTGAATGTGGGAAGTGTTCGGATGAAGTTGCCAATCAAGGCCCAATGACTAAGTTGCAGGTGGCGGCGGTTGTGTTACACTAACGCTGCGTAGTTGACGCAATCATCTCGATACAGATCAATGATGTCCGTCGTTTTGAACGGAACTAGACTGTTTAGCCGCCCTGAAGGTTTATGCAGGGAGCATGTGATCACAGGGCTTGAAAAGAAAGTTGAGCAAACACTGTGTCTGATCAACAGCAAGAAAACGAAATAACGACGACGCAGGCCGCTCCCGCTGCACCGGTTGCGTCGGACCAGGTCGCGGCGCCCGCGCAAGCCTCGGCTCCTGAGACGCCTAAGGCTGCTTCGACGCCTATGCCTGTAGCGGCTGAGAAGGCCGTGCCTGCAACTGGTGAGGAGGCTGCTCCGGCAAAGCCCAAGCGCACGCGCCGCACGGCCAAGCCTGCCGCTGACGGCGAGGAGGTCACCAAGCCAAAGCGCCGTACCACGCGCACGACGCGCGCCAAGCTCACCGTTGCAGCTGACTCCTCGGCGCCGATTTCCGATGAGGTCGCGCAGGCACGTGCGTTGGCGCAGATTAGCGAGGCTCAGGTGGTGCGCGCCTGCCGTCGTGCTGCCGAGCGCGAGGCCGCGGCTCTGACCGAGCTTGCAGCTCCGTCTGTACTCGAGACTCCTGCCGCCACCGAGGTTCTTGCCGCCGACCAGCCGACCGAGAAGCCGGCACCGCGCACACGCCGTCGCACGGCTGCTAAGGCCGAGCAGGTTGCTGAACAGGTAACCCCCGAGCCCACTGAGGCTTCGGTCCGTTCCGCGGCAGGGGAGGGCACATCGCCTGTTGAGCCCGCTGCGCCTGTCGAGGCCAGCGAAGTTCCCGTTGTCGATCCGGCTTTGCGCCCGCACCGTCGCGGTCGCAAGCCCAAGGCCTTTGTCGAGGCCGAGAAGGCCGCAGCCGCAGCCGCTGCCGCTCGGGATGCTGCGGCGACTGCCAAGTCCTCAACTGCTGCCGATGCACCCGTCCAGGATGCCACGACTTCCGAGGCCGTTTCTGCCGATGCCGAGCCCGCCGACGTCCGTCCCGGTCGCAGCCGTCGCACTGCTGCTAAGCGCACGTCCAAGGCTAAGGCTGCCAAGAAGGGTGCGTCCGAGGATTCCGCCGAGACGACCGCCGATGCATCGACTGATGCCGTCGAGCCCCAGGACGTCGAACAGCCTGCATCCGAGAAGCCCAAGCGCGGTCGCAAGAAGTCCGTTAAGGCCAAGGCCGCCAAGCAGCATGCTGATGTCGAAGCGCAGGTTGATTCTGGCGCCGAGGCCAATGACGCCGCTGCGGCCAATGTTGACACCACCGCAACCGATGGTGCCGCCCCCGCCGAGGGCGAAGACGGCGCTCGCCCCAACCGTCGCCAGCACAAGCGCAACGAGGAGCGCAACGAGCGCAAGGACGAGCGCAACAACGACCGTCGCAACCGCCAGCGCGATCGCAAGCAACGCAACAAGGAGCGTAATGCCGCTCCCACCGAGCCAACGCTTTCGCGCGAGGAGCTTGCGGCCATGAAGGTCGCCGAGCTGCGCGAGAAGGCAAAAGAGTTCGAGATCGAGACGACCGGCAAAAAGAAGGCTGAGCTCGTCGAGGAAATCTACGTCACCGCTGCGAAGGCCGAGGGCTTCCGCGACATCAAGGGCATTCTGCAGATTCGCCCGGACAGCTCCGGCATCATCCACGCCCATGGCTACATGAAGTCCAACGACGACGCCTTCGTGCCCGCCTACCTCATCCGCTCCGCGCGCCTGCGCACGGGCGACGTCATCGAGGGCTCGCTGCGTCCTTCGCGCGGCGGCGACAAGCGCGCCGGCCTCGCCAAAATCACGACCGTCAACGGTCTGGACCCCGAGCAGATTCGCAACCGTCCCAAGTTCGGCGACCTCACCCCGGTCTATCCCAACGAGCCGCTGCGCATGGAGCACGGCAAGGACTCTATTACCGGTCGCGCCATCGACATCGTGTCACCGATCGGCAAGGGCCAGCGCGGCCTGATCGTGTCCCCGCCCAAGGCCGGCAAGACCACGATCCTCAAGAAGATCTGCCAGTCCATCTCGATTAACAACCCCGAGGTGCACCTCATCTGCCTGCTCGTCGACGAGCGCCCCGAAGAGGTCACCGATATGCAGCGTTCTATCAAGGGTGAGGTTGTGGCGTCGACCTTCGATATGCCTGCCGACAACCACACCCGCGTGGCAGAGCTCGTCATCGAGCGCGCCAAGCGCATCGTAGAGCTGGGTGGCGACGTCGTGGTGGTGCTCGACTCCATCACGCGCCTCGCCCGCGCCTACAACTTGGCGGCGCCCGCCTCAGGCCGCATCCTTTCGGGCGGCGTCGATTCGGCGGCATTGTATCCGCCCAAGCGCTTCCTGGGTGCAGCCCGCAATATCGAGAACGGCGGCTCGCTCACCATCCTGGCCTCTGCCCTCATCGACACCGGTTCCAAGATGGACGAGGTCATTTTCGAGGAGTTCAAGGGCACCGGCAACATGGAGCTTAAGCTCGACCGCGACCTGGCCGACCGCCGCATCTTCCCGGCTATCGACCCCGTTGCCTCCGGTACGCGTAACGAGGATCTGTTGGTCGACGAGCAGATGCGTCCGTTTGTCTTTGGTCTGCGTCGCATTCTTGCCGGCATGAACAACACCGAGCGCGCGGCCGCATCGTTTATCAAGGGTCTTAAGGGCACCAACACCAACCAGGAGTTCCTGGTGCGTTCGGCCAAAAAACACAGCGACTACGAGCAGACGTTCTAGGTTGTCATCCACACGCAGCGATAGTCATCAATGCGATAAAGGGTCGGGGCTTTGAGCCTCGGCCCTTTTCTATAGCGCCGCTCCGCGCTTATTATTGACCGTAAGACCGACGAGCAGCAGGTTTCCCGTTTCAATCCGACATCGTCGCTTGCAATCGGCAGGGCGGTTTCGCATAATAGCTTTTAAGCTTCGCGACGGAAAACGCAGATGAAACGAACCATATACCGTTGCTTTGGGGCATAGCCCCGCTTCATCTTCTCTCGCGCAGCCAACTGAATGATGCGATTTGGGTGCTGGAAGATGGGGAGAGCTCATGGCTTCTTCTGATGCAACACAACGAGCAGTCCTTGCCGGACTTTCCTGCGGGATCGGCCTTGCCGCCCCCGTGGTGATGTATGCCGCGACGCTGCCGTTCTCGTCGGTCAACGAGACGGTTGTCGCGGGCGCTGTTCCCTTTGCCGTCGGTGCGGTGGCGGGCGTGGGCATCTATGCCGCCTCGCTGGGTATCTCCGAGTACCGTGCGCAGCGTGAAGAGCGTCTGTTCCAGCCCGATGCCATGGGCGGTGCCGCCAATCTCAATCAGCATCAAAGCGAGTTCAAGACCGCCTCGATTCCAGCTCAGCAGCAGGATGCGACTCCATATGCTGCCGCTTCTGCTTCTCAGGCTCAGTCGGAGCAGTCTACCTCGGCATTCCTTTCCGGCCTGACTGGTGCGTTCCAGCGCCGTCATGCCGATGATGGTGTCCCTACCATCGCTCGAGCCGCAGATGCCATGGACGAGGCCGAGGCTTGGTCCATGATCGACAGTATGCTCGACGACGATTCGCCGGTGAGCTGCGACCCTGCGCGCTCGCGCGACGTCTATCAAGTCGCCATCGACGAGCTCACCAACGGCGGGCAGACCGGCTCCTTCAATCGCGACGACATCGCCGCCGCGGCACGCGCCGTGTCTGGCTCCCAGGCCGCCCCTGCGGGCAGCACGGCGGCTTTTGTGGCACTCGTTGCCAACGCGGCAGCCAATAACGCCTGCAGCGCCACCTCGGCGGACGTGAACGCTTCTGCCGATAATTCGTACGTTGATGAAGCCATGGCCGCGGACGAGGAGGCCGTTGCCGCCCGCCGTGCCGCCGAAAGCTCGCTTTGGGGCGCTCCTGCCCAGCAGCAGGCGGCTGAGGCTGCGCCGTACAACGCAAACCTCGCCAGCATGCCTATCATTTTCGGTGCCGCGGACATCGATCTCGATGACCTCGATGAGCCTGCAGCCATCACCGCATCGATTGATGCCCAAGATCGCATCGACACCGGCGACCTTCCGGATGCCTCGCTCGAGGTTGATGTCCCCATGGCCGATTACTCGGGCCACGAGGACATGTGGGCCGCTGCCACCGCGATTCTGGACGAGATCGACGAGCCTGCTCCTGTTGCAGCTCCCGCTCCCGTCGCTGCCCCTCAGCCTGCTGCACCCGCCTATGTCGGCCGTCACAGCGCTGTGTTCCCCGAGGATACCGCCCGTATCTCGCGCGAGGGCATCGAGCGAGCCGAGGCTATTGCCGCCGGCATTATGGAAAATCGTCGTCACGAGCGCGTCAATCAGATCCTCGAGGAAGAGATCGAGCGCCTGCAGTCCTCTACCGCCAAGCGTACGGGCCGTGCCTATCTGAGCGTTATCGAGGGCGGTACCGCCAGCTTCGCGCCGCTCCGCGCGGAGGCATAACTTCTGCATGGTTAAGATCAATCGAAAATGGGCGGTCGTGACCTGCCTGATGGCGCTCTTGATCTGGGGCAATTCGCTGGTTCCCGGCTCGGGGTCGGGTTCGCTGAGCCTAACGGTCATGGAAGCTATCCGCGGTTTCCTGCGCGGCGTGGGACTTCCATATGAATGGGTGACCAACTTTGTTGTTCGCAAATGCGCGCATTTTACCGAGTATATGGTGCTCGGCATCTTGGCAACGCACGCCTTTGATTTTGAGGGCCGGCGCACCTTTGACGTGCTGCTGCCCACGGCGGTGTTCCTGCTGCTGATTCCTTCGATCGACGAGACGATTCAGCTCTTTGTGCCGGGACGCGCCGGCATGATCACCGATGTGATGATCGACTGCTGTGGTGCGGCAACGGGCGTTGTGCTCCGATATCTCTTACGGCCGCTGATGCGCGCCAAAAAAGCCGCCTAGGACGTATTGTTTGGTCCTAGGCGGCCTTTTTTATTTGAGGGCTTATATGAGGCGTGGTGGCGTCGTTCCGTAGGTCGGATTTGCCGGGCGCGCCACGCCCTGTGGGTGCGTCTGCTACTGAAGCGCCTGAGCGCCCAGGGCCAAGCAGCCCATAATGCCCTGTTTGCCCTCGAGGCTGTTGTTGACGATATAGCTATCGATGTCGGCCATCTCGGGCGTGACGATGTAGCCGTTGAGCATCTCGGCGCACTTCTTGCGCGCGAGCGGCACGATGGGGGTGTGGTCGGCCACGCCGCCACCGATGACGATCTTTTGCGGTGCGTAGCACAGGATGTAGGTCATGAGCGCCTGCGCCAGATAGCCGGCGAGCAGGTCCATGGCCTCCGGGTCATCGGCCATCTCTCCGGCGCTCTTGCCACCCCAGCGCTTTTTGACGCCGGGACCGGCGATGAGGCCCTCGAGGCAGTTGTCGTGGAAGGGGCAGCCGCTGTGCTCGCCGATGGTGTCGCGCGGGTCGCGCGTGACCAGGATGTGACCGGCCTCGGGATGCATCATGCCGTGCACGAGCTTACCGCCCGAGAGCACGCCGGCGCCCACGCCGGTACCGATGGTCAGATACACCACGTCAGTGAGGCCCTGGGCGCAACCAAAGGTGACCTCGCCCAGGCAGGCGACGTTGACGTCGGTGTCGTAGCCGCAGGGAATATTGAGCTCGTTTTGGATGGTGCCCAGCAGGTCAAAGTAGCGCCATGCCGTTTTGGGCGTCTCCAGGATCTTGCCGTATTGGGACGAGGCAGGGTTGACTGCGGTGGGGCCAAAGGCGCCGATGCCCAGCGCGGCGATGTCCTTGTCGGCAAACCATGCGTTGACGGCCTCAACGGTCTCCTGCGGGGTCGTGGTCGCAATCTGCTCGCGTTCCAGGACCGTGCCGTCTGCATAGCCCGTGGCGCAGACCATCTTGGTGCCGCCGGCCTCGAGCGCTCCGATAAGCTGCTGCTCTGCCATAGTATTCCTCTCTGGACGAGTTGCTCCGTGACTAAAGTATAGCGCTCTAAAAAATAAATGAGGTCGCTATAAAAAGAAACCTCATGGCCCAACGGGTTCACGAGGTTTCTTTAGTGCCTTTAGTTACTGACCGTCCTTACCCGCGCGGGTTGATTTTATCACGTAGCGACTTGAGGTTCTCAAGCGCAGCGTTGAGCGTCTCGTCTCGCTTGGCAAAGTGGAAACGAATCAGATGGTTGACGGGCTCGCGGAAGAAGCTCGAGCCCGGAACGGCGCCCACGCCCACCTTGGAGGCCAAATCCTCACAGAAGTCGAGGTCGCTGTCATAGCCAAACTCCGAGATATCCATCATCACATAGTAGGCGCCCTGCGGCACGTTGTGCTCAAGACCGATGCTATCGAGCCCCTGACAGAATAGGTCGCGCTTGGCGGTGTAGAGGTCGAGGACCTCCTGGTAATAGCTGTCGTCGAATTTGAGGGCGGTGACGACAGCTTCCTGCAGGGGAGCGGCAGCACCCACGGTGAGGAAATCGTGGACCTTTTTAATGCGCTCGGTGATCTGGGCCGGGGCGATGGTGTAGCCCAGACGCCAGCCGGTGATGGAGTACGTCTTAGACAGCGAACTGCAGCTGATGGTTCGATCGAACATGCCGGGCAGCGTGGCCATATAGACGTGCTCGTGGGGCGCGTAGACGATGTGCTCGTATACCTCGTCGGTAATGCAGTAGGCGTCGTACTTTTTGCAGAGGTCGGCGATTAAGGTGAGCTCCTCGCGCGTAAAGACCTTGCCGCAGGGGTTGGAAGGGTTGCACAGGACGATGGCCTTGGGATCGTTGTCGCGGAAGGCCGCCTCGAGTGTCTCGCGGTCAAAGTCGAACGCAGGTGGGTTAAGCGGCACGTAGATGGGCTCGGCACCCGAGAGGATCGTGTCGGCGCCGTAGTTCTCGTAGAATGGCGAGAAGATGACGACCTTGTCGCCGGGGTTTGTGACCGTCATCATGGCGGCCATCATGGCCTCGGTGGAGCCGCAGGTGACCACGATGTTCTCGTTGGGGTTGATCGGCATGCCCATAAAGTGCTCCTGCTTGGCGGCAAGCGCCTCACGCATGGCCTGGGAGCCCCAGGTGATGGAGTACTGGTGATAGAGCGGCTTGGGGTCGCTGGCGATGGCGCTCAGGCTGTTGAGCAGCTGCGCCGGGGGATCGAAGTCGGGGAAGCCCTGCGACAGGTTGACGGCGCCATACTTATTGGAGATGCGCGTCATGCGGCGGATGACCGAATCGGTAAACGTTGCCGTACGGTTGGAGAGTTCTTTCATGCTTGTCCTTTCGAGCATTTGCAGTGGGGCAAGTTTACTCCTATGAAACCGGTGGGAATTGCTCGAAATGGTCTCGAAAAACTCTTTTCAAAATTCTTGAAAATTGGGGCTTGCATCGCGTGGCGTTCCTTGCAATAATAGTCGAGCGCGAAGCGCACAGGACACGGTGGGTGTAGCTCAGTTGGCTAGAGCGACGGGTTGTGGTCCCGTAGGTCGAGGGTTCGAGTCCCTTTACCCACCCCAGTTCTTGCTTCGTGTTGATATCGGGTCGTTAGCTCAGTTGGTAGAGCAGGGGACTCTTAATCCCAAGGTCCAGGGTTCGACCCCCTGACGGCCCACCCAAAGTATGTTAAAGCGACTGGCTTAGGCTGGTCGCTTTTTTTGTTGACCTCGCATGGGGTCGAACCCGTCGGGGCGCGAAGCTGAGGAAATGCGTAAGCATTTACCAGCGCAGCGCGCAAGGCGCAAAGCGCCGAAGCGGCCGCCTGCAAAGCAGGCTGACCCCCTGACGGCCCACCAAAGATTGTTAAGACGGTCAACTTCGGTTGGCCGTCTTTTTTATTAACCTCGCATGGGGCCGAACCCGTAAGGGCACAGACGCTTTACAAGTCGAGCCTGCCCTGGGGGTCGGTGAATCCGTCTGTACCCTCCTTGAGCTTTTTCTCGTCTGCTTTCACGCGACGTTCGAGCTTCTTTGTATCTTCGGCAGGCGGTAGGTTCTCGGGTACAATTCCGCGGTCGATGAGGCTGCCACGCACGCTTGTGTTGTTCTCGACGTGCTCTTGCTTGATCTGGTCCAGACCGTACAGGTCGTGTTCCTCGGCGTTGAAGGCCGTCATCGAGTTCGTAAGGTCCTTTGCTTTGATGAGGACATCGGCTAACCTGTCCGCCAATGCCGCGCTCTTGGGTATGCCGAGCTGCTGCTTCATTTCCGCCGTGCTTCTGCCGCCGAATAACGCTTCATCGCCCTTCGACTTGATGATCGCGAATCCTTTGGAGTCCACGCCGCGTTTGAATGCAATACCCGAGAGCTGTTTCTCTGAATCGGATAGCGAGTGGCGCGCCTGCAAGCGCTGAATCTCTGCGAAGCGCTGCTCTATGAGCTCTTGGCGGCGCGTCTGCACGGCAAAGTATGCTTGGGCGAGTGCAATCTCTGGCTTGTTTGAATCTCCGTTCTGGGCGATTAAATAGCATGCATAGCGCGTAAGTTTGTAGTCTTTAACCGCGCGAGCGGCGACACCGGCAATTACCATTTTCGTGGTGTCACGAAAATGGGAATCAACTGGAGTTTTGTTTGTTTCGCACGAGACTTTTGCCCTCTAAACAACTTCGGCGAAGTTTTCCCATCGCGTGTACCCCATGGGTTCCATTAAATCTCGTGCGAGCCAATACTCAACGCCGTCTTCTACATTGGCGTAGCTATCAAGTTCGACACGCCACTTCTCGATATCTCTACTGTCCATATCTCCTCCTCGCTGGCCTATTGTCTATGCGGGCTTTGCCCGCTCCGTATTCAGAACAAGGATACGCTGCCGTACGGACACGAATGGGCCCCGTGCCACTTCGAGCTCACGGGGCCCATAGATATCGATTAGTTGTGTTCTGCTTTAGATGGGTGTTCGAATTAGTCCGCTCGATAGTGCGATCCGAGGCTTTCGGTTCGTTTGCGCATGGCTTTGACCATTTCCTGTGCTAGTTGAATCTGCGATTGCAGGCGGGCGAGGGCTGCGACTTCGCTGTCCTGGGCTTTCTGTGTGCTCAAGGTCGTTGCCTCCGTCTTCAAGCCCTCAAGCTCGTGTAGTGCCTCGGATAGGCCTGTTTCGGTCCTGTTGATCATGCAATAGGTGCTCATCGTGTGCCTTAGGCTGTGTGTCAGGCGTTCGGCATCTATTGCGGCTATGCCGTACTGGGGGAGGGCGATATCCGCCTTCAGGGCTGTCTCGGGCTCTTTCTGTGCTGCTTGGGCTGCCGATGCGCCCGCGATGCGCCCGAACACGATGCCGTTGGCGCTTGACAAGCCACCAATGCGGTCGGCGCCGTGCATGCCGCCTGTCGCCTCACCGCAAGCGTAGAGGCCCTCAACGCCCGTTTGCGCGGTCTTATCGATCTTGATGCCGCCGTTAGCGGCGTGGGCATACATCGCAACGCGCATCTCGTCAGTCGGGGCGATGCCGTGCTCGTCTTGCAGCCAGGTGGCAAAGGTCTGCACAAACTCTGGGACATCTTCGCGGGGAAAGTCGTAGTGGAGTGCCAGGCCTTCGACACCTGCCTGATCGATGACGAGATCGATGGCGCTGGAAGCCAGGCGCGAAGTGAAGGGACCGTATCCGGAGCGTTGCTCAAGCAGGTCGTCCAGCTTGTCGTCGGCAATATCTACCGGCTGGTCTACATGTACGTAGCGCCAGGTTTTCTCGTTGAAGACCAGGTTGCGCTTGGGCTCGATGAAGCCGGGCATCATCTGCATGAACTCTATATTAGTAAGTGTTGCGCCGTGCGCCAGCGCGATGGCCTGCGAGGAGCTGAGCACATCAGCCGACGTAAGGCTGCGCTCGAACAGGCCGCCTGTGCCACCGGTTGCGATGATCGTGGCCTTGGCAGCAAAGGGCACGATTCGATTTTCGGTGAGGTCGTAGAGCATGGTTCCGGTTATTCTGCCGTTCGTGTCCTCAACAAGGTCGATAAGCTCATGGCGGGGGAGCAGGCGAATGCCGAGCGACTCGATCCGGGTCGTCAGAGCGTCCTCAAGGGGCTTGCGGGTGAGGCCGCGCCACATGCGCGTCTTGTGGTCAAAGCAGGGGATAAATTGCTTTTGCTGAGCGCTTTCAGCGCTTTGCGGACGCTGGAGCTCAACACCCAGGTCTTGCTCGAGCCATTCAATTGCCTGGGGAATGCTGTGGACAAACGTCTGGACAAGATCGGGGTCGGCGACGCCGCCACCAACGGTCTGGATGGTGTCGATGAGGTCTTGTTCGTCGTCTTCGTTAACGGGTCCGATAAGCCCCAAGCCCCAGGTTCCGGGGAAGAAGCTTGATCCACTCATAGTCTTGCCGGCGCTTGCCACAGTGACGGTCACGCCCGCGCGCGCCGCTTCGATGGCGGCGCAAAGGCCCGCAATGCCAGATCCAATTACCAGTACATCAGTCGATTCCATCGGATTCCTTTCTCGTCCGGCGCATTGTCGCACGGGTGATCGGCAATGGGGCCGCAAAGACTCGGCAAATCGGTAAAGGGCAATTATGGCAGGTGGGTGTCATGGACACTTTGACGTTCCATCTCGTCTCATCTCGTATTTCGCCCCAACTGGTATATCGGCATTAGCTACCCTGCGACAGCGTAAACAAAAAGAGCCGCTACCTCGAAAGGTAGCGGCTCCAAAGCTCAACTATATGAGCATCGCGCGGGCGCGATTAGGCCTTGAGGGCCTCCTCGACGGCGACAGCGCAGGCGACGGTGGCACCGACCATGGGGTTGTTGCCCATGCCGATGAGACCCATCATGTCGACGTGCGCAGGCACGGAGGAAGAACCGGCGAACTGGGCGTCGGAGTGCATACGGCCCATGGTGTCGGTCATGCCGTAAGAGGCAGGGCCGGCGCCCATGTTGTCCGGGTGCAGGGTACGGCCAGTGCCGCCACCAGAAGCGACGGAGAAGTACTTCTTGCCAGCCTCGATGCGCTCCTTCTTGTAGGTGCCAGCGACGGGGTGCTGGAAGCGCGTGGGGTTGGTGGAGTTACCGGTGATCGAGATGTCGACGTTCTCGTGCCACATGATGGCAACGCCCTCGCGGACGTCGTCGGAGCCGTAGCAGTTAACGGCAGCGCGGGGACCATCGGAGTAGGGGATGGTCTCGACGACCTTGAGCTCGCCCGTGTAGTAGTCGAACTGGGTCTTCACGTAGGTGAAGCCGTTGATGCGGGCGATGATCTGAGCAGCGTCCTTGCCCAGACCGTTGAGGATGACGCGCAGCGGCTTCTTGCGAGCCTTGTTGGCGTTCAGAGCCAGGCCGATAGCACCCTCAGCGGCAGCGAAGGACTCGTGGCCAGCCAGGAAGGCGAAGCACTCGGTGTCGTCGGAGAGCAGCATAGCGCCCAGGTTGCCGTGGCCCAGACCGACCTTGCGGTCCTCGGCGACGGAGCCGGGAACGGTGAAGGCCTGGATGCCCTCGCCGATGATGGCGGCAGCCTCAGAAGCGGTCTTGGCGCCACGCTTGACAGCGAGAGCGCAACCGAGGGTGTAGGCCCACTCGGCGTTCTGGAAGGCGATGGACTGGGTGTTGTTGACGATCTCACGCGGGTTGAAGCCCTTGTCGGTGCAGATCTGCAGAGCTTCCTCGAGGGAGGCGATGCCGTTGTCGGCGAGGCACTTGTTGATCTTGTCAGCGCGGCGCTCGTAACCTTCGAACGTAACAGTCATAGTTATTTCCCTCCCTTTCTACTCGTGAACCGGGAACACGCTGGCGACGGAGTGAGTCTCCTCGTCGGTGCGCGGGTCGATGTACTTGGCAGCGTTCTCCCACTGACCATAGTGGCCCATAGCGCCAGCGATGGCCTCCTCGGGGGTCTTGCCGGCCTTGACGGCGTCGGTGAACTTGCCGAGGTTCAGGAACTCGAATGCGATGATCTCGTTCTTGTCGTTGAGAGCCATGCGGGTGACGTAGCCCTGAGCGAGCTCAAGGTAACGAGCGCCCTTGGCCTTGGTGCCGAACATGGTGCCGACCTGAGAGCGAAGGCCCTTGCCGAGGTCGTCGAGGGAGGCGCCCACGGGCAGGCCGCCCTCGGAGAACGCGGTCTGGCTGCGGCCGTAAACGATCTGCAGGAAGATCTCGCGCATAGCAACGTTGATGGCGTCGCAGACGAGGTCGGTGTTGAGGGCCTCGAGGATGGTCTTACCGGGAAGGATCTCGGAAGCCATGGCAGCAGAGTGGGTCATGCCCGAGCAGCCGATGGTCTCAACGAGGGCCTCCTCGATGATGCCGTCCTTGACGTTCAGCGTGAGCTTGCAGGCGCCCTGCTGAGGTGCGCACCAACCCACACCGTGCGTAAGACCGGAGATGTCGGAAATCTCCTTAGCCTGGACCCACTTGCCCTCCTCGGGGATGGGTGCGGGGCCGTGGTATGCACCCTTGGCAACGGGGCACATGTTCTCCACTTCCTGTGAGTACTGCATGCCTCTCCTCTCTATCGTGTTGGCGTCCCGTCTGGGGGTCGTGGCTGGCGATTGCCGGGCGACCCTTCGAAAGGGACATGACATGCAGCCCCTATAATACCGCGAAATGCACGGAATATTCGGCGAACGGCTCAGTTTTCGTAGCGAGAAGTCCGGAAGTTTTAATTGAAACGGTTTAACTATATGTTCTGTGGTCGCGAATTTCCGTAGAGGGGGTTCGTCTTGGGCAAGCTTTTGGTCAGCTCTTGTAAGCGTTGCAGGGGTTGACCTGTTGCAACGGTGCCGTTCGCCGCCCGTTTACTGCCTTTGGCCGCGCGAGTGTATTGTTTTGCGTGAATGTTTTGATGGCACGCTTCAATCGTGCTGTATTGGATGGCAATCAGATCCCGGCGAAGGGAGCGCCATGCAGCGCGTTTGGAGAACGGTTACCGGCTTTTACCATGTCTGTGCCCGCGGTGTGGGCAAGCAGCTCATCTTTGAGGGCGATGAAGACCGGTGGGAGTTTTTGGAGCTGATGCGCGAGTGCTGCCGCGAGGCGGGCGTGACGGTTATCGCCTGGTGCCTTATGGGCAATCACGTGCATCTGGTGCTTGCAGATTACGAGGACGCGATGAGCGCGGCAATGCACCGGCTGCTTTTGACGTACGCGCGGCGGTTCAATAAGCGCACGGGGCGCACGGGTCATCTGTTCCAGAACCGTTTTGACCGGCGCTCGCTCGATACCGACTGGCAGGTGATGGAGGCTATTCGCTCCGTACACGCCGATCCACAGGAGGCGGGCGTTGGCCTAATCGAGCGTTATCCCTGGAGCAGCTTTGCGGAGCATTTGCGCGCTTACGACGGTGACGCGGCTGATGTCGCGAGGGGATTTTCTGATCCTTCTTGCGTGCTTGAGCTCTTTGGTTCTGCCGAGGGCTTTATTGCCTATTCACTTTCGACGCCCGACGGCGGCGAGCCAGCGCTGGGCGATATGAAAGAGACGGAGTGGGAACGCCACGCCTTTGCCGGCAAGATGGCTAAGGAACTCGGGGTTCCGCTTCGCGGGGTTAAAGCCGCACCGCCGGCGCAGCGCGATACCGTTATTTTTGGATTGCACGATGCCGGTTTCACGGTGCGCCAGATTGAGCGCTATACCGGGATTGGCAAAAGTACCGTCTCTCGTATTGTGCGTGCCCGCGCGCGGACGGCGATGCGGACTGGCGGAAACGTGATGTAGGGTCGCCTGTGCGCCGCAGATGGGGTCGTCCATACGCCGCAACAAGCGTTCAAAAGCTTGGTGCGGCAACTGCACTTCTTAATATGCATAGAACAATCGCCATCTTGCATAAAATAAGGGCTCAGTCCGGGTTTGCCCGTGCCTACCCCCATCTGCGCCGTGCAAAAAATGGAGTTTTCAGCATCGCGGTACTGCCACTACCGTCGCAATTTTGCAACATACGGGCCCCGAAGCTATTTATGCCTGCCGATGCGCTCCCGAAGCTCATGTTTGCGCCCCTGAGACCACGATGCTTGTTCTAAAACGCACTATATATGCGCCTGGAGACGTTGATTAACGCTTTCGATGCGTATACACACAGCTTGGCGTGCTGAATACTCGCAAAAATGCACGCCGCTCCCTATGGGACCCGTCTGCAGCAGGCGCGAAGCGAATCGGAGCCCAGCTGGATGGGGCATGGGACGATGCTAGGCGTGCTCGTGGCCCTGCCGCAGGCCTTTGGTGCTGTGGAAAACGCCCGTGTTCGCGTCTGGCTGTGTGGTAAATGACAGACGGGGTGCCGGACGCGCGGACTTTGTGCGTTCGCGCTCATTAGAAAAAACAGAGCCGCCCGTATCGGGCGGCTCGGCAATCAAAAACCTTGGATTCGGGGCATACGCTACTGGTTTGCTTGCCCCTCGAGCATGCCGTCGAGGGTGCGCCAGGCGAGCTCGGCGCATTTGACGCGGGCGGGCATGTGCGAGATGTCCTGGAGCTGGGCGGCCTCGTCCAGATCTTCCAGGTCCTCCTCGGAGAGCTGTTCGCCGCGGATCATGGCGAGGAAGAGCCCTGCCAAGCGACGCGCTTCCTCGACCGTCTCGCCGGTGATGAGGTCGGCCATGATGTCGGCGCTGGCCTGACTGATGGCGCAGCCGTGGCCGGTAAAGGAGGCCTCCTCGATCACGCCGTTCTCGACACGCAGCTGCAAGGTGAGCTCGTCTCCGCAGCTGGGGTTGATGCCGTCGTGCTCGTGCGTGGGAGCATCCATCTCGTACTTATAGTCGGGGTGCGAGTTGTGCTCCATAAATGTGGTGGAGGTGTACAGATTACCCATTGAATGTGCTCCAAACGTGATGCAGGCCGGCGATGAACTTGTCGATGTCGGCCTTGTCGTTGTAGAAGGCCACGCTGGCGCGGCAGCAGGCAAGGTTCTCGACGCCCAGCCAGGTGAGCAGCGGCTGCGCGCAGTGGTGACCGGCGCGGATGCAGACGCCGTCCATGTCCATGATGCTCGCGACATCGTGCGGGTGGATGCCCTTGACATTAAAGCTCACGACACCGTGGTGGTTATCCCAATAGATTGAGCCGATGATCTGGACAAAGTCGAGCTGCATGAGCTCGCCCATCAGGTAGTGGACGAGTGCCTGCTCGCGTGCCTGGATGTTTTCGTAGCCCACCGTGTTGACGAGGTAGTCGAGGGCGGCGCCTGTGGCGAAGATGCCGGCGGCGTCCTGCGTGCCGGCCTCGAACTTCTCGGGGACGGGAGCCCAGACGGCGTCCTGCTCAGTAACCGAGTCGATCATCTCACCGCCGGTAAGCATGGGCGGCATGGCGTTGAGCAGGTCCATCTTGCCCCACAGCACGCCGATGCCCATGGGGCCCATGGCCTTGTGCGCACTAAAGGCAAAGAAGTCGGCGCCCAGGTCGGCCACATCGACCGGCATGTGCGGCAGCGACTGCGCGCCGTCGACGACCAGGTAGCCGCCGTACTTGTGCACGAGTTTGCCGAGGTTCTTGACCGGGTTCTCGACGCCCAGCACGTTGGAGACCTGTCCCACGGCTAGGATCTTGGTCTTGGGACCCACCTTGGCAAGAACCTCCTCGGTGGTGAGCTGGCCGGTCTTGGTGGGGTAGAGGTAGACGAGCTTGGCGCCGGTCTCGCGGCAGACCTGCTGCCACGGAATCAGGTTGGAGTGGTGCTCCATAATGGTGATGACGACCTCGTCGCCCGGTTCGAGCACTGTGGGCGCAAAGCTCTTAGCGACCAGGTTGAGCGACTCGCTCGTGTTGCGGGTGAAGACGACCTCGTTGGCCTGTGAGGCGCCGATGAGGTCAGCGATCTGCTGGCGGACCTTCGCGATGGCGTCGGTGGCCTCGACGGACAGCGAGTACAGGCCGCGCAGGGGGTTGGCGTTCATGCGCTGGTAGAAGTCGCGTTCGGCGTCGAGCACACAGGCAGGGCGCTGCGCGGTGGCGGCGCTATCGAGGAAGGCGATCTCGGGGTGCTGCTGGAACAGCGGGAACTGGCCCTTGTAGGGGTTGGTCTCGATGTCCACGGTGGGCCAGCCGCGCGAAGCCTCGTCGCTGGCGTCGAGCTCCATGGGCTCGGGGGCAGTACAGGTATCGCATTTAACGTGCTCGGTGTCGATCATGCGAGCTCCTCTTCAAAGTTGTCGATCAGGTTGTTGCCTAGGCGGACGACGGCGGCGCGGGTGCGCTCGTCGGTGGCGGAAAGCGCGGCGTCCTCCAGCTTGGCGCGGATGAACAGGTCCTCGGCGGCGTTTTGGTCAAGGCCACGGCAGGCGAGGTAGAACAGCTGCTCGTCGCGGACGTGACCGATGGTGGCGCCGTGGTTGCCGGCGACGTCGTCCTCGTCACAGAGAATGACGGGAACGGTCTTGTTGTCGACGCCCTTGTTGGCCAAAAGCACCGTCTCGCGTTCGGTGCCGGTTGCACCCTTGCAGCCGTGCACGAGGTCGATGGTGCCACGGTAGACCTTCTTGGACGTGCCGGTCAGCACGCCGTTGGCGTCGATCTCGCACTCGGTCTTGCGACCGCGGTGGCGCAGCTCGTAGTTAAAGTCGCGCACCTGCTCGCGGGCGCCCAGGTAATCGGTATCGATGGTCACCTTGGCGGTGTCGCCCAGCAGGTCGCCGGCAAGGCCGGTGGCGCTGGCGCCGGCACCCAGGACGGTGTGCTGCACGTTGACGCGCGCGCCCTCGTCCAGGAACAGGCCGGTGTCGTCGAGTGCGATCCAGCTGTCGTCGAGTGTCTGCGTGCAGGTCACGTTGACGGTGGCGTACTCGTGGGCGCACACGCGTAGCACGGAGCCCACGACACCCTCGCCGGTAACAGGAGAGTCTAGGGCAATATGCAGGTCGAGCGTTGCCTGCGGGCGAGCGACGACGTCGATGGCGGCGATGGCCGCGGCGGCATCGACACCGCTCACACGCACGGTAACCGTGGCGTGCTGGTATGCGGGCACATCGATGACGATGCGCTTGGTAGCGTGCTCGGCCAAGTAGGCGTAGGCAGCCTCGCCCATGCCGGTTTCGAAGGCTTCAGCAGGGGAGAGCTCCTCCTCGAGCTTGATGGCGCCGGCCTGGTAGACGGAGGTGGCGGGCACGTCGAGCTCGGTCTCGGGCGTGATGCGGGCGCGGTCGGCGGCATCACCGGGGGCGGAGGAGCGGCGCTCGGGGAAGCGCTCGGCCATGGCGTCCATGGCGGCGTCGAACGCGTCTGTCACGCCAATAAACTGCTCGCCCAAGCCTTCGACCTCAACGGCCTCCGCGGGAGCGGCGGCAAGCTCGTCAGAGAGCTCGAGCTTGGTCTGATTCATCTTCAGCCAGCCCCAAGTGGCAGCCGGCATCGCGTTGACCTGCTCAAGGGTGGTAGCAGCGGTGTTGGTTTCCTGTTTCATTATCCGATCGCTCCTTCCATCTCGAGCTTGATCAGGTTGTTCATCTCGACGGCGTACTCCAGCGGCAGCTCCTTGGAGACCGGGTTGGCAAAGCCGTTGACGATCATGGTGCGGGCCTCTTCCTCCGAGATGCCGCGGCTCATCAGGTAGAACACCTTGTCGTCGCCGATGCGGCCGATGGTGGCCTCGTGGCCGATGTCGACGTTCTTGGCGCGGATGTCCATGGCGGGGATGGTGTCGGAGCGGCTCTGGTCGTCGAGCATGAGCGACTGGCAGCTCACGGTTGCCTTGGAACCCTCGGCCTTGGGCGTGGCCACGATGGAGCTGCGGAAGGTCTGAATGCCGCCGCTCTTGGAGATGCCCTTGGTCTCGACGGTTGCCGAGGTCTCGGGGGCGTTGAGCACGACCTTACAGCCGGTATCGAGGTTCTGCCCGGCGCCGGCAAAGGTGATGCCGGTAAAGCTCGACCGGGCGCGGCGGCCGTTGAGCACACTCATGGGGTAGAGGTAGCCCACGTGGCTGCCGAAGGAGCCACTGATCCACTCTATGTCGCCATCCTCGTCCACGCGCGCACGCTTGGTGTTGAGGTTGTACATGTTTTTGGACCAGTTCTCGATGGTCGAGTAGCGCAGGTGCGCACGCTTGCCCACAAAGAGCTCGACGGCGCCGGCGTGGAGGTTGGCAACGTTGTACTTGGGCGCGGAGCAACCCTCGATGAAGTGCAGGTCGGCGTCGTCCTCGACGATGATGAGCGTGTGCTCAAACTGGCCGGCGCCCTTGGCGTTAAGGCGGAAGTAGCTCTGCAGCGGGAAGTCCAACTTGGTGCCCTTGGGCACGTAGACAAACGAGCCGCCCGACCATACGGCGCCGTGCAGGGCCGCAAACTTGTGGTCGGTGGGCGGGATGAGCGTCATAAACTTCTCGTGGATGAGCGGCTCCCACTGCGGGTCGTGCAGGGCCTCCTCGATGCCGGAATAGACGATACCCATCTTGGACGCGGTGTCCTGCATGTTGTGGTAGACCAGCTCGGAGTCGTACTGCGCGCCGACGCCCGCCAGGTAGCTGCGCTCGGCCTCGGGGATGCCCAGGCGCTCAAAGGTGTTCTTGATGTCGTCGGGCACCGACTCCCAGTCGTGCTTTTGGTCGGTGTTGGGCTTGACGTAGGTGACGATGTTGTCCATGTCCAGGCCCTCGATGGAGGGGCCCCACGTCGGGTCGGGAAAACGATTGAAGATCTCGAGGGACTTTAAGCGCAGATCGAGCATCCACTGTGGCTCGTCCTTCTTGGCGCTGATCTCGCGCACGATGTCGGGCGTGATGCCGGCGTCGAGGCGCTCGAATCCCTCCTCGCCGTAGGTGAAGTCGTAGAGGCTGCGGTCGATGTCCGCGACCTCGGTGCGGTTCTTGGTCATTGCGTCGCCCCTTTACGCCTGCTGCTCGGCAGCGGCGGCCTCGGCCTGGGCGCGCTGCTCGGCGGCCTCGCGCTCGAAGGTCTCAAAGCCGTTCTTGTCGATCCAGGGGATCAGCGAGGCATCGTCCTCGCGCACGATGTGGCCCTTGACCATAACGTGGACGCGGTCGACATCCAGGTGCTCCAGGATGCGCGTGTTGTGCGTGATGATGAGCATGGAGCCGTCGCAGCTCTTGCGGTAGGCGTCCATACCGTGGCTGACGGTGGACAGGGCGTCGACGTCCAGGCCGGAGTCGGTCTCGTCCAAGATGGCGAGCTTGGGCTGCAGCAGCAGAAGCTGGAGCATCTCGACCTTCTTTTTCTCGCCGCCCGAGAAGCCCACGCCCAGCTCACGGTTGAGGTAGGCGGTATCCATGTTAAGCTCGGCCGCGAGCTCCTTGACGCGACGACGGAATTCCTTGCCCTTCATCTCCAGGCCGGGGCGGCCGGCGATACTGGCGCGCAAAAAGCTCGACAGTGGCACGCCGGGGATCTCGACAGGGGCCTGGAAGCTCAGGAACAGGCCGGCGCGCGAGCGCTTGTCGGTGGTGAGCTCGGTGATGTCCTGGCCGTCAAAGACGATGCGGCCGTCGTTGACCGTGTAGACGGGGTCGCCCATGACCAGGTGGCCAAGGGTGGACTTGCCGGCGCCGTTGGGGCCCATCAGCACGTGGGTCTCGCCGGCGGCGACGTTAAGGTTGACGTTGTGGAGGATGGTCTTCTCGTCCACGGAGGCGGTCAGACCTTCGATGGAAAGCAGCGGATTTGCGCTCATGCTGTCCCTCTCTGTATATGGTGTACTCATGGGTGTACGAAACCCTAGGAATCTTCTCGGAATAAAGTTACTATGGGTTCGGCGTTAGTCAAGGGAAAACCCGACTAATCCACTCGACTTTTCTAGATGTGGGACAAAATAACCTGTTGTGTTTGTCCCACTTACTTAAGATTTGGGACAAACAAACCTGGTTATGTTGTCCAAGATGCGATGGGAGGGTAGGTATGCTCATTTCTTCTAAGGGCCGCTATGCCCTCCGACTGATGATCTATATCGCAGCGCTGGGCGACGCCGAGGGCAAGATCGCTCTGCGCGAGGTCGCCGACCGCGAGCGTATCTCGCAAAAGTATCTGGAGCAGCTGGTTCGTCCGCTCATGAAGGCGGGCCTACTTAAGAGCGTGCGCGGCAAGGGCGGCGGCTACATGATGGCCAAGGACCCGGCCGAGGTGCGTGCCGGCGACATCCTGCGCGCCGTCGAAGGCAGCACGGCTCCGGTGGCGTGCGATGGCATCGACAACAGCTGCGCCCGCAGCGATCTTTGCTCGACCGTCAAATTCTGGCGCGGTCTGGACGACGTGATCGAAAAGTACGTCGACGGCGTGACGTTGGCCGACCTTGCTGCCGTCCCCGAGATCAACTTCGACATTAAGCTGTAGGGCTGCAGATGGTATCTCTCGACAAGGTGTACAAGCAAATTGAGATTTTTGCTCGGGAATGTGACGCCGAGAGGGTTGTGCTGTTTGGTTCTCGTGCCCGCGGTGACAACTTGCCTAAGAGCGATATTGATATTGCTGTAGCAGGTTGCCGGGATTTCGACCGTTTCTCATATCTGATAGAGGAGCGTCTTGATACTCTTTTAGATATAGACGTCGTCAATCTCGACGAGTCCTTATCGCGTCAATTGCTCGATGAAATTGCCAGGGATGGTGTGATTCTGTATGAAAAAATATGAGAACTTTGTCAGCGCCTTGGCGAATCTTGAGGATGCGCCCAATCAGGATCTCAACAATGATTTTGTTCAGAGTGGTTTGATTAATAAGTTCAATCTTCAATTTGAACTGAGCTGGAAGCTCCTTAAGCGTCTGCTCGAGTATGAGGGCGCCACGCTTGCCGCGTCGGGGTCTCCTCGTGCCATCTTGAAGGAGTCCTACCGATTCTACGACTTTATTGATGAGGCGGCCTGGCTAGATATGCTCAAAGACCGCAATACGAACGTCCATATCTATGACAACAAGCTCGCTCAAGATTTGATTCAGCGCATCTTGAACGTATATATTCCCGCTTTTTGTCAGTTGAGGGACGGGCTGATGGAGCGATACGGCGAGCTTCTGATGGCGCCCGACGACCAGTTTGTTTAATTCCTTAAGATTTCGCGGAGGGTTGTTGCCGTTTACCGAGGGGTTGTTGTGCAACAACGGGCGAGCTGCAATACTTATTTTTATCTTTGCAAACTGCACTTTAACTACACCAATGCAGGGAGGATCTTATGCAGCCCAAGCATTCTGCTATTGTCGCGGGCCTGACGCTGGCGCTTTCGTTTGGCGCCGTTTCCGTGCCGGCACCCGCCGCTGCCGAGGAGCCCACGCCGGGCGTTGCCTCGGATGCCACCGATATCGATAAGGGTCTCTACACCCAGCAGTCCTTCTCGGGCGTGCTGAGGTCGGTCCAGGGCGTTTCGTTTGTTAACGTGACTCCCGAGATGAAGTACTTCACCAAATATGAGAGTCACGGCAACTATAACCAGGGCTTTTCGTACGGTGACGGTTATAACGCGCTGGGTTATTACCAGTTCGACCGTCGTTGGTCGCTCATTCCGTTTATGAAGCAGGCCTACAACTACAACCCCGAAAAATACAGCATGCTCAAGGATGCGATTGATCGCGGCAGCGAGATTTCCAACATGAGCAATGCCATGTACGAGAACGGCCAGCTCACCGAGTTGGGCCGTATTGCGCAGGAGGCCTTCCAGGGCGCTTATAACATCGATCCTGTTGAGTTCTCAGCTCTTCAAGATGCCTATGCGTACAACTCGTACTATGCGGTGACCGAGGCGTGGCTCAAGAGTGGCCTGGGCATTGATATTTCGGGCCGTGCCGATTGCGTTAAGGGCATGGTGTGGAGCATCACCAACATGTGCGGCACCGGTGGCTGCAGGGACTTCTTCCGTTGGGCGAATCTCTCCAACGATATGTCCGACCGCGAGTTTGTGACGGCGCTTTCCAACAGTGTGGTCAATAACGTGGCGACCAAGTATTCGAGCCAGCCCCAGTATCATGAGGGCTGGAAGAACCGCTACCGCAATGAGCTGAAGGACTGCTTGGTTTATATCGCCGAGGACGAGGCCGCTGCGACGCCCGTGCAGCCCGAACCTACGCCGGCGCCCTCGCCGACGCCTGATTCGAATGACGACTCGAGCGACGATGCCAACGATGACAGGATGGATGCGCCCTCGACCGGTGCTGACGGTGATGGCTCTGCTGGTGGCACTACCAACAACGGCTCTACCTCGAACGGTTCCGATTCAAACGGCTCTGCTGCGGGCGATTCGTCTTCAAGCTCTGCCGGCAATACGGACAGCGACGCTTCTGGTTCGACCGGCGCTGGCACCTCTAACTCATCCACCGGCTCGAGCGATTCGTCCGTTGGCACCGGCTCTAACAACGGCTCCGGCTCTGACGCAACCCCTGGTTCCGATGCTTCCAAGGATGACTCGAATAAGGCGCCGGACGTTCCCGTTGCTTCGCCGGACAAGAAGCCTTCTTTCTCCGAGCAGCTTGGCTCTACGCTGGGCTCTTCTCTGATGGCTGGCGTCAATAACGGCTCGACCCAGAACAAGGGCAACTCTGATCAGGTTTCCACGGAAAAGACCGAGGCCGCAAAGGGCGACTCCAAGGACAAGGCTTCCGAGAAGACCGAATCCGATAAGGGTTCTAGCTCTGAGGAGAAGAGCGACAAGTCCGAACAGAAGAAGGACGAGGATAAGAAGTCTGAATCTGAGGAGAAGGACAAGAGCAAGGCCGAGGGCGAAAAGAAACAGTCCGAAGACGACGACAAGAGCGGTGCTGACAACCAGGTCCAAGAGCAAAATGACTCCAAAACGGTGACCACCACGACCACGACGACTACAACTACCAAGTCCTCGGGCGGCAACATGCCCAAGACGGGCGATCTGATTGTGATGGCGAGCCTTGCCAGCGCGAGCTTGGCCACACTGGGCGCTACGTCTATCGTAAGTGGTAAGCATAAGCTCGATCAGCAGAAGAAGGCTTCTGGGGAGGACGGCTCGGAGGAGTAATCTTCTAGATCGTTTTCTATAAGAGTTTGGGACGGGGTCCGGTGCGGCGGCATCGGGCCCCGTTTTTGTTGTGCAACGATTTGTTATGCCCCCTCGGGGGTCTGCTGCTACCGTTGCCCGAAACGTTTGCATGTCGATATTGTTGCGCTCTACCCGCTCGCTACAATGGGCATCGTGCTGCGTTAGAAGGAGAGTTTACGGTGTCTGAACAGGCGAATTATGGTGTTGCTCATGCGTTTGGCGCACGGTTGCTCAGTTATGCGGATAACGCAGCTCTGCCGGTTGATGTACACGACTTTTCCGATGCAATCAATCGGTGTTTACTCGTCGATAAGACTATGTTTATTGCCGATATATTGGACAGCGAAGCACCTGTTGCGGTTTGCTGTCGGCCCAAGGGTTTTGGCAAGAGCATGAATCTATCGATGCTCAAATGCTATTTGGAACGACCTGATCACCGGCGGCCGGATCGAAGCCCGTTCGTCGGCTCCCAGATTTGGCAGGCGGGCGGCGGTCACTATCGTGATGAGTACGCGTGTTATCCGATCATCACGCTCGACTTTTCAGCTGCCGCTGCGGGGCGCGACGCCGATGCTGCGGCGGCTATTCGCAGCGCTGTCGCGAACGAGTGCGCCCGATTGCTGCCGCTGCTTGCCGCACCTGATCTGTCAAGACGTGAAGTCCGTCTTATCGAGAGGGCGGCGCGTGGGGTGGCCAGCGATAAGGAGATCGATGCGGCGCTTGGCGTGCTTATCAAGCTGCTCCAGGCAGCTTTCGATGAGCAGGTTGTTCTTCTGATAGACGACTACGACGCGGTATGTCCAAAGCGTTTGGACGCTAAGGACGACGGTAGCGTGGATTCCCTAGAGTCGCTCAGCCGAATGTTGTTCGACACCATTGCCGATGCCGGCGACTCGTTGCGATTGACGTGTCTGATGGGCGAGCGCCCCGGTCATGCCGAGTTTGCGTTGTCCCAACGTGGGGTTTCCTATCGGTCGGCGACAGCGTTGTCGAGTTGGTGTGATCGATGGTTCGGTTTTTCGGACGACGAAGTCCAAGTGCTGTTGGATTGCATCGGTCGCAACGGCTGTCTGGATGACGCGCGTGAGTGGCTCGAGGGCTATCTGTTTGGTGGTTTTTATTGCTCGAGCCCGGAGCGCGTGGTGGACTACGCACAGCGCGATTGCGTCGCGCCCGTTCGGGCGGATCTGTATGGTTACGCCGACCGTCTGAGCGCATGCGTCGGTGACTGGAATCTCATGCGCCTGTCCGCATTGTTCGATTTGGTTGAGCCGCATGGGTTTATTGAGGCGCCAGTGCATGTGCATGCCGAGGAGGTCGATGCCGCCAAGCCCGAAGATATCTGGACTGCGCTGTATCTGTCTGGATTTCTTACGACGGACATGACAGGGCATTCGGAGGACGGCGCGTGCCTTCGTTCCCTGCGCCTGCCTAACAACGAAGTGCGTCAGGCGCTCCGTCTTGTAATTCTGGAATGGTTTGAGTGCGCCGTTGAGGACGTTGGAGTTATCGACTCGTTCCATGACGGGTTGTGTCGAGGAGACGAGGACGCTGTAAAGCAAGCTTTGAGCTGTGCTATCGGCGATCTGGGCATCGATGTGGACAAATCAGATATGCCGACAGCCTATCATCTGGCGCTGCAGGGGCTTTGCTTTGGACTGTCCGGCTATTGCAATCCCAGCTCCAAGCGAAGTGGCGTCTCGGATCGCTGGGATATCCAGGTGATTCCCACCGGTCGGGTGTTTGACGTGGCTGACACGTTCGGCATGCTCGATGAGCGACCGCTCATTACGATCAACATGATGTACGACCCTGGCGTCGATGCCCTGGGCCTGGAACTGTTGGCGGTTCAGGCGCTGCTCGAAATCGAGCGCGACGGCATCGATGATATCCGCGTGCCGCGCCCCGCCGTCGGGCGCATGCGTTGGGGCTTTGGCTTTGACGGTCAGCGTGTGTCCGTGGTGTGTCAACGACTGTAGCGGCGGGCGAAAGCCCTTTACTACTCGGCGTCCTTCAGGGGCGGCATGGGCTTCCAGTTGGGATCCTTAACGATCTTGCGGGCGTCCTTCATGCCGCGGCGCAGCGCCGGAATGCCGGTCTTAAAGCATTTGTCGACTGCTGCCAGACGAATGAACTCCTTGCAGAAGGTCGCGGCATTGCCCAGACGGAACAGCATGGGGTGGTAGTCACCGTAGATCTGCATATAGCGAGCGAGGAAGCCTCGGTTGCGCATGATGTAGTAGCGGTTGGTGTCGCTCGTGGAGTTGAGCTGTCGTTTGCCGGCGATATCCCAGTTGGAGACGGCGCGGGCGCGCTTGAGCACCACGTCGGCAACCACGGCGGCGGGGAAGTGCTGGCTGGCCACGTAGCCGTAGCAGGCATCGTCGCCGTAGATAAAGAAGCGCGCGTCGGGCAGGCCAATCTTGTCGACCACGCGGCGCGAGAACATGCCGCCCTCAAAGCACAGTTGGTTCATGGTGCGGTAGCCCTCGGGCCCCAAGTCCCACTTGGCGATGGGGTTAGGGATGCCGAGCGAAAGGATGAGCTGGTACTGCCAAAAGAAAGCGCCGCCGTCAAAGTCCAGGCGCGAACCCTGGATGACATCGTAGCGGTCGGTCCACTTGGCAAGACGCTCGATGCCTTCGGGGATGACGAGCACGTCGTCGTCCATCACCCAGAACCACTGGGCCCCCAGATCGTAGGCGCATTTAGTGCCGGCGGAGAAGCCACCCGCACCGCCGCCGTTTTCGAGTTGCGGGGCGTAGATGACACGGTCGGTGCCGCCCTGCGCGTCGGGCTGCTCGGTGTCGATGCCCCACAGGCTGGCCAGGCGCTCGTTGAATGCGGTGCACATGGCCTCGGTCTCGCGCGAATTCTCGTTATCGACAATCACGATGCGCCAGGGCGTTGCCGTGAGCTCGGTCATGGAGTCGAACAGGTTGGCCAGGAGTTCCTGGCGCTTGTACGTAACGACAACGATGGCGAGCTTATCGATGGGAGCGGGAAGGGTTGAAGGCATGGGGCAATATATCCTTTCACGCGCGGCGGGCGAGCGCTGCGCGGAAGCTATCGAATACGTCCTTGGGACTGTTCTATTGTAAAGGCTCGGCGCACCTTGACGGCAAGCTTTGAATAAAACGCAGGAACCTGCCACGGGCCCGCCGCATGACGTGCGGCTACTTTGCCCGCAAGAGGCTCCATAGATTATATAAACGTCCGCTGGCGCGCTGACCCTTTGATACCATGAAACGACAGGTATTTCCTAAGGAGCACATTTGTCTACTAACGCCTCTGGCAGCCCTGTTCTGTCGCTGCTTATTCCCATTTACAATGTTCAGCGCTACCTGCGCGAGTGTCTCGATTCCGCCCTGGCGCAGACGCTCAAGGATATTGAGATCATCTGCATTAACGACGGGTCGACCGACAACTCGCCGGCGATTATCCGCGAGTATATGGAGCGCGATGGGCGCGTCAAGATGATCGACAAGGCCAACAGCGGCTACGGCGACTCGATGAACCACGGTCTGGAGATGGCGCGTGGCAAGTACGTTGGCATCTTGGAGTCCGATGACTTTATGGCGCCCGACGCACTCGAAAAGCTTGTCTCGGCCGCCAATAGCAATAATGCCGACTTTGCGAAGGCGAACTTTGATTTCTACTGGTCTAAGCCCGAGGAGCGCCGTTCGCTGCACGAGATGTTTAAGGCAAGGGATTGTGGCAAACCGGTGCATCCCAGCAATACGACGCAGTTCTTTAAGCAAAAACCGTCGATTTGGTCGGCCGTGTACCGTCGTGATTTTCTTGAGCGCAACGGTATCAAGTTCCTGCCGACTCCGGGGGCATCCTTTCAGGACACGTCATTTGCCTTTAAGGTGATCGCGTGTGCCGAAAAGGCTATTTACCTGCATGATGCCGTGTTGTCGTATCGCCAGGACAACGAGAATTCCTCGGTCAATTCTTCGGCTAAGGTCTTTTGCGTCAATACCGAGTATGCCGAGATTGAGCGTTGGATTCGAGAGGATTATGCCCGTGACCACGCAAGTGATGACGTCGCGCGCATGCTCAAGTTCAATCAGCTCATTAAGTACGATTCGTACATGTGGAACTACGTGCGTCTAGCGCCTAAGTTCTATAAGGAGTTCCTGGTTCAGATGGCCAAGGAGTTCCAAGCGGCCTTGGACGCGGGGGAGTTTTCGCTTGACGATCTCAAGCCGTGGAAGCGCGCAAATCTCGCTGCCATCCTCAAAGATCCTGAGGGCTGGGTTGACGAGCATCCGAGTTTTGCGACAGATGGTGCCTTGGGGCGTGCTAAGTATTACGCCTCGGTTGGAGGCCCAGGTGTGGTTGCTGCCTTCCTCATCGAATCGCTGAGGGGGTAGGTCGACATGGGAGAGACTTTGACCCCCAAAGCGACCATTGTCGTTCCCGTCTACAATTCGTCGCGCTCCATTCAGCGATGCCTTGATTCGCTGTTGGTCCAGTCTGAGTGTTCGATTCAGGTTGTCTGCGTCAACGACGGTTCGACTGATGATTCGTTGAACGTGTTGCGCCAGATCGCGCAGGCCGACGATCGCGTACTGGTGATTGACCAGGAAAACGCGGGCGTTTCGTGTGCTCGAAATGCCGGTATCGATGTCGCCGAGGGCGAGACCGTCTTTTTTGTGGACGCCGACGATTACATCGATGCCCAGACGGTCGAGCGCGTGTTGCATGCCATGGAGTCTGCGGATGCCGAGGCCGCCGTTTTTGGCGGCGTCTGTGAACCTGCCGATGCTGCCCCCAAACGCGTCCAGCAACTCATGAGCCCCAAAGCTGGTACCTTCGGCGCCCGCGATCCCCAACTGCTGTTCCATTCGAATGCGCAGCCCTATGCCTGCCGTGCGGCTTTTTCGCGCGAGCTGCTCAATCGCGAAGGCATTCGCTTCGCCCCCGGTTTGGCTTTGGGCGAGGACGTCGTCTTCCAATTTGCGGCTTATGCGCTTGCCCGCAGGACCGTCGTCATGCCGGACAAGTTCTACCACTACGTGATGGAGAGCGAATCGGCGACGCACGAGTTCAACAGTGCCGAGGCGCGCGCCAAAAAGCTTGACGCCCACATGAGGATGCTCGAGGAGGTCTTGGAGGACTGGGCGGCCTACGGTCTTTTGGACCTGTGTCCCGGCGAGCTGATAACTTGGTTTTTGGACCTAATTGTGTTCGACCTGGCGCGCTTGGATGCCGATGACTTCCATCGCGTGGCGGCTCGCGTCAACATGGACCTCGCGACGTTTTTGGGAACGAAGTGGGCGGATATGCCCGCTAAGGGCGCCGTTCGCCGTGTTGCCCACAAGCTCGTTGCGGCGACCTCGGGTGTTTCGATGGCAGATGCCACGCTGTTCTATCTTTCGACTCGTGGTCTCAAAGCCTGCCTGGAGCGCTTTATCTAATTCCAAGCGCTGCCGCCCGCCGCAACTCGGCTGCTAAAATAACCCTGTTACACGCTATTCAACAGGAGGTTCTCTTGCAGAACTCTGATACCCCTAAAGTTTCGCTGCTTGTCCCCATTTGCAATGTCGAGCGCTATCTGCGCGAGTGCCTCGATTCCGCCGTGGCGCAGACGCTCAAGGACATCGAGATCCTCTGTATCAACGACGGCTCCACCGATAGCTCGCCGGATATCATCCGCGAGTACATGGAGCGCGACCCCCGTGTAAAGATGATCGATAAAGCCAACAGCGGCTACGGCGACTCGATGAACCGCGGCCTGGAGATGGCTCGCGGCGAGTACGTGGGCATCCTTGAGTCCGACGACTTTATGTTTGAGGACTCGCTCCAAAAGCTGGTCGCCAAGGCCGATGCTGAACATGCCGATGTGGTAAAGGGCGACTTTTACCTGTATTGGTCCACGCCCAGCGAACGCCGTGAGCTGTTTGGGATCATCGACGAGCATATGACGGGCGCCGCTTATCGCCCCGTCGATCGCCCGGGCATTTTCTACCGCAAACCTTCCATTTGGTCGGCTATCTATCGGCGCGAGTTCCTCAACGACAATCAGATTCGGTTCCTTCCCACGCCGGGTGCTTCGTATCAGGATGCGGGTTTTAACTTTAAGGTCTGGGCATGCGCCGAGCGTGCCGCGTTTATTGCGGACCCCATTTTGTGCTATCGCCAAGACAACGAGAAGAGCTCAGTTAATTCGCCCAACAAGGTGTTTTGCGTGTGCGACGAATATGCTGAGATGCAACGTTTTTTGGACGAGCGTCCCGAGCTCAAGGCTCAGCTTCAGGGCATTTTAATGCGCATGAAGGTCGATACGTACCGTTGGAATGATGAGCGCCTGGTCGATGAGTTGCGCGAGCAGTTTTGGGAGAAGGCCTCTCCCGAGCTCAAGTCCGATTGGGATGCCGGTCGCTTTGACCTGTCGCTGTTCGATCCGCGTGGCGAGACCGACTTGCGCCTGATGGTCAAGTCGCCCCGCGCCTATATCGATTCGCGCTTTGGCTTTAAAAAGCCGGGCAAGATCAATACGTTTAAGCACTACTTTAAGATTGGCGGGCTGCCGCTGGTCTGGCGCGTGCTGACGTATCAGCGCACCTACGGTGATAATCCGCACCCCGATGACGTTCCGGTCGCACAGTAGGAGCACTTGACTATGGCTACCCCCAAGATTTCCGTTGTCGTTCCCATCTATAACGTGGAGGAGTGCCTGGCCTGGTGCCTGGACTCCCTGCTTGCGCAGGACATGCCCGATTGGGAAGGCGTGCTGGTCAACGACGGCTCGCCGGACGGCTCGCGCGATATTGCGGCTACCTATTGCGAAAAGGACGCGCGCTTTACGCTGGTCGATAAGGAGAACGGCGGCCTGTCGAGTGCGCGTAATGCAGGCATCGCCGCGTCCACGGCGTCCATCGTTGCGTTCTTGGATTCCGATGACCGGTTTACGCCCGATGCATGCCGCGTGATCGTCGATGCCTTTGAGCGCGAGGACTGCGACGTTTTGACGTTTGGAGCGAACCCGTATCCGCTGGAAGCGGGGTATCCGTGGCTTAACTATGTGCTGAGTCCTCGCAACGTGTCGTTTGAGGGTTATAGCTCCGACCTGCTGTTTAAGGAAGCATCTCGCCCGTTTGCGTGGCGCACTGCCTGCAAGCGCGCGTTCTTGTTGGACAACGGGATTGTGTTTGATGAGAACGTCAAGTATGGCGAGGATCAGGTCTTTGACTTTGCCGTGTATGGTCGCTCGCGCAAAACCGCGCTTATCTCCAACAAACTGTATGACTACCGCGTGGCGCGCAATGGTTCTCTCATGGACACCATGCGCTATGACGACGAGACGCGCCTGTTGGAGCACGTGAAGATATACTCCGCGGTACTGAATGATTGGCACCGCGATGGGCTTGATGCCAAGCATGCGGACGACCTGGCATATTTCCTGTGCGATCTGGTGCTGTACGATGCGCTCAGGTTGCTGGGTTTGGACTGCGGCAAGGTGTTTGCCGCCGTTGCCACGGCGCTTGCCGGTTCTGCCGTGGGCAGCGATGCTGCGCTCGCACAATGCGCTCCTTCTGTTGCCGCTATGGTGCGTGCGGCGCTTACCAGCAAGGCCCCCAATGCCCGTGAGTGCAAAAAGCTCATGTTCGATTACGACGTCTTGAGGTTTGGGCGTCTGGGTGCCTGCAAGCGCATGGCAGCGAACGCCCTGGGAAAGCGAGAAGTGTAGATGAGTATCAAGCGTTTGGCACTTTGCCGCAGTCAGGGCCGTCTGTTTGTGCTGCTTCGTTTTGCCGGTCAGGATGTCGCCGCGCTTATTGAGCGGGAGGGTTCTCAAGCGTTTGCCCATGCGACGACGAGCGGTTCTTCTGTGCCGTCGCTGGCGTTCCCGGTCGATCATGGCCGTGTACTGGCACTTTGCCCTTCCGTTTCCGATTACGAGCGCGAGCTCGCCGTCTTGGTGCTTCCGTTTTTGGATGGCTCGTCGATGGATGTCGTTTTTGCATCCGGTGGCCAAAGGTTGGGCTCCATTCGCCTCGATAGCCGCGTGGCCAAGCTGGAATCCAAGATTAACTACAAAGCAAAGCCTGCGCTGTGTGCGCTTATCCGCGATGCGCAGCGTGGCGAATGTTGCGGTCGCTACGATATCGATGCCATTCGCTATTTGCCAGCCGACGCCGGCGCGGTGTGGCGCTTTGAGGTTACCTGGGCGGGAGACCTCCAGTGCGCACCTGAGCTCCAGATCTTCGATACGCATATGAATGCCATCGATGTCACCGTGCATGTGTTTGAATCGCAGGTCGATGTTCCCCAGCGCAACGGTTGCCGCGTCAATAAAACGTATCTGAGCGTAGAGATGCCTCAGGATATACGAGATTTTGTCGCGATCGTGAGCGATCCCACAGAGCGGATCCAGAGCGGGTTTTGCGCCATGGATGGTCGCCTGTACAACGACATGGTCGACGACAGCTGGAACCGCATGAAGGACGCGCGCGCAGACGACGCAGCTTATCGACGTTGGTTTGAGCAGCATCGCGCAAAGCCGGGCGATTTGGCGTGCCAGCGTGTCGCTTCGGCGGCCTTTGCCTATAGGCCGCTCGTGAGCATTGTGGTGCCGTGCTACAAGACTGATCGGGTCTACCTGCGCGAGCTGCTGGATTCGGTGCTAGCCCAGAGCTATGGCAACTGGGAATTGCTGCTGATGGACGCCTCACCCGAATGGGATGCGGTGGCCGACCTTGCGGCGGACGCCAATGACGAGCGCGTTCGCCGCATCGAGCTTCCCGGCAACGGCGGCATTGTGGTCAACACCAACGCTGGTATTGAGCAAGCGACGGGCGACTACATCGCGTTCTTGGACCACGATGACATCCTGGAACCGGACGCGTTATTCCGCTATGTTGCCGCGCTGAACAAGGCTGCCGAGGACGAGCGTCCCCAGGTCCTGTTCTGCGACGAGGACATGTTCCAGAAAACGGGGGAGTGGGGTCAGCCGGTCTTTAAGACGCAGCTCAACGTCGACCTGCTCTATAGCCATAACTGCGTGACGCATTTCTTGATGGTGGAGAAGGCGCTCATCGATCGTATTGGCATGTCGCCTGAAGATGTCGCGGGCGCCCAGGATTACGACCTTACGCTTCGCTGTCTTGCGGCGGG
>UQMW01000017.1 GCA_900542275.1 uncultured Collinsella sp.
GGGCGCGACCAGAAGGTCAGCGCCCTTTCGTTTCACGTCACCTTGTCTCAAATGCGACCCGCTCGCTGTCGTTGCCAAAACACCGGCATTTCTTTGGTTGTCAAGAGGATGCCGCTCTAGCGGGTTTTCGCTGTCCGCGCCAAAACATCGGCGTCGCCTTTGTTGGCACTTGGGGACGTTCCTTATGTGCCGGCACCTGGGGACAGTCCTTGTAATCGTTGGGGAGTGGTTACTTGCTCGCGAACAGCCAGATCAAGATGATCACGAGAACTACGGCAACGATGCAGACGATGGCGCCGGTGAATTTGATGCGTGAGTCGCGGGTACGTTCGCGCACCGCGTCCTCGGTGGCCTCGAGCTGGGCGACTTCTCGCTCGGTCTCGGTGTGTTCGGCTTTGTCTCGGGCCAAGGATCCTGCAAGCGACTCAGTGATCTCTGGGTGGTCGTGCACTTCGGTCGCCTGTTCGATGATCGACTGCGCATGTGCGGCATCTGCTTGGGCGTTGGCGATGCTCTGCTCCTGGTCGCGGCGTGCCTTGTCCTCGGCAGTGATCTTCTCGCGCAGTTCGCGCTGACGAGTCGCGGCGGCTGTCTTCGCCGTCTGCAGCTCGTCGCGCGCGGCATCGGCTTCGGTCGTCACGGCTTGGTGCGCGCGTTTTGCGTCGGCGATAGGGGCTTGAGCCTGCTCGACGGCCTGCTCGGCTGCGGCAAGCGAGTGCTCAAGGTCGGCGGTGATGCGCGGGACATCTTCTTCGGCTTTACGCAGGGCATCTGCCGTGTCGGAAATCTGCATCGAGAGCTCGCTGGTGCGCACCGTATAGTTGGCGGGATTTGCCGAGGGATTGCGTTGCAGCTCGGCATACTCATGACGCAGCGTCTCGAGCTGGGCGCGCGTGGCGTCGACGGTTTGTTGTGCGGCGGCAATGCCGGCGTCTCGCTCTGCCTTCACCTTGTCGCGGATGCGCTTGGAATCCTCAAGACGTCGAACGAGGCGGTTGCCGGTCTCGCGCGAGCTCGCCTCGCGGGCCTCCACGGCATCGAGCGCGGCCTTCAGACGGAGCTCAGTCGCGTCATCCTCTGTCTTCATTTGTTCGAGCTGACCCTTGAGCTCTGTCGCTTTGGAGGCGTGGGCATCACGGTCAATCTCGGCGGCCGCTGCAGTCTTTTGGGCCGTGGCAATCGCCTGGCGCTGGTCGGCGACGATCTGGTCGTAGCGGCCTGCGATATCCTGGCGCGTCTCGAGTTCCTCGGCCTGATCGGCAATGCGCTGCTCAAGTTCGGCCAGGTGGGCGCGGGCATCGGCAAGTGCCTTTTTCGCGGCGTTCATCTCGCGCATGGCCGAGGCACCCTGGGCGATAAAGGTGCCCACGGCGTTCGCAGTGTTCGAGACAGCGGTCCCCAGATCGCGGCTCGCGGCGGAGGAGTGCGGGGCGGTCGGGCGAGCGGTGTCGGCAGCGTCCGCATCGGCAGCCTGCGGCACGGCGATATTGCCGGTACCGCCCTCGATTACAGAAAAGCCTGCTGCGTGCGGGTCGACCGCATCGGCGCCAATCGTGGGATGCTCGAGCTGCAGAAACGAGGGCATGGTGCTGCCCTGGTCGGCAACCGGAGTCTCGCCGGGTACGAAGGTCGAGGCTGCCTCGGCGGCCTCCTCTTCCTCGGCGTCAACGTCAGCGTCGGCCACGGCGTCTTTCATCGCTTTGACGGCATCCATCATGGAGTCCATGACGGCGTCGAGCTCTTCTTCCGAAGACACCTCGATGGGGCCTGCTGCTTGCGGAGCGTTCTCAGCCTTGGGCTCAGTATCGCTCGGGTCCGGCTGCTCTAGCTGCTCTTCTTTGTCTTGCTCTGCGGCGACATTTGCGTCTGCGGCCTCGTCTGCGGCGGCAGGAGCCTCCTCGACAGCGGTATCAATGCCGCCATCGCTTCTGGTGGAAGTATCGCAGTCGTCAATGGTGTCTGCGGAGTTATCAATATGCTGTTGAGTCTGGGGGTCCAGCTCGTCTGTCATAGGCATGTGCTCCTCATCGTTGTTTGTCACCCTATGATAAAGTCTCGTGCCGACATCCCGCGCGCTGCAGCAAAGTTTCAAAACGTGTTCGATGGCTCGTGTCGATAGCAAAAACTCGGCCACTTTATCCAGTTTGTACTTGACAATCCCTTCGCCGAAAGACGTTATGCCGTTCGCCTACCGAGGCCTTTTCTATTCACTTGAACACGCTAAAGTTGCATGTCAGCTTTTGGCGCGTGAAGTTGGATGCGCGCAGTCGACGGGCGGGCCCGTCGCGATTTGAAAGGACTTTGTATGGGACTTTTCACTGGTAAGACCGTGATCGTCACCGGCGGCGGCAAGGCCACGCTCAAGGACGGCTCCGCTGGCTCCATCGGTTACGGCATCGATATCGCTTTTGCCAAGGAGGGCGCGAACCTCGTCATCACCGGCCGCAACGTTGCCAAGCTCGAGGCCGCCAAGGAGTCTCTCGAGGCTGAGTACGGCGTTAAGGTTCTTCCTGTTCAGGCCGATGTCTCCGCCGGTCAGGACAACGAGGCCGTCGTGCAGAACGTTATCGACAAGGCGATTGAGGAGTTCGGTCGCATCGACGCCGTCGTTAACAACGCTCAGGCCAGCGCCTCGGGCGTGACCATCGCCGACCACACCATGGATCAGTTTAACCTGGCCATTTACTCCGGTCTGTATGCCACCTATCTGTACATGCAGAAGGCCTATCCGCACCTGAAGGAGACCAAGGGCTCCGTGGTCAACTTTGCTTCGGGCGCCGGCCTGTTTGGCAACTACGGCCAGTGCAGCTATGCTGCCGCCAAGGAGGGCATCCGCGGCCTGACTCGCGTCGCCGCCAACGAGTGGGGCAAGGACGGCATCAACGTCAACATCGTTTGCCCGCTTGCTTGGACCGCCGCGCTCGAGAACTTCCAAGATGCCTATCCCGAGGCGTTCAAGGCCAACGTCCACATGCCGCCGGCAGGCCACTACGGCGACGTCGAGAAGGAAATCGGCCGCGTTGTCGTTCAGCTCTGCGGTCCCGACTTTAAGTATATGAACGGCGAGACCGTCACCCTCGAGGGTGGCATGGGCCAGCGCCCGTAGGAGTTACGCCTCAGGTTCCGCCGTTCTAACGAACGGCGGACCAGCCGACGCTGCGCGCCGTCCAGAGACAACTTGTCATTCAAAAGGCAAGGCATGACCAGAAGGTCTATGCCTTGCCTTTTTCATGCCAACTTGTTCGCTCTGGGCGGCGCTCGCTGACGGTGCCAAAGCGTCGGCGTTTGCGTTGCTGGCGAAAAGTAGTCGTTGGGGACGTTCTTAAATGACTAGTCGAAAGGGACGCTCTTGCCGGCACCTGGGGACGGTCCCTAAGTGCCGGCAGATTGGGACACTTCTTTGCAAGATGGCGCTGAAGATTGTCCCCGACGACTAGTCGTTTAAGAACGTCTCCGACGACTAGTCGTTTAATGCACCAGTTTCTGTCGAGTCGGTGCTTCTTGCGGGTTGCTCGTATAATGGTTTGCGTATGAGCCGCAACCAAGGAGTTCCAGTTTATGGATCAAAACCTGTTTAAATTCGACCTGATCGCCGAGGACCCTACGACGCACGCGCGTGCCGGCGTGCTGCACACCCCGCACGGTGACATCGAGACGCCGATCTTTATGCCCGTGGGCACCAAGGCAAACGTCAAGGGCATTCCTACCGAGACTGTCAAGAAGCTCGGCGCCCAGATCGTGCTCGCCAATACCTATCATCTGTCCATGCGTCCCGGCGAGGACACCATCGCCGAGCTGGGCGGCCTGCACAAGTTCATGAACTGGCACGGCCCCATCCTCACCGACTCGGGCGGTTTCCAGGTCTTCAGCCACAACGATGCCGTCAAGCTCACCGATGAGGGCGTGCGCTTTATTGTCAACGATTACGACGGCCGCCACGTGTTTTGGACGCCCGAGGACAACATGGAAATCGCCATGAAACTCGGCTCCGATATCTGCATGCAGCTCGACCAGTGCCCGGGCTATCCCGCCACGCGCGCCTACGTTGAGCGCGCCGTTGAGCTGTCGAGCATGTGGGCCGAGCGCTGCTATAAGGCGCATACCCGCGATGACCAGGCGCTCTTTGGCATCGTTCAGGGCGGCATGCACCTGGATCTGCGCCTGCGTTCGCTGCGCCATCTGGAGGAGTGCGGCGACTTCCCGGGCTATGGTATCGGTGGCTATTCGGTGGGCGAGGATCACGAGACCATGTTCGAGACCCTGGCGCCGCTCGTGAGCGAGTACATGCCCAAGCATAAGCCGCGCTACCTGATGGGTGTCGGCAACCCCACCACGCTCGTACGCGGCGTGGGCGTGGGCATCGACATGTTCGACTGTGTGCTGCCGACGCGCACCGGTCGCATGGGTACGGCGTTCTCCAGTGAAGGTCGCCTTAACTTCCGTAACGCGCGCTTTGCGCACGACGACGGCCCCATCGACCCCACCTGCACCTGCCCGGTGTGCACGGGCGGCTACAGCCGCGCGCTCATTCGCCACATGGTCACGCAGAAGGAGATGCTCGGCGGCATTTTGCTTTCGATGCACAATATCTACTACCTGCTCAACCTTATGCAGCGTGCCCGCCAGGCCATTATCGAGGGCCGCTACGGCGCATTCGTGAGCGATTGGATGAATAGTCCTGCCGCGGTGGATTACTAAGGGCGACAGACACGCTTGCAGAGCGTGGGCAACGGCAATGGTCGGGCGCCAGCCGGTCGTCACATTCGTTGACACCGGCTGCGAGACCGCTGACCGATAGCTTGCAAGTGCTTGATGCATCGTGGGTACCATACCGAATAGTTGATGCTCGGGCGGGTGTTTGACGCATAGCGTCGACCCCGCCCGTTTTTCTTTTTCTCGATAGGAGTACCCATGATTAAGAATGAGAACGTCGAGGGCGAGCCTGCCTACGACGAGACGTACCGCCGCGGCCCCGTGGTCATGCGCGGCCCCATGATTCCTAAGGACAACACCTACGCCAACCTGCTGGCGCCCGAGGAGTCGACTGACTGGCTGCACGCCGACCCCTGGCGCGTGCTGCGAATTCAGGCAGAGTTTGTCGATGGCTTTGGCGCACTTGCCGAGCTGGGCCCCGCGGTGACCATCTTCGGTAGCGCCCGCACGCCCAAGACCGATCCGCTCTACAAGGCGGCGCGCACCGTCGGGCGCAAGATCGCGCAACGTGGCGTGGCGGTCATCACCGGTGGCGGCCCCGGCATCATGGAAGCGGCCAACAGGGGAGCAGCGAGTGTCAACGGCAAGTCAGTTGGCCTAGGCATTGAATTGCCGCACGAGCACGGGCTCAACAAATACGTGAACCTCGGCATGGACTTCCGCTACTTCTTTGTGCGCAAAACCATGTTCGTTAAGTACAGCTCGGGCGCAATCGTATTTCCCGGCGGCTTTGGCACGCTCGACGAGATGTTCGAGGTTCTCACGCTGGTGCAAACGCACAAGGTCAAGCGCATGCCGCTCGTGTTGGTGGGCAGCGAGTACTGGCAGGGCCTGTTCGACTGGCTCAACGGTCCGGTGATGGATGCCGGCATGATCAGCCCACTCGATCCAGACCTCGTCCACATCACCGACGACCTCAACGAGGCCGTCGACATCGCCCTGAGCGGACTGATGTAGAGCATTCGTGTCCACGCGACATGAATATGCATGGCAATCTGATGCTATCTAACATCACATTGCCATGCATATTGGGTATACTGATGCAAAAGACGAGAGCGAGGAGGTCGCAAATGCCTGCAGCAACAGTTAAGCCTACGACGGTTCGCATCGAAGAGGGGCTCAAGGAACAGGCGACTGAGTTCTTGGATTCGGTTGGCCTGAGTCTCAATTCGTATCTCAACCTTGCTGTTCGTCAGCTTGTAAATCAGCGAAAGATTCCTTTTGAGATTGTTGGTCGATCCGAAGTTCCCAATGAGGCAACGAGGCGTTCCATGGTGATTGCCGAGGCTCATGAGTTGGGGATTTTGCTGGACGATAGTCCGTCATTCAACAACGCTGATGAGCTTATGTCATTCCTCGATGAGGACTAGCGATGTTCGAGATTAAAGTCGAGGCTCAATTTAAGGCGGACTACAAACGAACGATGCGCATGCATCCGCAGTTAAAAACCGAGTTTAGGGCGGCGGTCGCAGAGCTTGCAGCTCGCGGCTCGCTTCCCGCGGAATATGGCGCCCATGAGCTTTCAAACCCGGGCGGAAACTACAACGGCCACATCGATTTCCATCTATCCGATGGCTTGGTCGATGTGGTCGTTCTTTATCTTCCCCATAAGACTAACCCAGTGATTAGGCTGGTGAGAATGGGCACTCATCAGGAACTGTTTCAGGGTCCGCTGGGCTGATCGCCGATTTCTAAGTTGCGGTGGAATAGGGATTGATTTGCGGCTGATAAGCCAAAAACAGTTCCTATTCCACCACAAGTGGTAAAGGTGCCCCTAGTGGATGGGCTGGTAACGAGGACAGTAGCTGATGGCGATGGCGTCGACGCCTACATGGGTGGCGATGGTGCAGCCGATGGGGCCGGTGCCGGCGTCCACGTAGTCCCGGCCTGCGAGCGCTTGGCTGACGAGCTTTTGCTCCTCAGCGGCGCCGGTCGTGAGTACGCGCACGCTGGAGCCCGGATGCTCGGCCAAAAATGCGAGGCAATCGGTCATGGTGTTGGCAACGATGCGCTTGGCGCCGCGGCCCTTTTTGACGGCCTTGATCTCGCCCGATTTCCACTCCGGCGAAACGGCCAGGCGAATGTTGAGCATCTGCGTCAACTGGCCGGCGAGCTTGGGCGCGCGGCCGTTCTTAACGAGGTTCTCGAGCGTGCGCGGAATCAGCAACAGGTGGGCGTCGGGCAGGGTCGCGCGGATCTGCGCCTCGGTCTCGTCCAGGCTGCGGCCGTCCTCGCGCATGGCCAGCGCGTACTCCACCAGCAGGCCCTCGGCGCCCGAGCCGGTGCGCGAATCGATGCAGCGCACGTCGAGCTCGTGGGTTTCGGCCGTCAGGCATGCGTTGGCATAGCAGGCGGACCACTCACTGCATAGCGAGATAAAGATCGCGCTATCGTGGCCGTCGGCGCGTACGCGGTCGAAGAGTGCCTTGAACTCGCCGGCGCTCGGCTGCGATGTGTGCGGCAGCTGCTCGGAGCCGGCCATGCGGGCGACGTACTCCTCGGCGGTAATCTGCACCTGGTCGAGCAGGTCCTCGCCCTCGATAATCACATGCAGCGGAATCACGTAAATGCCGAGCTCTTGGGCGCGGGCGGGGGAGATGTCCGACGTGGAGTCGGTTATGATGGCAAAAGACATAATTGCACCTTTCGTTGGGGCGCGGCAGCGCCGCCTTCTGAAAGCAAAGTGCGACAAGTATAGTGGAGTTGCTCTACATTGCTAGGTTCAATTGTTGAATAGTCAACAGTTTGAAGCGGTGGTGTGGAAATCATCAACTGGGGAAGAAGGGTGCCGATGGCGGCATTGCAACTTTGCGAGCGGCCGGTTGTGCTGTTCGATTTTGACGGCACGGTGGCCGATACGGGTCGGGCAGTGATGACCTCGACGCGCAAGACGCTGGCTGCGCGCGGGTTTTCGGAGACGCAGATGGGTGATCTGCGCCGCATGATCGGGCCGCCCCTGTGGAAGAGCTTTCACGACTTTTACGGCTTTTCCCGCGAGGAGTCGCTTGTGGTGGCCGACGAGTACCGCGCCTTTTTTGATGAGCTGGGACCGGAGGAGTACCCCGTGTTCGAAGGGATTCCCGAGCTGCTGGATGAGTTGGCCGCCCGGGGCAAGCGTATGGCCGTGGCGACGTCACGCATGGAGGCCAAATGCATCGACATGGTGCATGAGCTTGGTCTTTCTCAGTTCGAAGCCGTGGTTGGCATGAATCCGCCGCAGGGGCGCGAGACCAAGGCCGATTCGGTTCGCGATGCCCTGGCGGCGCTCGGCGCGACGGCGGACGATGCCGTGATGATCGGCGATCGCTTTAACGACGTCGAGGGTGCGCACGCGATGGGCGTGCCGTGCATCGGCATCTATTCGGGCGCGGCGGCGCCGGGTGAGCATGAGGCGGCGGGTGCCGATGCAGTGGTGCACTCGGTGGCCGAGCTTGCTAAACTTTTCTCTATCTAGGAACTAAATGTGAGGGGCGGGTACGCTTGCCGCTCATTGGTAAGGAGGCAGTCTATGAATCAGGTGGAGCAGAGCGTCGCTGAGTATGTCGACGAGGTCTGGGAAGATGTCGTCGCCGATATCGAGCAGCTGGTGAGCTATCCGTCCGTGGCAGTTTCTGCCGATGCAGAGCCCGGCGCGCCGTTTGGCCGCCCGGTCCGTGACGCGCTCGACTGTGCGCTCGGCATCGCGCAGAAGCTTGGCTATCAGACGAGCGACGACGAGGGCTATGTGGGCATTGCCGATATCCCTGGCCGCGGCGACAAGCAGCTCGCGACCATTTGCCATGTGGACGTGGTGCCCGCCGGCCCGGGCTGGAACACCGACCCGTTTGCGCTGGAGCGTCGCGAGGGCTGGCTGCTCGGCCGCGGCGTTATCGACGACAAGGGTCCGGCGGTGCTGTCACTCTACGCCGGCGCCTATCTGCTCAAGCACGGCATTACCCCGCGCTATACTTTCCGCGCGCTGCTGGGCTGCGATGAGGAAGTGGGCATGTCCGACGTTCACCATTATCTGGAGAACCACGCAGACCCCGACTTTTTGTTTACGCCCGATGCCGAGTTTCCGGTCTGCAATGCCGAGAAGGGCCAGTTTGGGGCGACGTTCGTGAGTCCCAAGATCGACGGCGGGCGCATCGTGTCGTGGAGCGGCTCCGAGGCGAGCAATGCCATTCCGTCGCAGTCCATCTGCGAGCTCGCGATTGCCGCCGATGAGCTGCCGGCGCCCGTTGAGAACGCCGACCGCCTGGAGATCACGGCGCTTGATAACGGGCATGCGCAGATTTTCGCCCACGGTATTGGCGGCCACGCTTCGATGCCTGAGGGCACCATCAACGCCGTCGGCCTGATCGTGTCGTATCTGCGCGAGGCCGAAGACGCGTTTGGTGCACGCGACGAGCGCCTGCTGACGCCTGCCGAGCACGAGTTCGTCAAGTTCCTGGCCTTTGTGCATGCGGATGCCTATGGCCGCGGCCTAGGTATCGATGCGACGAGTCCGGCGTTTGGCCCGCTTACCTGCAACGCTGGCGTCATCCGCGTGGCGGATGGCCATATTGAGCAGGTCATCGACGTGCGCTTCCCCGACAGCACGAGTGCCGATACCATCCGCGAGCAGCTCGATCCGCTCGTGGGCCGTTTTGGCGTGACGTGCCGTGTGGGTCGTGCGAAGGTGCCGTTCTCGGTCTCTGCCGACGATCCGGCCGTGAAGGCGCTTATTGATACCTATAACGAGTTTACGGGCAAGCATGCTGAGCCCTTTGCCATGGGCGGCGGCACGTACGCACGCAACTTTGCCCGCGCCGTCTCGTTTGGCCCCGAGGAGACCGGCCTGGAGCTGCCCGCATGGGGCGGCCAGATGCACGGCCCCAATGAGTGCGCCAACGAGGAACAGCTCAAGCAGGCGCTCAAGATTTATATCGTGGCGATCTTACGTTTGAACGAGCTTGAGCTTTAAGGCTGCGGCGTTTTAACAACTTAGCACCCCTTTCGTCCGGGCTTTTTAAGTTGCGGTGGAATAGTTCCTAGAATGGGCCATTTGATGGCCAAGCAGGAACTATTTCACCGCAACTTTGTTTTTATTGGTGTAAAAGGCGGGTCATGCTTGGTGGCGGGTTTGTTATCCGTTTGTAAAGGCTGGGCAGAGCTTGCGGTAAGGGTCTATCAAATGTCCGTAAGAAACCGCAGATAAGGCGGTCGTCGCCCGATCGAGACCGTATCTTTCCAAACAGCAAAGCGGGCAGGGTGCCCGCGAGTCGCATGTATGAAAGGAAGATCATGCTCGATCAGGCTTATTCTCGTCGTCAGTTCCTCGGCCTTGCTGGTGGTCTTGCCAGCATCGTCGGTCTCGGTCTCGTTGGTTGCGGCGGCTCCAACGCCGCCAACACCGCTGCTGAGGGCAGCGCCGCTGCTGCCGAGTCCGTCTCGGGCGAGGTGACCTACGACGGCGCTTCCTCGTTCCAGGCTCTCGTCGAGGCTGCTGCCGAGAAGTTCATGGATGCCAACCCGGACGTCTCCGTCTCTGGCTCGGGTAACGGTTCGGGCAAGGGCCTGACCGCTGTCGCCGCCGGCACCGTCACTATCGGTAACTCCGACGTCTTCGCCGAGACCAAGCTCGAGACCGACCAGGTCAAGAACCTCGTCGACCACGAGGTCGCCGTCGTGGGCATGGGCCCCGTCGTCTCCAAGAACGTGACGGTCGACGACCTGTCCCTCGAGCAGCTCAAGGGCATCTTCTCTGGCCAGATCACCAACTGGAAGGAGGTCGGCGGCGACGACGCCATCATCGTCGTCCTCAACCGCAAGGCCGGCTCCGGCACCCGCGCCACCTTCGAGGCCGCCGTCTTTGGTGACGAGGCCGTCGACTTTAAGGGCGACGCCGAGCTCGACAAGTCCGGCGACGTCCAGACTCAGATGGGCAGTACCGACAACGCCATCTCCTACCTCGACTTCTCGCACTTCGATGACTCCAAGTTCAACGCCATCAAGGTCGAGGGTGTCGAGCCCAAGAGCACAAACGTCACCGACGACTCCTTCAAGATCTGGGCGACCGAGCACATGTACTGTGCTAAGGACGCCGACGAGGCCACCAAGGCCTTCCTGGAGTTCATGCTTTCCGACGACGTCCAGGGCAAGCTCGTCGAGGAGCAGGGCTTTATTCCCGTTTCTGCCATGAAGGTCGTCAAGGACGCCAGTGGCAAGGTCTCCGCTAAATAAGTAATCGCCCCCGGAAAGGTTTGCAATGGCAAAACAGCTGCCAAAGCGCGAGCTTGAGAACGTGGGCCTGGGCGTCACGGGTGCGTGCGTAGCGCTCGTGACGCTTGTCGTTGCCGCGCTCATCTTTATGGTCGCCCAAAAGGGCCTCTCGGCTTTTTTCAAGGACGGCGTCTCGATCGTCGAGTTTTTTACCGGTACCAAGTGGGACCTGGCCAACACGGCCGAAAACGGCCTGCCCTACACTGGCGCCCTGCCCCTGATCGTCACCTCGTTTGCGGTCATGGTGCTCTCCACGCTCATCGCACTGCCCATCGCCATCGGCTCTGCCATCTTTGCGGTCGAGATTCAGCCTAAGTTTGGCTCCAAGGTTTTTCAGCCGCTCATTGAGCTTTTGACCGGTATTCCCTCGGTCGTCTTTGGCCTGATCAGCTTTCACGTGGTCGTCGGCCTTATGAAGAGCGTTTTCCATGTGAGCACGGGTCTGGGTATCTTGCCCGCCGCTATCGTGCTGGCAGTCATGATTCTGCCGACGATGACCACGCTTTCGGTCGATGGCCTGCGCGCTGTGCCCGACAGCTACCGTCAGGGCTCGCTCGCACTGGGCTACACCCGCTGGCAGACCATCTGGCACGTGGTGCTCAAGTCCGCCATGCCGTCGCTCATGACCGCGGTCATCCTTGGCATGACCCGCGCCTTTGGCGAAACGCTCGCCGTGCGCATGGTTATCGGCGGCATCGAGGCCATGCCGACGTCGCTGCTGTCGCCCGCCTCGACCATTACCACCACGCTCACCACGTCCATGGCGGTCTATGCCGAGGGCTCGGCCCAGGACGACGTTCTGTGGGCGCTCGGTCTGCTGCTGATGGGCATGAGCCTCATCTTTATCCTGATCATCCACCTTATCGGCCGCAAGGGGGCGAAGGCTCGTGGCTAGCACGCGCATCCATATCGACGAGGCGAGACTCGGGCGTGTCCAAAGGCAAGACCGTATCGCCACGGGCGTGCTGACGGCGATTGTCGCCATCGTCATGCTTATCGTCGTCTCCATGGTGGCCTACATCCTGTTCGAGGGTATCTCGACGCTGTTCCAGCCGGGCTTTCTCACGCAGCCCGCACGCGCCAACGGAACGCAGGGCGGCGTGCTCTACCAGCTGTTCGACTCGTTCTATCTGCTGCTGATTACCCTGATCATCTCGGTGCCCATCAGCCTGGGCGGCGCGGTCTTCCTAGTTGAATACGCGCCCGACGGTCCCATTCGCGACATCGCCTCGACCGCCATCGAGACGTTGTCTTCGCTGCCCTCCATCGTCGTCGGCATGTTCGGCTTTCTGGTGTTCTCGGTGCAGCTGGGCTGGAAGTACTCCATCATCTCCGGCGCCGTCGCGCTCACCATGTTCAACATCCCCATCCTGGTGCGCGTGATTCAGCAGGCGCTCGAGGACGTGCCGCAGGCCCAGCGCGATGCGTGCCTGGCCATGGGCCTCACTCGCTGGGAGGCCACACTGCACATCCTGATTCCCGAGGCCATGCCCGCCATCGTGACCGGCATCGTGCTTTCGGCCGGCCGCGTGTTTGGCGAGGCCGCGGCGCTGCTCTTTACCTCGGGCATGAGCTCGCCGGTCCGCCTCAACTTCTTGAGCTTTAACCTGTCGAGCCCCACCTGCGCCTGGAACGTGTTCCGTCCCGGCGAGTCGCTGGCCGTGCACATCTACAAGATCTATGGCGAGGGCAGCCCCGAGGCCCAGCAGATCGTCTGGGGCACCGCGGCACTGCTGATGATTTGCGTGCTGCTGTTTAACGTAGTCGCCCGTATCGTGGGCAAGCAACTGGCAAGGAAGATGACGGCCGAATGAGCGATATGAATGCAACGCCCGCAACCGAGGCGGCCACGTCCGACACCCCCCAGGACTTTCTGTCGAGCGTGGGGGAGAGCGAGAGGCGCGTGCGCGTGAGCGGCAAGGCCGTGAGCGACGAGGTCGTGCTCTCCGCCAAGGACGTCAACGTGTACTATGGCGACCACCATGCGCTGCACAATACGTCGCTCGACTTCCACAAGGGTGAGATCACGGCGCTCATCGGGCCTTCGGGCTGCGGCAAGTCGACCTTCTTGCGTAGCCTCAACCTGATGAATCGCGAGATTCGCCGCTGTCGCGTGGAGGGCGAGATCAACTACCGCGGGCGCAACGTGAACACCAAGACCGAGAACACGTACGAGCTGCGTCGCTCCATCGGCATGGTGTTCCAGCAGCCAAACCCCTTCCGCAAGTCCATTCGCGACAACATCACCTTTGCGCCCAAGCGCCACGGCATCACCGACCGTGACGAGCTCGACCGCATGGTCGAGGAAAGTCTGCGCGGTGCCGCGCTGTGGGACGAGGTCAAAGACAAGCTCGACAAGAGCGCCTACGCGCTTTCGGGCGGTCAGCAGCAGCGTCTGTGCATTGCGCGCACGCTGGCGCTCAACCCCGACGTAATCCTGTTTGACGAGCCCTGCTCGGCGCTCGACCCCATCTCGACGCTGGCGATCGAGGACCTCATGTCGTCGATCGTGGCCGACCGCGCCATCGTCATCGTGACGCACAACATGGAGCAGGCGTCGCGCGTGTCCAACCGCACGGCGTTTTTCTACATGGGCGATATGGTCGAGTACGACGAGACCGACGAGATTTTCCAACGGCCCAAGGATAAGCGGCTGAATGATTACCTCACCGGCATGTTCTCCTAGTCCGGGACATGCTTGAGGCCCGCGGCGGCCACGGTTGCCGCGGGACTGATTGGAGAGGCGGGTCATCTCTTGCGGGAGATGGCCCGCCTTTTTGCTCTACGACCGAAACGACCACCACAAAGGGGACAGGCGCCTTCGTGGTGGTTTGGGGTGGGCTCGCTGCTATCATGGACAACGTTGAATTTCTACGAAGGAGCAGGGCATATGGCGATTCTTTTGGGATGCGATTCCATCAGCCTAGAGTTTCCCACCAAGCATATTTTCGATAGCGTGACGCTCGGCGTGGGCGAGGGCGACCGCATTGGTATTGTCGGTAAAAACGGCGACGGCAAGTCGACGCTGCTGAGCGTGCTCGCCGGCACGCTGGAGCCCGATGACGGACGCGTGACGCACCGCCGCGGCACCACGATCGGTCTACTCGGCCAAAAGGATCAGCTTGTCGACACCGATACCGTGCATCATGCCGTTGTGGGCGACACGCCCGAGTACGAGTGGGCGTCGAGCCCCCGTACGCGCCAGATCCTCGCCGGCCTCATTAGCGATGTGCCCTGGGAGGGCATGGTAGGCGAGCTCTCGGGCGGTCAGCGCCGCCGCGTGGACCTCGCGCGCCTGCTGATCGGCGACTATGACGTGCTCATGCTCGATGAGCCCACCAACCACCTGGACATGCGCACCATCAACTGGCTTGCGCGTCACTTAAAGGCCCGCTGGCAGCGCGGCCAGGGCGCCATGCTCGTGGTCACGCACGACCGCTGGTTCTTGGACGAGGTCTGCACCAGCATGTGGGAGGTCCACGACGGCCAGGTCGATCCCTTCGAGGGCGGCTACTCGGCATATATCCTGCAGCGCGTGGAGCGCGACCGCATGGCCGCCGTTACCGAGGAGCGCCGTCGCAACATGGCGCGCAAGGAGCTCGCGTGGCTGAGCCGCGGCGCCCAGGCGCGTTCCACCAAGCCCAAGTTTCGCGTTGAGGCTGCTCGCGAGCTGATCGCCGACGTACCGCCCGTGCGTGACGAGCTGGAGCTCAAGCGCCTTGCCGTGAGCCGCCTAGGCAAGCAGGTCATCGATGTCATCGACGTGGATGCCGGCTATGCGGATACCGATGGTGCGCCCAAGCAGGTGCTCACCGATGTGACCTGGCTCATCGGCGCGGGCGACCGCTATGGTCTTTTGGGCGAGAACGGCGCCGGCAAGTCGACCTTGCTCGACGTGATCCAGGGCAAGATTGAGCCCACGCGCGGCCGTGTGAAGATTGGCCAGACGGTGCGCTTTGGCGTTCTGTCGCAGCAGCTCGAGGAACTCGAGCCCTACATGGGTGACACGATCCGCGAGGTGCTCGGCAACTATAAGAAGTACTACGTCATCGACGGCAAGGAGACTTCGCCCGAGAAACTTTGCGAGCGCCTGGGCTTTACGACACAGCAGCTCTGGAGTCGCATCGGCGATCTTTCGGGCGGCCAGCGCCGTCGCCTGTCGCTGCTGCTGACGATCCTGGACGAGCCCAACGTGCTTATCCTGGACGAGCCCGGCAACGACCTGGATACCGATATGCTGGCGATTGTCGAGGACCTGCTCGACGGCTGGCCCGGCACGCTGATTCTGGTGACGCACGACCGCTTTTTGATGGAGCGCGTGACTGACCAGCAGTGGGCGCTGCTCGATGGCCATCTGACGCATATGCCTGGCGGCGTCGACCAGTACCTGCGCCTGTGCAACGCCACCGCCGAGGGCGAGCCCGTGGGTGCACCGAGCGCCAAGACCGGCACGTTTGACACCGGTGCCGCGGCGGCTGCGGCCGAAAAGCCCAAGTCGAGCGGCCAGCCCAATGGCCTTTCCAACGCCGAACGCCAGAAGCTTCGCCGCGAGGTGAGCTCGCTCGAGCGCAAAATGGAGACGCAGCGCGCCCGCGTGGAGGAGGCCGAGGCCGCGATGGCTCAGGTCGACCCCACCAACTACACGGCGCTGGGCGAGCAGCAGACAAAGATCGACGAGGCCCACGCCGCCATGGACGAGTTGGAGATGGCGTGGCTCGAGGCGAGCGAGAGGCTCGAGGGCGAGGAGTAGGCGAGGATGATCAAGGCCGCGTTTTTCGATATCGACGGCACGTTGCTGAGCTTTAAGACCCATCGGATTCCGGCGTCGGCGCAGCAGGTGCTCGACAGCTTTCATGAGCAGGGGATTGCGTGCGTGATCGCCACGGGTCGCCCGACCTATCAGATGCCCGATTGGCTGTTCGAATTGGGTTGGGATGCGTACATTACGCTCTCGGGCCAGCACTGCTTTGATGCCGAGGGGGTTTACCGCAGCTGCCCGATCGATCCGGACGACGTTGCGGTGATCGTGGACCAGGTGGCGCAGGGACGCTACGACTCGCTGTGTATGCAGGGCGAGAACTCGTTTGTGAACCGCCTGTCCGAGCGCGTGGTGACGGCCGGCAACAACGCGGGGATCGTCTACCACGAGGAACCGTTTGAGCGCGCCTTTGACGCACCGGTCTACCAGTTCTGCGCCTTTGTGGACCCGGCCGACGAGCATATCGTGACCGATGCGGTGTCGCATTCGCTCACTACGCGCTGGTGCGATCTGTTCTGCGACATTATTCCGGCAAACGGCGGCAAGGACCTGGGTGTGGCGGCGACGCTGGAGCGCCTGGGCATCGACGCGAGCGAGGCGATTGCCTTTGGCGACGGCGAGAACGACCTGTCGATGTTCTCGGCCGTGGGCACAAGTGTGGCAATGGGCAACGCGCAGGCGACCGTGAAGGCCGCAGCGACCTACGTAACGACCGCCGTGGATGACGACGGCATCTACAACGCCGCGAAGCACTTTGGCCTCGTGTAGCTGCGACCCGGCACTTGGGGACGCTCCTTATCTGCCGGCAGCTGGGGACACTCCTTGCGGGGCGTCCCCATTTTGTTTTCTTCCCGCATGTTTTGTGAAACACGGCTAACTTTTAGGCAAAGTAGTAAGACATGGGCAACTTTTGCGGTAAAGTAAATCAAGCAAAAGTATCCAAAGGCTAACTAGAAGCCATCGCGAAAGGCGGCCCATGGCCCTGCGTGAATCCGGAGAAGACTATCTCGAATCGATCTACGTTCTGTCGGAACGTCAGGGCACCGTGCGCTCGATCGACGTTGCGGAGTACCTCGGCGTAACCAAGGCGAGCGTTTCCAAGGCCATGGCGACGCTGGAAAGCAACGGCTATGTCGAAATGGGCAAACGCGACGTGCATCTGACGGAACGCGGTCTTGAGGTTGCCCGTCAAATGTGGGAGCGCCACTGCTTTTTTGTAGGTCTGCTAGAGGACGCAGGCGTAACGCCCGAGGTTGCCTCGCAAGAGGGCTGTCACATGGAGCACTGCCTGAGCGAGGAGAGTTTCGAGAAGCTAAGGTCGATGCTGAGGCGGGAAGATGTAGCGGGTCCAAAAACAGAAGCCTAACTGACCCACAGTAGCGCGGAGTTCACGCAAAGCGCGAACCAGCGACCGGGACCAGCGGCCCTTTCGGCCAAGTCCATTTCAGCAAAGGAACCCCGCCAGCAAGCGATGCCCAAGAACCGCCAGCTGTGTCAATGCAGGCCGGGGCCGGGCTTGGTTTTGAAAACACTCCGCAGCGCGAGGCCCGCCTTTCCGTTGCTCCGCAGGAGCAGGAAAGACGGGCCTCATGCGCGAGGACGTTTTCAAAACCAAGCCCGGCCCCGGCCGGAGGGACCACGAGCGCTACAGGTTCTTGACACCCATCGCGCGCATGGCGTTCAGGATGGCGATGATCGCCACGCCTACGTCGCCAAAGACGGCAAGCCACATATTGGCGATACCCAGCGCTGCCAGCACAAGGATCAGCAGCTTAATGCCCAGCGCAAAGATTATGTTCTGCCAAACAATCGACATGGTCTTGCGCGCCACGCGGATCGCGCGGGAAATGTTGGACGGCTTGTCGTCCATCAGCACCACGTCGGCGGCCTCGATCGCGGCGTCGGAGCCCATGGCGCCCATGGCAATGCCCACATCGGCGCGCGTAAGCACAGGCGCGTCGTTGATACCGTCGCCGACAAAGGCGAGCTTGCCCTTGCCACTTTCGGCCGCGAGTAGTGCCTCAACGCGCTCGACCTTGTCGCCCGGCAGGAGCTGCGCGTGGAACTCGTCGAGACCGAGTTGCTTGGCCACAGACGCTGCAACCTCCTCGCGGTCGCCCGTGAGCATGACGGTGCGGTTGATACCGGCGGCATGCAGGTCGCGAATCGTTTGCTCCGCATCGGCCTTAACGGTGTCTGCAATCACGATGTGGCCGGCGTACACGCCGTCAACGAGCACGTGGAGGATCGTGCCGACAACCTCGCAGTCCGGTGCTTCAACGCCGGCCGCGCCGAGCATCTTGGCGTTGCCAACGACGACGTGCTTGCCGTCGATGGTTGCCGTCACGCCGTGGCCCGCGTCGTTGGCGGAGTCGCTCACGCGCTTGGGGTCGACCTCGCCCTGGTAGGCGTCGCGCACGGACTGCGCGATGGGGTGATCGGAGAACGACTCAGCAAGGGCTACGACTTCGAGCAGCGACTGCTCGGTATAGCCAGCCTCGGGGTGCACCGCGACGACTGAGAACGTGCCGTTGGTGAGGGTGCCCGTTTTGTCGAAGACGATGGTGTCCACGTCGGCGAGCGTCTCGAGGTAGTTGGAGCCCTTGATGAGAACGCCCAGCTTGGACGCGCCGCCGATGCCGCCAAAGAAACTCAACGGTACGCTGATCACGAGGGCGCACGGGCAGCTGACGACCAGGAAGGTCAGGCCGCGCAGGATCCAATCGGACCAAGCGCCAGTCACCAGGCCGCCGCCAAGCGCGAGCACCGCGGCAGCGCCAGTGACGGCGGGGGTGTAGACGCGGGCAAAGCGCGTGATGAAGTTCTCGGTGCGCGCCTTCTTTTCGCTGGCATTCTCCACGAGCTCCAGAACACGCGCGACGGTTGACTCGCCAAAGGGCTTGGTGGTGCGCACGTGGATGAGGCCCGTCATGTTGATGCAACCGCTGATGATATCGTCGCCGGTCTTGGCCGGGCGGGGGACCGACTCGCCCGTGAGTGCGGCGGTGTCGAGCTGGGTTTCGCCCTCGACGATGACGCCGTCGATAGGCACGCGCTCGCCGGGCTTGACCACGATCACGGTGCCGACGGCGATGTCATCGGGGAAGACCTGCTCGAGCGTGCCGTCGGGCTGCTCGACGTTAGCATAGTCGGGCGCGATGTCCATCATGGCACTAATCGACTTGCGGCTCTTGCCCACGGCGTATGCCTGGAACAACTCGCCGACCTGGTAGAACAGCATGACAGCGGCGCCTTCGGCCATGTGCGGGTCGGTGTCGGGGAAGAGCACCATGGCAAACGCGCCGATGGTCGCGACGGCCATGAGGAAGCTCTCGTCGAAGGCCTTGCCGCGGCGGATGTTATTGAATGCCTTTTGCAGTACGTCGTAGCCGGCAATCAAAAACGGCACGAGGAACAGCGCGAAGCTGGCGTAGATGTTGCCGGGCTCCCCAAATGCGATAGTGAGGGCGCCGAGCTCGTCGAGGGCATAAACAACGGCAAAAATGCCCAGTGCTACCAGGATGCGGTTGCGCTTGTGCTCAAGGGACTCTTTCTTCTTGCGCTTCTTCTTTTTCTTTTTGGGATCGGCGGCTGCCATGATTCAAACCTCCCATTTGAGTGTATGAACACTTGCTCATATAATTTCGCGAGCAAAGGCCGCGGCAAGCGCGGCCTTGCAGGTCAACGTATGCGCGGGTTAGAGAATGATTTCGCAGTCTGGCTCGGCGTCGGCGGTGAATTCAACGACGCGGTCCAGGACCTCGTCGAACTTGGCGTCGTCGGCCTCGAGCGTCAGCTTCTGGGTCATAAAGTTGACCGAAACGGACTTGACGCCCTCGAGCTTGGCAAGTTCGTCCTGAAGCTCGCGCGCGCAGTTGGCGCAATCGATCTCGTCGAGCTTGAACTGCTTTTTCATGGTGGGTTCCTTTCCCTGTGTTGGCGGCCTGGGTGCCGGCCGCGCTGATACCGTGGTTGATTGCTATTCGCAGATATGGCTCATGCCCTGGTTAAGCATGGTGTAGACGTGATCGTCGGCGAGCGAGTAGAGAATGTTGCGGCCGTCGCGGCGGAACTTGACCAGGTGCGACTGCTTAAGCGTGCGCAGCTGGTGCGATACTGCCGACTGCGAGGTTGCGGTCGCTTCGGCGATGTCAGCCACGCAGAGCTCGCGGCCCATGAGGGCATAGAGGATCTTGATGCGTGTGGTGTCGCTGAAGACCTTGAACAGGTCGGCCAGGTCGTACAACAGCTCCTCGTCGGGAAGGTCCTCGGGCGAGCAGGTGGTGGGGACGATCAGCTCGGTGGCCTCGATGCCAGTCTTTGTTTCATCAGCGTGGCTGCTCATTGCAACATCCTTTCATATGAACATGCGCTCATATAACTTACTTCCGATTATATGAGCGCATGTTCATATGTCAATACTATTTACGTTAATTTCGATGACTGCTTGCCGCCTCTGCGATTTTCTGCGGGTTGGGAGACATCGACGCAATGCTCGCCAACATATTTCGAGATGTTCGGCCAGCATGCTAAGAAAGCCACCTTGAGAAGCATTAGAACTGTTCATATTTGTACTTTATCGTGTTAAATACCGCGAGAATCAGTTCTTCCTCTACGGGAGTTCCTGCAGAATCAGTTTTATCTAAAGTTATATTGAGCATTGCTGCAGCCAATCTGGCACATCGGTGGCCGAATAAGTCGAAAAATGTAGGTGGACATCCGCAGAGATCGCCTTTAGAAGAGCGAATTCTCAATTAGATCAATAATCGTGTCGTCTTCCGTGCGGTTTTCATCGATTTTTGCGAACATGTCGCATTCCCAAGGCCCATTGATTTCCTCAGCAAGGGCCCCGACGTGTTGCATGTCGTCGGGTTCTGGCACATCGTTGATGCTCGGGTCATCAGCTTGCGGATATTGGCTTGCAATTTCGCGCTTGGCGGCCTCTTCTTCTTTGAGTGTCTCCAGGACGCGGCGACCGTATTCGAAGTAGCGCCGCAAGACAAATTGACGAAGAGTTTCTTGCAGGATGGCGAAGTTATCCGGGAGTCGACCGGGCCATATCTTCTCGCGAATGCGAATCGCTTCCATGACCCGCCTAAAAGCGGACTGCTTGAAAAACGAATGACGACTAACTGTGATAACGGCATATCCCATGTTTCGCAGCGTGTTTCGGCGTTCCTCGTCAATTGATTGCTGTTCGGGCTCGTCGTGGTAAAAGCCGTTGTATTCGATATCGGTCATCGAATTTTCGAGCAGCGCGTCGAGGTAGAAAACCGTCCGTCGCGTTAGGGCGGCGTATCTTTTGGGGACTGGGATCGGATAGTCCGTTTTGATAGCGCGTATGGCTAAGCCACCCATTGACTTGGGCATTGTCAGCATCATGACAAACGCCGTTTCGAGTGGGGAGCGACAGCCTTCGCGTACATAAGAAAGTGCCTTAAGTGCTTTATTAGATCCACGATACCCCGATGCCTCTGAAAAGAAGGCTCTGAGCTCTTCAACGCCGGTTAGGGCTGGGCGCTCGCGATATTGAGTTTCGTCGGACGTTCCAAGCGCGTAGGAGCCGCAGATTTCAAAGTAATACTCAACGAGCTCCGAAAGGTTGAGGTCGGCTGCTGCTTCTAACGCGCACAGCTTGATATCGACGATGTAGACGTTCGGCTCGAGTTCTAGGTAGCTTTCTGCATCAAACGTATAGCGCGTGCAGTGGCAGATGCAGCCCTTGCGGTGCCTTTTGGCATTATTGGAAAACGTCAGCACATGGATGCTTTCAGAATCGACATTCTTTCTGTTGAGCCATGCTCGCGCCGCTTCCAGGTTGGACGTGGTCGGCGCAGACACCTTGATCTTTTCCATAGATATGGGATCGGTCGCGTGGCTTGCGAGCGAGTTGACTGTTTGGTATACAGCGCGTGCCGTGGTATGTGACAGAACGATTCCCATACGCGCATGATGGCATAGCGGACGCCATATACGCTCGAAACTTCGGGCAACGGTATTGGGGCGCGGCTTATCTTCTGCGAACGGTGGGTTTTTGAGCTGTCGTATTGAGGGGGGGCAGCTTCGGCTGGGGAGGTTTCTGTCGGCTGCCCCATTTTGGTGAACTTTAGTTGCGGATTCGTAGCTTCTAAGCGTTTTTGCCGACCGCTCAGATGCCTCACCAACATAATTTGAGTTATTCGGCCTTATCCTATACGAATGGTGCGATCGCAACGTCCTATTCGAATTGATTCAGATAGATTTATAGGGCTTGGTTGCGAAATTGGGGCGACTATAGCGCTCGATTGCGGTTCAAGGGGCCTTGACTAGTGGTTCAGCTGGCCGAACAACTCGAAAAATGTAGGTGGGCCAACCTGCCGACTATGTGAAGCACGCGTATTTGCTCGTTTTGATGAAAACTAGGGTGCAGCCATAAGGCTGCGCCCTAGTTTACTGCGTGCCGGTGTGCCCAGACGGATTGCGCTGTGCCTGGCAGGCGCTCCCGCAGATGGATCGGTTATTTCGCGAATAGGTTCTTGAGGTTGAACTCGGCTTGGACGGTGCGGAGCATGAGGTCGGTGTCGTCCAAGCCCAGGTGCTGCTCGTTGGCGTCGGCGGCGAGGGTTCCACGGCGGCGCGCCCAGTTCTCGAGCGCGGCTGGGGCGGACTCGCGGGGGAGCGAGCGCACGTCGGCGTCCAGGCTGCGGCAGATCTGGCGCGAGTCGATGACGATGATCTTGCCGGCGCGGCGTGCCTCGGCGTAGCCGTCCAGGTGGATCTTGAACCAGCTGTCCTCAAAGGCGGCGTTGTGTGCCATGTACGGGTACTTCTTCATAAGCTTGAGCAGCTGCTTTTGCAGCTCTTTGTTCTCGCGGAACGGCTTTTTGCCGTCGATGTCGTCCCAGGTGATGTGGTGGATATTCGACAACGGCACATCCTCGCCGCGGTAGATGTCGGGCAGGCCGCAGTAGTGTGCCTCGGCGTCATGCGGGACGGCGTCGCTGGTGAGCTCCATGATCTCCCAGCCCACGTTGATGATATAGCCGCGCTCGGGTGCACGGCCGGTGGTCTCGATGTCGATACCGAGCACGGTGCCCTGGATGGGCTTGCGGGCGTAGGCCACGCCGAGCGCGTCGCGGTCGCCGCGGATTTCGCGCATAACGGACGCGGCGGTGCGCTTTTGCATCTTGCCGATGGCGGCGCAGGTGTCGGCATCGGACAGGCCGCGCGAGAGCGTCGCGGGCGTCACGTTGCGCAGACGCGCCTCGCCAATCTGGTCGCACAGGTCGCGGTTGCGGTCGGCCAGGTCGCGCACGGTGGCAAAGTCGAAGCCGGGGTCGCCCTCGGCGGTAAAGTACTCGGTCTCGAGCACCTTGAGGGCCTCCTCGCCCTTCTGGCGCTCGGACTCCATGGCGCCGTGGTCGCCGTAGATAAACATGGGGATAAACGGCTGGCGCTCGTATTCGAGTGCTTGCGATACGTTCATATGCTACTCCTTGGACGGGCCGCGTTGTGCGGCTCGAGGTTACTGAGTTATGGCGAGATGATAGTTTACCATAGGCAACTATTGGCACCGCGCCCGGGACAACTACAATACCCTAGTTGACCGCTAGGACTTTTACAATGCTGCCGAAAGACACGAAAGGTTCCATCCGTCATGGATTTACTGATTGATATTCTGCTCGACGCCGGCAAGGACACGCTGTCGCTGGTGCCGTTTTTGTTGGTGACGTATCTTGCTCTCGAGACGCTGGAGCATGTGGCGGGCGACCGCGTCAACGGCGCTATCAAGCGCGCGGGCGCCGCCGGCCCCGTGGTTGGCTCGTTGCTGGGCATGGTGCCACAGTGCGGGTTTTCGGCCATGGCGGCGACACTGTACGCCGGTCGCGTCGTGACGCTGGGCACGCTGGTTGCGGTGTTCCTCTCGACCTCAGACGAGATGCTGCCGCTGTTGCTCGCCGAGCAAGTTCCCATGCAGACCATGGCGATGCTGCTCGCCTCGAAAGCGTTGATTGCGCTGGTCACGGGCTTTATCGTGGATGCCGCCATTCGTGGCCTACGTCGCAACGCTCGTGCGCATGCGGCGATTCGCCGTACCGTGTTGGGGACTGCTGCCAATCCGGCTCATGTGAACTGTGCGCATGACGACCATACCGGGGGTGACATCATCGACGAGGTTGCCGAGGCGGGCGTGAGCGCCGACCACATCCATGAGCTGTGTGAGCGCGACCATTGCGGTTGTGATGAAGACGAGGACGAGCACGAACACGGACATGGCCACGATCACGAACATGAGGGCGAGCATGAACACCATGATGGCCACGGTCACTCCCACTCACACGAAGGTGCGCCCGTCGTGTCGATTATCCGCAGCGCGATCTCTCACACCGTGCAGGTTTCGGTATTCATTTTTCTGGTGACGCTGATTCTGGTCGCCGTGCTCGAGACGTTCGGCGAGTCCGCAATCGAGCAGTTCCTGCGCGGCAATGAGACGCTCGCCGTCCTGGGCTCGGCGCTTGTCGGCCTGATCCCCAACTGCTCTGCCAGCGTCGTCATCACGCAACTGTACCTGGAAGGCGCGCTGCAGCTGGCGCCGATGCTCGCCGGCACGCTCATTTCCGCTGGCGTGGGCTACCTGGTGCTGTTCCGCACCAACCGCAGCGCTCGCGAAAACGCCCTGTTTCTGGTCATGATGTACGTCATCGGCGCCGGCTGGGGACTCGTTCTCTCCGCCTTTGGTCTCTAAGCCCAAAAATCTACCTTGGTCAGCGTAACAGCTCAATGAGGTTGCGCTTAAAGCGGGCGCGATCTTCGCTGGTAAATGCCGCCGGCCCGCGGGTGCGACCGCCAGCGCGGCGCACCTTCTTTTCCTCGTGACGAATAAACAGCTGCATATCGATGGTGGCTTTTTCGTACACGCGCCCGCGCACGCCGATGGCGGCGGCATCGCGTCCGAGTACCATACTCGCCAGGCCTATGTCCTGTGTCACGACCACATCGCCAGCCTGCAGGCGCTCGATAATGGCAAAGTCGGCGCTATCGGCTCCCACACTCACATCGAGCGTTGTGACCCAAAAGCCCCGACGCGCATGCTCAACGTCGCGCGGATCGTCGCGGCGAATGTGGCGTTCCAGGTTTTGCGTGCTGTTGCCGGCGATAACGACGGCAACGCCCGCCCTCCGCGCGCAGTCGATCGACTCGCGTGTGACCGGGCAGGCGTCGGCATCAATAAAAAGCGTCTTTGGCATCTAGCGCACCAGTTTGCCAAACTGAATGGCGCGGACAATGAGCGTCACGCCAAACACCAGCAGCGCGGCACCGCTAAAGATGACGAGCATCTTGGCCGACCACAGCGGATAGATAAACACGAACATGCCCGCAATGATGGAGAGTGCGCCGCTCAGGATGGCGAGGGCGCGGTTGGCGGAAAGCTCAGATTCCAGAATCGACATGACGCCCTCGACGATCCAGCCAAAGCCGGCGACGACCACCACGAGCGTGGTGAGCGTCGCGGTCGAGAAGGCCTGGTTGCGCAGGATCACCACGCCGCCCAGAATGATGAGCAGGTTGGACATGATGCTCGTAACGCGCCAGCCGGTGGGCAGCAGCGGCTCGAAAACAGCGGTAAACAGCCTGATCGCGGCCGTGATCACAAAATAGAAGCCCAAGACGGTCGTTAGGAAGACGAGGGACTTGGCGGGCGCAAACAGCAGTGCGATGCCGGCGACGAGCGCCAAGACGCCCGTGATGGCGTAAATCCAGCGCACGGCCTTGACGGCCTTGCCTGCCATGCTTTTCTCGTCAAATCCAAACGCGCTCGATTGCTTGTCATCGGTCTTAAAGATGCCCATGATGTCTCCTTTCCGTGCGGCTAAGCCGCAGCTCCTGCAACCAGTATCGCCCAAGGGCACCGTCGCGTGGGGCGGGAAGGGCGAATGGGAGCCTCATCTTCCCGAATTGTTACCTTTGTTCCCGTTTGGATGTAGGATATTCAACAGCTGTGGAACATTATGCCGTTGAGTGTAATTGCCTACGTTTTAGGTTAGATTTTCTTAAGAACAATTGGGTTTTATTGGGGGGTCCCTATGAACAAAGCAGTTCCCGTGGTGCCGTCGAGCGTGGAGTCGATGGCAAAGCAAGGTTGCGAAAAGCTCGGCCTGGACGCGTTCGATGCGTTGGTTCGCCGCGCCCGCACGTGCCGCCGCTTTGACGAGTCCATGCGCGTGCCGCGCGAGTTTTTGCTCGAGCTGGCGGAACTGGCGCACCTGGCTCCCTGCGGCGCCAACGCTCAGCGCCTACGCTTTCATGTGGTGAGCGGTGCAGAGGACTGCGCGCGCGTATTTGATGAGCTCGCGTGGGCCGGTGCGCTCAAGGATTGGCCGGGTCCCGATGAGGGCGAGCGTCCGACCGGCTACATCGCGATTTTGGCCGAGCGCGCCGTTCCGGGCAAGCCCGCCGCTCCCATTACCGAGGTCGACACGGGCATTGCCGCGCAGACGATGATGCTCGCCGCCCGCAGCGCCACGCCCGAGGTGGCAGCCTGCATGTTCAAGGCCTTTACGCCCCGCGCGATCGATGCCATGGGGCTCAATAACGACAAGTATGAGCTCAAGCTGATCATGGCGTTTGGCGTTCCGGCCGAGACACAGGTGATCGATGCGATCGATTCCAACCCCGACGGCTCCATCAATTATTGGCGCGACGAGGCGCAGGTGCACCACGTACCCAAGCGTCCGCTTGCCGACGTGCTGCTGTAGTTGTGCGTCGTTGCGGTGCAATCCGGCGGCAAAATCACCACAAAGGCTCCTGTCCCCTTTGTGGTGGTACGAGGGGAGGGTGTGTGGCAGATCTGTATTTGGTGCGGCATGGGCAGACTGAGCTCAATGTGCAGAGCATTTTGCAGGGCTGGCACGATTCGCCGCTTACGGCGCGCGGGCGCGAGCAGGCGCTGACGGCGCGTACGGCGTTTGCGGCGCGTGGCGTGGCCTTTGATCATGTGTATTCCTCGCCGTTGGGCCGGGCGCGGCATACGGCCGAGCTTATCGTTGGCGAGGGCCGTTCCATTGAGCTGGTCGATGACCTGCGTGAGTGGCATTTTGGCTCGCTGGAGGGCACATCAAATCGCGAGATGCCGCCGCAGCCCTGGGGCGATTATCCGGTGGCCTTTGGCGGTGAGTCGGAAGTGCAGCTTCAGTCGCGCATGGTCGCGGCGCTGTCCCGCATCATGGCCAGGCCGCAGCACGACTGCGTGCTGGCGGTTTCCCACGGCTCAGCCTGCCAGGAGTTTCTTGAGTATGTGACTGGCGGGGGAGAGCTACCCGACAACGGTGCCGTGCTTCATTTTGGCTATTGCGACGGGGCGTTTTCGCTCTTGGGTTGGTAACGAACGAAAGGACCCCTATGAATAAAGATCTGTATCTGGTCCGTCATGGACAGACGATATTCAACCTTAAGCGTATCATTCAGGGGTGGAGTGACTCGCCGCTTACGCAGCTGGGTTGCGACCAGGCGGCGCGCGCCGGCATGTTTTTACGTGCGCGCGGCATTGAGCCCGATCATGCCTACACCTCTACGCTTCATCGCACCGAGCAGACTATCGCCAACTTGTGGCCGGGCTTGGCGTACGAGCGCCTGGACGGCCTGCGTGAGTGGTTCTTTGGCGACTTTGAGGCCGAGCGCGTGATGCTTATGCCCGAGCGCCCGTGGCGCGACTTCTATCGGCAGTTTGGCGGCGAGGGCCAGATCCAGGTGCGCACGCGCATGGTGGCGACGCTGACCGATCTTATGCAGCGTCCGGACCATACGTGCGTGCTCGCGGTAAGTCATGGCTCAGCTATCAAGGAGTTTTTGGACCACGTGCGGGGCGCGGCGGCCGACGAGCGCGAACGCGTGCCAGGCAACTGCTCAGTGCTGCATTTTGCGTTTGACGATGCGGCCGATACGTTTGAACTGGTCGAAGTCTTTACGCAGGAAGACTACGCGCGCGAGCTGGGGCTAGAGCCGCTCGTGGCGGCGGCAGGTCCGCAGCGTGGATAACGCTGACGTTGCGGCCCGGTTTACCGGCGTAATTGTTTGATGCGAAAAGGGCGGAGGTGCATGCGTTTGCTGCATCTCCGCCCCTTGTTTGTTTGGATGCTGGGTTTTCCAGCTTAGCGTTTGAGTTCGCTAGAACCGTGAGACCTGGTGAGTGAGCAGACCCGTCGGAACCTGCGGCGCGCTGCCGCTGACCTGCGCGGCGGGGAACAGCACGGCTACAGCAAAGTTGAACGGCTCTTTGCCAGAGTAGGCGCCGGCAGCGCGGGCCTCGTCGGCCAGAATCTGCGATGCCCCAGCCAGTGCGGCGACATAGGCGGAGTCACCGGCGAACACCGGGTCGGGCGCCTGATCGAGCATGGCACGGATGGCGGCAACGGCGTCCTCGCGCTTGACCTCCCACACGCGATGTGTGACGCCCGCGGGATCGGTGACGGCGTAGAGCGATGCGCCCTCTTTGGCAGCGCTCAAAATGATATCCATGACGGGCGACGCCTCGTAGGCGAGCGACACGGGGCGCGGCTGCACCTTGAGCTCGGCGATCGCGCGCGCGGTGGCGAGTGCGTCGATGCTCTCGGCGGCAGCCTCGTCGCCGCCCGTCAGCACGTTAACCGGGCAAATCGCCACGACACCCGTCACGCGTCCCGGCTCACCCGAGCATTCGTACACGTAATACGCCGCGCCTGGATCCTTGAGCATCAGACCATCGGCAATGGCTCCGCGCAGAGCATCGTTGCCGCTCAGGATGCTGCCCATTGCAGGCAGTGCCTCGAGCACGCGGTCCTGAGCCGGGCGGATGCAGGGAAACGGAAGTGCTTTCATGGGGCGGTCCTAACGCACGAGTCAGTTTGTTCGCGGCTTATTATGCCCCAACTTGGCCGCTCGCGTCCCAGAGCACGTTATCGGCGAGCGCGATTAGCACCTGCTGACAACGAACGATGTCGGCGTGGGGCACATATTCGTTGGGCTTGTGGGCGAGCGCGAGCGAGCCTGGGCCATAGCTCATGCAGTTACGGTTACCCGTCTTGCCGGCAATGACGGCAGTGTCGGTGTAGCCGGTAAAGAAGCCGACGGTCGTATCCGTGCCCGTTACATCGTCTGCTGCGCACTTGAGTGCAGCTAGAAGGGGAGAGACCGGATCGCGCTCGATGGCGGGGCGGTCGCCCGTCACGGTGTAGCTGCCATGGCAACCGGGAACGGTGGCTTCGGCGACGGCGATGGCATGCTCGACCATATTGATTGCGGCGGCCGTATCGGTCGGCGGGGTCAGGCGCATGTCGACCCAAACTTTGGCGCGGTCGGGTACGACGTAGGGGCGATATCCGCCCTCGATTTGGCCAAACGTGATGGTCGAAGGCCCCAGCTCATCGTGCGCGGGCAGCGCCGCAAACGCGCGACGAAGCGAACACACGACCTCGGCCATGGCGGCGACGGCATCCGCGCCCTTCCAAGGCTGGCTCGCATGCGCCGTCACGCCAGCCATTTCAATCTCGAACCACGTGCGACCCTTGTGCGCCACCTGGATCTGTCCGTCGGTGGGTTCGGTGTCCAGCACCCATTCGCGCGAGCCGACCCAGCCAGCATCGATCGCGGCCTCTGAGCCGCGCATGAAGTCTTCCTCGTCGACCGAGCAGATGAGCGAAAAGCCGCGGCGTGGCAGCGCGCCATCCGCCGCCACGCGCTCGAGCGTATGGACCAGTGCGGCAATGGCGCAGGCCAGGCCACCCTTCATATCGCAGGCACCGCGGCCATAGAGTTTATCGTCGCGCACAACCGCCCCAAGCGGTGCGATGTCTGCGTCCCAGCCATCGCCCAAGGTGACGGTATCCATGTGGCAGATATAGATCAGCCGCGGCTCGTCGCTTTGGCCCGGCACGGTGACTTTAAGGTTGCGGCGCCCGGGCAGCACTTCGAGCTCCTCAATCTGCACGGCATGGAGCACCGGATGACTCAACCGCTCCAGCCGAGCCTCAACCAGCGCTTTGATATACCGCTCAATTTCATCCTCATACGCGCCCGGGTCTGAGCTGTCGATCCGCACGAGCTCCTGCGCAAGCCGCCAGGCAAAGTTCTCATCAACCATATGCAACCTCACAATCAGTTTGCTTTCCAAACCGATTGTAAGCCTCCTGAGAGATCCGCGACGTGGGCGTGGCAGTATTTACCGTTCGCAGGCCGAGCCAGCGCGTTTGCCGTCCGAGCGGGTTCACAAGCGACGCAGCGGGTACGTACCCTTCATGGACGACATGCTGTGCGACATATCTGCCTTTCGGTATCACCGGATACCTCCACAGGTCTTGGCAATAATGCCGGACCTGCCCGATTCTGCGGACGATCCGCGCAGGGAGCACCTATGTGAGCATCCGCTCGTCACGCATTTCCTGGGCACCCCGTTACACGTGTTGGCGCAGGGCAGCTGTGGACGTAAGGGCGATCGCATTGTCAGGCATGTTTGGAACGGGGAGAGGCCGTTTGATTCCGTGCGGCAGACGGAGTTTGGCCTCGATGTTGCGTCCCCGCTCTTTACCCTGCTGACCCTGGCTTCCTCGGTCTCAAACGAGCGTTTAATCATGTGCATGTATGAGATGTGCGGCACCTTTGCCGTGTGCAAGATTGCGCCTCAGGTAAAGTCGGCACTTGAGCAGGCATATGGGAGCCGATGGAGTGACGCACGGTCGGGCTGGGAAAACGTAAAGGATGTCTCGGGGAATCCAACGGACTTGTGGAAACGACCTCCCTTGATCGAGCTCTCTGAGCTTACCGAGTACGTCGATAAGATCCCGGGGCTCCGCGGCGCTAAATCGTTCACGCGTGCCGCGAAATGCATTACGGGGGTGGCGGCATCGCCGCTCGAGGTCCAGGCTTCGATGCTGTTTGGCCTTACGAGGTTGCGCGGCGGCGAAGGGCTGCGCCTTACCAATAACGTCGAGATTCGCTTGACGCGCAGTGCCCGCCTGATTTCGGGGCTTGATAGGCGCTATGCCGATATTCTGCTGGCAAATAAGGACGGCAGCCGAGAGTGCCTGGTTGAATGCCAAGGTAAAGCCATACACGGATCCATAGAATCCAAGATCTCGGACTCCGATCGAACGACGGCTTTGCAAGCCATGGGATATCCCGTCGTTCTGATGACCTGTGGTCAGCTGGCCGATTCCGATGCCTTCCGCGTGGTGATGGAGCTCATCATGTCCTATCTCGATGTGCCGCTGAAAGACAAGACGCCGCGGCAGCAGGAGCTCGAACGGCGGCTTCGTGAGGAGATTTTTATCGATTGGGCGGGAATGTAGCCGCGCGGGCGAAAAATGGTCGCGCGGACTAGAGTTTTGGTCGCAAAATACTTATATTTTGCCTTGGACGGGCCTTAAAAATGCTACCTAGAATAAGTTGTTTCGGAAAATGGACAGTCAACTTACATTCGGCACATAGAGACCGATTTTTACCTACTAAAGTCCCTGATAAAGCTGTTTATCAAAGCGGGTGTGCTTAGCGACTGGAGCCTCACTATCGATTATCTGAAAAAACTTGTTCTGGGTATCATTTTAAAGTCGTCCGGAGCAACAAAATCGCCCATTACAGTCTGAAATAGGCCATCGATAAATTTCGATGGCGAGCATTCGGCGCATTGCCTACGATACGGGCAAGCCCCGAGGGGCCGCCGATCGGGCGCCTCCGGATGGCCGTCTGCCCCTGCCCCGTAGAGGGCCCGGGGGGTGTTGCCACCGGGGGCGCTCGCCGCTCCGGACGACTGATAGGAAACTGCCGGGCGCAAGCGCCACGGCCAGGTAATGTGGGTGTCGCGGGGAGGGGTTCCGATCGGCCTACCGATTGGAGGATACCACCGTGGCACCAATTAGAATGCCGGAAGCCGTCATCGGGCTCGATGTCGGGAAATCGTCCCACTGGGCATGCGTCGCGACTCGAGATGGCGAGGTGCTGTTGAGCACCCCCGTCGCGAACAGGGAGGACGACCTGGACTCGCTGTTCGGCCGCTTCCCCGATGCGCTCGTGGTCGTCGACCAGTCGCGCAACATAGGCGCCCTCGCGCTCGCCCGCGCCAGGGCGGCCGGGATGTCGGCGGCGTACCTGCCGGGACTCGCGG
>UQMW01000018.1 GCA_900542275.1 uncultured Collinsella sp.
TCCGACTTTAGCTCCGTAATCCGGCGTAGTTTTGGAATGGCACCATATCCGTAACAGCCTTTGATCTCCCGTGGACAGAGGGAAACGGATCATTTTGGCCTTGCGAGGGCTGCCGCGTGACCCGTCTGCCACGAAATGGGCCCATCTACTACGTTTAGACGGCAGCCCTCGACCACGGCAAGTAATGTGAAATGAAAACCGCAGGTAGAACGCCTGCGATTTTTCATGAAACGCGGCTATGGTCAGGGGTATCGGGTCAAACGTAGTAGATGGGCCCATTTCGTGGCGGGCGCCGTCTGCCGATCTCCGCGGGCGGAAGAAAACGGATCATTTTGGTCCCGCGAGCCTTGCGGAGGCGCTCGTGCAGGGCCGACCGAACAAAACTATGCCGGTTTACTACGATGAATTCGACATTTCCGACCATGACTGCATTTTTCTAAATATTACAAGCGTTCTACCTGCGGTTTTGCAAGCGCACAATTTACCGTGGTCGAAGGTGGGCGATTCATCGTAGTAAACCGGCATAGTTTTGATATGGCATTAAATCGGTAGCATCCATTTTGCTATGCCGGAGCGGTCGGCCGTTGGGTAATTACCCTCGCAGGTAGGCGATGGCGATTTGGGTGCGGTTGCGCAGGCCCATTTTGGCCAGGATCGAGCTGATGTGGTTGCGCACCGTGCCTTCTCCCATATAAGCCGTGGCGGCAATCTCCTTGTTATCGAGGCCGCGGGCGATGAGCTCGGCGACTTCGAACTCGCGGTCGGTCAGACCGGCAAAGGCCGCGGGCCGGCGAGTCGCACCGGCCTCAGCGTTCGCCCCATCAAAATCGACATCTTCGATCGCCTTGCCCTCGAGCACGCGTTTGCCATCCATGACCTGCGCCAACGCTGGCGGAATGGCGGCGACATCGGTCTTGATCAGGTAACCGCGGGCGCCCAGCTTGAGCGCCGACACAATGTACTCGTCATCCGAGAATGTCGTCAGAAACACCACGCGTGCCGCGGGGTCGTGCTCAAGGATCTCGCGCGCCGCCGAAAGGCCGTCGCGCCCCGGCATCTGAATGTCGAGCAGCGCGATATCGGGCGCGTGCTCGGCGTAAAGTGCCACCGCGTCGTTGCCGTCGGCTCCGGTGCCAACCACTTCGATCTGCGGCTGGGCGCCCAGGATAATCTTGAGCGAATCGACTACCAAGCGGTCGTCGTCGACAACTATGAGCCTCATCGGGCGTCATCTCCTTGCTGTTTGGGGACGGTGGCAAACACGCGCCAGCCGGGGGCGCCGGCGCGCAGGCCGGCGGTGAAGGTTCCGCCAAGCGCCTCGACGCGCTCGCGCATGGAGACGAGCCCCATGCCTTCTGCGACGCCGCGACCACCCGTCCGGGTCCCGCCAGTGCCATCGTCGGTAACGATGAGCTGGTAAAATGACGGATGTTCCATGCATCGTACAGTGACAGCATGGGCGCAAGCGTGGCGCATGGTGTTGGAGAGCGCCTCGCGCAGGACCGCCGCAAAGCAGTTGGCGACATTTGCGGGCGTATGTTCAGTCATAACTTCAAGCTCAATCTGCGGGCCGCCGTCCGAGCGCGCGCCTTCAACGATGCGTTCGAGCTGCACGGAAAGGTCGACGGCGTTGTCGTTGAGCGCGTGGACGCTGGCGCGCACGAGCTGGAGCGCCTCGTCAACCGTGCGTTTGACATCGGCGAAATCGGCGGCGACGCCGGGCTCGTTGGCGTGGACCACGCGCAAGGCTTCGGTTTGGAGCGAAGCGCGCGTGAGCTGGTGGCCCACGTTATCGTGGATTTCGCGCGCGATGCGGGCGCGTTCGGCGAGCGTTGCGAGCTCGACTTCGTAGTCCTGGCGGTCGGCGAGGTCGCGGTTGCGTGCCTCGAGTGCCAGGGCGCGTTCTTGCAGCTTGTCGCGGGTGCGACGCATGCGTTCCTGTTCGCGCTCCAGCTGCGCAGTGCGCAGCGACAGCAACGTGGCAGCGATCGAAAGGATGGCGGTTAGCAACAGCGTTCGGGTGGTGAGCACGCCGCCACGAAGGTCCGCGACAAGCGCGCAGACAAACACGGCGCCAATCGCCAGCGCGGGCCAGATGCGTTCACGGCGCACGCGTCGCGCGATGTCATAGAAGGCAAGGGGTGCGAACGGCATAAATGGCGGCACGAAGACGGCAGCGATGATGTAAGCGTAGCTCGCGGCCTCGCTCGCGCGATGGGCGTGTTCTTCTCGTGCGACTTCCGACGCCGAGGTGGCTATAACGCCAAGGCAAAACGCCACAACCAGACGAGCGTCCACGGCAAGACCCATGGCGGCCGCAATACAGCACGCCAGCACAATCGATTTGTCGAAAAGCCTGTTCATACGGGTATTGTACGCGATGCTGCGCGCGGGGGAGGCGCCGCCCGGGGCAACCGTGACATTCCTCCCGCGCGGCAAAGCGGCGTCGATCGCTCGCGCGAGCGGGGGTTTCGCCTCCGCCCCCTCGTACTCGTGACAAAGCTCACTGGTGCGCGCCGCCCACTCCTGCGATGATGCAATCGTACCGGGCCACGATCAACAGAAGGGCCGCCTCATGACAGACATCGTCCACGTCGAAAACCTCGTCAAGCGCTATGACGATCTTATCGCGCTCGACCACTTTAACCTGAGCATCGCCCCCGGCGAAATCTTTGGACTGCTCGGCCCCAACGGCTCGGGCAAGACCACGTCCATCAACTGCATTCTGCAGCTGCTTGCCTACGACAAAGGCACCATCGAGCTGTTCGGCGAGCCCATGACGCCCGCCCGCTACGACCTCAAGCGCCGCATAGGCGTGGTGCCGCAGCAGGTGGCGGTGTTCGACGAGCTTACCGTGCGTGAGAACATCGACTATTTCTGCAGTCTTTACGTCAACGACCGCAAGCGCCGCCGTGCGCTCGTGGACGAGGCGATCGACTTTGTCGGTCTGGGCGACTTTGCCAAGTTCCGCCCCGGTAAGCTCTCGGGCGGCCTGGCGCGCCGGCTCAACATTGCCTGCGGCATCGCGCACAAGCCCGAGCTCATCTTCTTCGACGAGCCCACGGTGGCGGTCGACCCCCAGAGCCGCAACGCCATCCTGGAGGGCATTTGCCGCCTGCGCGACGAGGGTGCCACGGTGGTGTATACCAGCCATTACATGGAGGAAATCGAGCAAATCTGCAGCCGCATCATGATCATGGACGGCGGGCGCGTGCTGGCGCAGGGCACCAACGACGAGCTCAAGCGCATGATTCAGATGGGCGAGCGTGTGACCGTCGAGGTCGGCGCCGTCGAGCCCGCCACGGTCGAGCGACTGCGCGCCCTCGAGCATGTGCTTTCGGTTGAGCTGTCCGGCGGTGAGCTCGTCTGCACCTGCGAAGCGAGTCCGCACAATCTGGTCGACATCCTCGACACGCTGCGCGCCGCCGACGTGGCGCTCGGCCGCGTGTGGAGTGAGCCGCCGACCCTCAACGACGTGTTCCTCGAGATCACCGGCCGCGAGCTGCGCGACTAGGGGGCAGCCATGTTCAACACCATTATTATCACGGTCAAGACGCTGCTGCGCCGGCCGAGCACGTGGGTCTGGGGTGCTCTCTTTCCCATTGCGCTTTCCACGATGTTCATGTTTATGTTTGCGAACCTCAGCTCCGACGGCACGGTCGATCCGGTGCCGGTTGCCGTCGTGGCGGACGAGGCCTGGGACGCTTCGACCTTTAAGAGCGTGGCGACGTCGCTCGACGAGGAGGGCGACGACCAACTGCTCGAGATCCATGAGTGCGACGACGCAGCCGATGCGAACCGTGCGCTTAAGGCCGGCGAGGTCGCGGGCATCTATACGGTTGACGCCGAAGGCGCACCCAAGCTCACGCTGCTATCGAGCTACGACAGCTCGCGTGCCTCATCGGTGCTCACCGACCGTAGCATTTTGGAGACGGTGGCAAGCTCGTATACGCAAAATGCCGAGCTCATGTCCCAGATTGCCCAGAACAACCCGGCGGCACTCGCCGACCCGGAGGTGGTTGCGCGCGCCCTGTCGCTCGAGGGCGGAACCCGCCGTGTGAGCCTGACACGCATCACGCCCGATGGCACGGTCATCTACTATTACGCGCTCTTTGGTCTGGTCGCGATGATGTCTGCCGAGTTTGCCGCCTTGAGCGTCGTCGATTTGCAACCCAATCTGTCTGGCCTCGGCGCGCGTCGCTGCGTGGGTGGCCTTTCCAAGACGGCATCGCTAGCCGGTATCTTTGTGGGCTCGTGGCTGGTCTCCTTTGCCTCGATGGCGATCGCAATCGGCTACGTGCGCCTGGTCGTGGGCATCGACTTTGGCGGGCGCGAGGGGCTGTGTCTGGCGGGCGGCGCCGCTTCCGCGCTAGCCGCCACGGGCTTGGGACTCTTTGTGGGCACGCTTCCCGTTAAGGGCGGCAAGGCGTCCAAGTCGGGCATCCTCACGGGCTTTGCCACCACGTGTGCCCTGTTCGCCGGCCTCTACGGTGAGCCGGCGATGGCACTTGCCGACGACGTCGCCCGCGCCTGCCCGGCCGAGTGCTGGCTCAACCCCGTCAAGCTCATCTGCGACATGTTCAATCGCCTGTATTTCTTTGAGGACCTGGGGCCCTTCGCCGTCCGCGCCGGCGCGCTCGTCCTGATGGCGCTGCTGTTCGTTGCCGCCGCCACGCTGATCTTTGGAAGGAGCCGCTATGAGCACCTTTAAGACTGCGCTTCGCATGGCGCTCGCGCACCCGCTCTACCTGCTCATCTATACGGTGTTTATTTCACTGTTGGGTGTGTTTATCGCGGCATCGGTGAGCTCGAACTCGTCGCAGCTCACCGACTACAAGCCTTACGATGCCAACGTGGTCGTGGTCGACCGCGACGACAGTGACCTTTCGCGTGCGCTTACCAAGCACCTGGGTTCGCGCTTTGACCTGGTCACGGGCGTCGGCGACGACACCTACGACCTTGCGGACGCGCTTTCCAAGAGCAACAGCGCCAAGGGCAGTGCCGACTGCGTGTTCTTTATCCCGGAGGGGTTTGAGGGCGACCTCGTTGCAGCTGCCCGCGCGGGGGAGTCCCTGCCCAAGCTCGATGTGACCTACGGTGCCGGCACCATGGCGGCGGCGCTTTCGTCTGCCGAGGCCTCGCGCTGGATCTCGCTCGCGGGCGCTGCGGCGGCGCTTGAGCCCACTGCCTCCAACGGTGACGTCGCCAAGGCTGCCGATCATGCGGCCGCGAAGCGTGCCAAGGTCGAGATCGAGCAGGTCAAGGTTGACTCGACCGCCGCCGCCACGCTCGAGTCGTACTTCAACTTTGGCGCGTACGCGATTATCTCGTCGGTCATCGTGTCGGTGGGGCTGGTGTTCTCGGGCATGAACGAGCCCGAGCGCGTGCGTCGTATGGATGCCGGCCCAATCTCCGAGCGCCAGCGCTCGCTTGCCGTGTTTGCGGCCGCCGCCGTGATCACCGTCTGCATCTGGTTTGTGTCGAGCATGATGGGCGTCGTGGGCTTTGCCGGCGCGGTCGCCGAGGTCGGCGTGGGCCGTGTATGCCTGGCGCTGTCGGCGACGTTTGCCCTTGCGTGCACGCCGCTGGCCGTTGGCTTTGCGCTTTCGAGCCTGGGTGCGCGCGAGGAACTGCTCAACGGTGTGGGCAACCTGCTCGGCATGCTCATGACGTTTTTGGGCGGCGCCTGGATGCCGCTGTCGCTGATGGGCTCGGCCGTGCAGACCGTGGCGCATTTTGTGCCGACATATTGGGTGAACGACGCGATCGGCAAGGCGCTTGCCTCGGATCTGACGTCTGCCGTGCTGGGCGACATCGCCTGCGACCTAGGCGTCACGGTGCTCTTTGCCGCGGCCATCGCCGCCGTAGGCCTCGCACTCTCGCGCACCAAATCCCGCGCCTAGCCACCTAGTCATTGGTCATTGGGGGCGTTCTTAAACGGCTAGTCATTTAAGTACGTCCCCAATGACTAGTCTGAAATAAATTTCAGGCCTCGCCCCAAAATAGTTCGCCAAGGTTTACTATAACGCTCATAAAGTAGTACGAGGCTAACAATGGGGGATACCATGGCGGCGCAGAAGGCCTACGTCCAGGTTAAGGATCTCAAAAAGCACTACGGCGATGGAGATGCACGCCTGACGGTGCTCGACGGCATCAACACGTCTATCAACCGCGGCGAGATCTGCGTCATGCTGGGGCCTTCGGGTTCGGGCAAGTCCACGTTTCTTAACCTGATCGGCGGCCTGGAGGATGCCGACGCCGGCTCTATTCTGGTGGACGGCTGCGATCTTACCGTGCTCAAGGCCGGAGACCTGGGCGAATACCGACGCCGCGAACTGGGCTTTGTCTTCCAGTTCTACAACCTGGTGCCCGATCTCACCATCAAGGAGAACATCGAGGTCACGGCGCACCTGTCCAAAAACCCGCTCAACATCGACGACCTGCTGCGTTCGCTGGGTCTCTACGAGCACCGCAACAAGTTCCCGCGCCAGGTCTCGGGCGGCCAACAGCAGCGCTGCGCCATCGGCCGTGCGCTTGTCAAAAACCCGGGCCTGCTGCTGTGCGACGAGCCCACGGGCGCGCTTGACTACAAGACGTCCAAGGAAATCTTGCAGCTCATGGAGGATGTCAACCGCACCTACGGCTGCACCATCATCATTGTTACCCACAATGCCGCCATCGCGCGCATGGCCAATCGCGTGCTGCGCCTGCGCGACGGGCGCATCGTCGAAGATGTGCTCAACGAGTCGCCCGTCGCGGCCGCCGAGCTCGATTGGTAGGCGGCGCCATGACACCTCTCGCAAAACGTCTCCCGCGCGAGCTGCGCCGCAATATCGGCAAGTACCTGGGCATCTTTTTGCTTATGTGCGGAAGCATCGCCCTTACCTCGGGCTTTTTGCTCGCGGCCCACTCCATCGGCTGCCTTATCGACGACATGCGCGATGCGTACACGATCGAGGACGGCCGCGTGACCACCTCCTTCGAGGCTACCGACGATCAACTCAAGGCCGCCGAGGACGCAGCCGGTGACGTCGGCGGCGTCACGCTCTACAAGAATTTCTCCATCGACGCCATCATCAAAAAGGCGTCCGGCGACGACGGCACCAAGCGCACCCTGCGCACCTATGCGCACCGCACCAAGGTCGATATCGCGTCCTACTGCGAAGGCAAACAGCCCAGGGCGGACGATGAGGTGGCAATCGACCGTGTCTTCGCCACCAACAACGACCTCGCCATCGGCGATAAGGTCGAGCTCGAGGGGCGCACCTACACCATCTGCGGCATCATGACGCAGCCCGATAGCCAGGCGTTGTTCCTCGACAATTCGGACTTTACGGTGAACACCATTACGTATGGTGTCGCCGAGGTCACCGACGCCGGTTTTGCCGCGCTCGAGGATGCCGGCGGCGCGCCCGCCTATACGTACTCCTTTACCTTTAACGACCGCGACCTCTCCACCGCGGACCGCATCGATGTCGAACAGGATATGGTCGAGGCGCTGGCGGATGCCGATGCGCGCGTGGACGATCTGATCGACGCCGATTCCAATCAGGGCATTGGCTATGCGCGCGATGACGTGGACGGCGACTCTATGATGTGGATGACGCTGCTCGACATCATCATCGTGATCATGGCGTTCGTCTTTGTGGTCCTTACCGACGCCACCATCGAGGAGGAGAGCGCCATCATCGGCACGCTGCTCGCCAGCGGCTATCGTCGACGCGAGATCGTGCTGCACTACCTTGCGCTTCCCGCCATCGTGGGCGTGGTCGCGGCGCTTTTGGGCACTGCGCTCGGCATTGTGTTCTTTACCGAGCCCATGCGCAGCCTCTATTACGGTTCGTACAGCCTGCCGCCCTTCCAGGTGTACTGGAGCTGGGAGATCTTTGTGAAGTGCGCCGTGGTCCCCGCCGCTGCGCTCATCCTCATCACGCTGGTGGGCCTGCTTCGCAAAATGGGCAAGACGCCGTTGCAGTTCCTTCGTCACGAGGCGAGCGGCAAATCGGGCACCAAGCGCGGCTTGCAGCTGCCGGAGCGCATGGGCTTTGTCTCGCGCTTCCGCCTTCGTATCTTCCTGCGCAACCTAGGCAACTTCGCCACGCTCTTCGTGGGCATTGCGTTTGCCTCGCTGCTGCTGCTCTTTGGCCTGGCGATTCTGCCCACGATGACGCACTATGCGGACAACCTCGAGACGAGCCTGGTCGCTGAGCACCAGTACACGCTCAAGGCGCCGCTGGAGCTCGAGGGCACTGCCGAGGAGCGCGAGCAGTGGTCGGCACTCGAGCGCTTGCAGTCGGTTGACGGCGCACTGCTTTCTGCCGCCCAGGATGCCGATGACGAGCTTGACGACGCGGCCGATGCGGCGCAGGCGGCAGCCGATGCCGCGGCCGCATCTCCGTCTGCCGAGAGCCTGGCCGCAGCGCAGGATGCGCTTGCCAAGGTCCAGGACAAGAAGGATGCGCTCTACGCGCGCCTTGACGATCTTGCCGATGCCCTCGGCTGCGACCGCGATGAGGCTATCGACCTGATCGACAAGGCCTCTAAGATCGACACTGACAACGACGATATCCACCCGGTCAATACGACCGACAACGGCGCGGGCGCAATCGCGCAGGCCGAGAAATACGCCGTTTACCAGCTGCAATACGACCGTGGCGATGGTAATGGCGAGGAGACGATTTCCGTCTACGGCATTTCATCCGATTCGCGTTATTGGAAAGACCTCGACGTCGGCGATGGGCGCGTCGTCTTTGGCGGCGGTCTGCTCGATAAGTTTGGCTGGAGCGAGGGCCAGAAGGTCACGCTCGGCGACAAGTACGAGGGCGAGCATTATTCCTTTGAGTACGCGGGCAAGGACTGTGCCTGGGGCTCCAAGTCGGACATGAACATCTATATGAGCATCGATGACTTTAACGAGCTGTTCGACAACGATGCCGCCTACTTTAACGGCTATGTGAGCAACGAGAAGCTCGACCTCGACGCGCGCTACTTTGCCGGCGACACCACGCCCGACGACATGCGCGCCGTGGGTGACCAGTTCATCGGCATGATGAGCAAAATGATCGGAATGATGATCGGGCTCGCGGTGTTTATCTTCCTGCTGTTTATGTACCTGCTGACCAAAGCGGTGATCGACCACAGCGCCCGTTCGATCAGCTACATGAAAGTCTTTGGCTATCGCGATAGTGAGATCTCGCATCTGTACATCCGCTCGATCACGCTGTGCGTGGCGGCGTCGCTCGTGCTGAGCCTGCCGGTCATTATTGGCTCGCTCACGGCCATCTTCCGCTCGATGCTGCTCGCCTACAACGGCAATATCGAGATCTACGTGCCCGCTTGGTCCATGGCTGCATGCGTCGGCATTGGCTTTGCGACCTACCTGGTCGTGGCGCTGCTACACACGCGCTCTATCAAGCGCGTCAGCCTGGCCGAAGCCCTCAAGGTGCAGGAGTAGTCATTGGGGACGTTCTTAAACGACTAGTCGTTGGGGACAGTCTTTGCCGGATCGCCGGCTCGCCGGCCGGGCGGCAAGCACTCATTTAAGTCTGTCCCCAATGAGTGCCTGTGCTTGACTTCAACCCCACTTCAACGGGTACCATCCTCTATGTCTGTAACGCCATATAGACCGAGGGGATAGATCTATGACCGCAACCGCACCCGCAGCACCCGCCAAGGTGTACTTCACCAACCTGCGCACGCATGCTCGCGAGAGCCAGCTCGACAAGCTCAAGCGCCTCATTCGCCGCGCCGGTATCGAGCAGATCGACTTTGAGAACAAGTTCGTTGCCATCAAGATTCACTTTGGCGAGCTGGGCAACCTGAGCTTTCTGCGCCCTAACTACGCCCGCGCCGTCGCGGATGTCGTGAAGGAGCTGGGCGGCAAGCCCTTCCTTACCGACTGCAATACGCTCTATGTCGGTAGCCGCAAAAACGCGCTCGAGCACATCGATACTGCCTACCAGAACGGTTTTACCCCGTATGCCACGGGTTGTCAGATCATCATCGCCGACGGCCTCAAGGGTACCGACGAGGCGCTCGTTCCGGTCGAGGGCGGCGAGTACGTGCGCGAGGCTAAGATCGGCCAGGCACTCATGGACGCCGACATCGTGATCAGTCTTACGCACTTTAAGGGTCATGAGCAGGCCGGCTTTGGCGGTGCCATGAAGAACCTAGGTATGGGTGGCGGCAGCCGCGCCGGCAAGATGGAGCAGCATGCCGCCGGCAAGCCGAACGTCGCGACCGAGCACTGCATTGGCTGCCGTGCCTGTGAAAAGATCTGCGCGCACAACGCTATCTCGTTTGACGACACCCGCGAGCGCGAGCTTGCCAACGGCAACACCCGCACGGTCCACGTGGCTGCCATCGACCACAATCGCTGTGTGGGCTGCGGACGCTGCATTGCGGCATGCAACCAGGACTGCATCAAGCCCGGCTATGACGCCGCGGCCGACGTGCTCAACTGCAAGATCGCCGAGTACACCAAGGCCGTCGTCGACGGCCGCCCGAGCTTCCATATCTCGCTTGCCATGGATATCAGCCCCAACTGCGATTGCCATCCCGAAAACGACACGCCTATCGTCAACGACATCGGCATGTTCGCGAGCTTCGACCCGGTCGCCATCGACCAGGCCTGCGCCGATGCCGTCATGGCATCCGAGCCGCTGCCCAACACCGAGCTCACCGATAGCGCGGCCAAGATGGAGCATAACCACGAGCATCTGGAGGGCGAGCAGGCCAAGGACCCCTTCTGCATCACGCATCCCGACACCGACTGGCGCGTGTGTATCGCACACGCCGAAAAGATCGGCCTGGGCACGAGCAAGTATGAGCTCATCGAGGTCAAGTAGCACCTGTCTATTGGACATATCAAGCGCTTTTGTAGCGCAACGTTAGCAAAAGTCGCCCGTGAGCACAGCGCTTGCGGGCGGCTTTCCGGAAGTATGCGGCAAATTTCGAGACCGCCGAGCACACGACATTTTTTGGCAACAAAACCCCTGATAAATTGTTGGTAAAACTGCGGTCTGGTCGGCAGTTCCAGATTTTGCCGCATACTTCCGAAAATAGGGGGTTAGATAAATCCCCAGACGCCGCTTTTTCCCTAAAAATTCCTATCGAGGAAGTTGTTGACCGTATTCCAGTAGAGCTCGGGGTCAACTTGCGCACTCTTGGCGTGGGTGGCGCCATGGATAGTGAGCTTTTGCTTGACCTTGCTGGCGCACGCGTCGTAGTTTTGGTCGAGCATGCTGTACGGTACAAAGGTGTCCTGGTCGCCGTGGATAAACAGCATGGGAACCGTCGCGTGTTTGAGTTGCTCCACACTGCTCGCCTTATGAAAGTCGTAGCCCGCGCGCACGTTGCACACCAAGTTTGCTACATCGAGCAAGGGAAAGCTGGGCAGGCCGAACACGTCCTTGAGCTGCAGAGAAAACTCGTCCCAAACACTCGTATAACCGCAGTCCTCGATAATGCATTTCACGTTTGCGGGCAGAGATTCCCCCGCGACGTTCATGGCGGTTGCTGCACCCATCGACTCGCCAAAGACCAGGATGCGCGCCTCGGGGTCAGCCTGAACGATCCGCCCAATCCATGCAACGACATTGAGCCGCTCGGGCCAGCCCATGCCGATATAGTCGCCGCCGGAGCGCTCGTGGGCGCGGGCGGCAGGCGCGAGCACGTTCATGCCGCGGTCGTGGAAGCGCTTGGCGTATCGGGCCATGCCGATGGGCTCGTTGGTATATCCATGCAGGCAGACGGCGTAATCGTGGGTGTTCTCCGAGGCGGCAAAATACCAAGCGGCGAGCTCGGTTCCGTCGTCCGCGGTGAGGCTGCTGCTCTCGCGGTTCTCTTTAAACCACGCCCGCGCCTCGGTTTCCTCGGCATCCATCTGCTCGCCCTTTTCGGCGTCCTTGCCGTCCTGCATCATCTTCATGGTGTATGGCGCGCGGGGATTCAGCGCGAAGTCAAACAGAAAGTTGCCGGCAAACCCCAGCAGCGCGACAACGAGCACCAGCGCAACGACGCCGGCTATCTTGAGCTTTCGATGGGAACGTGCGTTTTGAGACATAAGATGGGAACGTGCGTTTTGAGACATAAGAAGCTTTCCTATAAGATGTTAATACATCAACATTTAATGCAAGCGCATTATGGATGTTCGCCGTTGATGCGTCAACAGGCAAAGAATGGGTAAACAAAGGGTCACGTATGGTGCAAATTTCGCACGTACCCAGACGCTTTGATATAGTGTTGAGAACTCTTTTATGTTGGAGGATGTAACCGGCATGTCCGATTCGAGCGACAGTTCCAAGCCGCGGCCCAAGACCGCGGCCATTCCGCACTACACGGTGGGCGAGGAGATCATGAACTCCGTCACCCATGGTGTCGGCTGCCTGCTGGGCATTGCGGGTCTGGTGCTCCTGATCGTATTCGCTGCCCTGCGCGGCGGCGGCCCGGCCCACATGGCCGCGGCTATCGTCTATGGCGTCAGCATTATTCTCGAATACCTCGCCTCCACGCTCTACCACGCGATTCAGCCCGCACGCGCCAAGCGCGTGTTTCGCATCATCGACCACAGCTGCATCTACCTGCTCATAGCTGGCAGCTATACGCCGTTTTGCCTCATCACGCTGGCAAACGACGGCGGCCCTGCGCTGTTCTTTGCCGTGTGGGCCATCGCCATTATCGGCATCGCCCTCGAGTGCTTTATGCGCGAGCGTCAACCGCACTGGGTATGCGGCTTGGTTTACCTGCTGATGGGCTGGCTCGTTGTCTTTAAGCTGCCCGAGCTTGTGGCGCTGCTGAATCCCGTGGCGCTTGCCCTGCTCGCCGTCGGCGGCGTGTGCTATACCGTGGGCGTGCCGTTCTATATCGCCAAAAATGTGCGCTACCTGCACAGCGTGTTTCACCTGTGGGTGCTCGCCGGCAGCATCTTCCAGTTCATGGCGGTGATTCTCTTCGTAATCTAGCGACCACGCCTGCTCGCCCGCGTCCCCGTTTGGGCGACAGTGCAATTGCCGTATCAGCCACCAACGTTTTACCCTGACGTCCCGAATCTTGGAGGTTCGAGAAACTCCCGATGGACATAACCATCTCCCTTATCACTACCCTCGTTTTGACCCTCATCAACGGCTACTTCTCCATGTCCGAGATGGCGCTCACCACGGCCAAGCGCGCCGTGCTGGAGCACGAGGCCGAGGAAGGCGACAAGCGCGCCGAGCGTGCCATTAAGCTGGCTGCCGACTCCGACCAGCTGCTCGCCACCATCCAGGTCGCCATCACGCTCGTGGGCTTCGCCTCGTCCGCCGTCGCCTCGACGAGTCTGTCCGACCCGCTCGCCACGTGGCTCATGAGCTTTGGCATCGCGCCGCTCTCCGCCATCGCGCGTGGCCTGGCGCCGGTCATCATCACCGTCGCGGTCGCCTTCGTGTCCATCGTGATCGGCGAGCTCGTCCCCAAGCGCATCGGCCTGGCCAATGCCGAGGGCGTGTCCAAGCAGGTCGTGGGCCCGCTTTCCGTGTTCCAGAAGATTGCCCGTCCGCTCGTGTGGTTGACCGGCGCTTGCTCCGATGGCCTGGCCCGCATCCTGCGCATCAAGAGCGCCGACGACCGCCAGAACGTCTCGGAGGAAGAGATCAAGTACATGGTCTCGGAGCAGAACGACCTGCTCGACGAGGAAAAGCGCATGATCCACGAGATCTTTGACCTGGGCGACACCGTTGCCCGCGAGGTCATGGTGCCGCGCGTGGACACCACCATGTGCGAGGACGATGAGACGGTCGCCGACGTGCTGTCCACCATGCGCCAGACCGGCTTTAGCCGCATCCCCGTCTATCACGAGGATCCCGACAACGTCGCGGGCATCGCGCACATTAAGGACCTGATTCAGCCCGCGCTCGACGGCAAGGGCGACCAGCCCATCGCCGGCTTTTTGCGCGACGCCACCTTTGTGCCCGACACCAAGGACATCCTGCCGCTGCTGTCCGAGATGCAGACCTCGCACGACCAGATCGTGGTCGTCGTGGACGAGTACGGCGGCACGGCCGGCATCATCACCATCGAGGATATCGTCGAGGAGATCGTCGGCGAGATCGAGGACGAGTTCGACCCCGACAACAAGTACCTCACGCGTCTCTCGCGCCGTGAGTGGCTCGTCGATGGGCGTTTTTCGTGCGATGACGCGATTGAGCTTGGTTGGCCGCTCGAGGAAAGCGATGATTATGAGACCATCGCCGGCTGGATTTTGGAGCTTTGCGACTCGGTGCCCGACATTGGAGAGGTGTTTGAGGTTGCGGGGTACAAGTTCAAGGTGCAGTCGATGCGTGGCCAGCGCATCTCGCTCATTCGCGTGATCGCTCCGGCCGAAACCGATAAGAAGGATTCCGAGTCCTCGGCAGAGAAGCCGGCGGCGTCGGGTGCGGGCTCTGCGGATCCGCACGATGGCGACGAGTAGGGCAAGGACGAGTAGGGGAGAGTTATGGCAGGCCTGTTCAACATCCTTAAGGTCACCGTCAGCGAGGACAAGATCTGCGCGCATGTGCTGGTGAACCCCGGCATGCCGCTCATGACCTCGGAGGACATCGAGGCCACGGCGCGCGTGTACTACCTGGTGCCTGCGATTGCCAAGCACCTGTGCCTGGGCGATTCCGGTCGCGAATTCCAGGACTGCATGGGCCAGACCGAGCTTTGCCACCTGCTTGAGCATGTGACGGTCGAGCTCATGAACGAGACCGGTCTTGCCGGCAGCATCTCGTGCGGCCGCACGCGCGTAAGCGAGCACGACGAGCGCGTCTTTGAAGTTGAGCTTTCGTGCCCCGACGACGCGCTGGCCATCGGCGCGCTGTCTTCGGCCACCTTTATGATGGACTGGGCGTACCTGCACGCCGACCAGCCTGCCCCCGACGTGGAAGGCACGGTCGCGGGTCTGCGCAACCTGGTGCTGGGCATGCGTGCCGAGGCCGAGGGCAAGGATCCTCACGAGGCCGTCGCCGCTGCGAACGGCGAAGATGCTGCCGAGGACGAGGGCGCTGACGAGGGCGATGTGCCGGTCGACGCCGAGCCCGTTGCCGATGCGACCGCCGAGCCCGTTGCCGCCGAGCCCCAGGGCGTCCCCAACTTTGACGACGAGCCCCAGGTGGCGATTGATACCGAGGGCGCGGTTGCCGAGAACCACGAGGCCTCCGCTGCCGTCTTTGGCGGTGCGGCGACGGTTCCGGCAGGACCTGCGCATGAGGGCGGCCTGCCGCTCGTGGACGGCGCCGGCGAGGACCCGGGTGCCACAGTGGCCATGCCGGCTATGCCCCAGGAGTAGGCCTACGCGTTTATCACCATCACATACCTGCGCCTTTGCCGTACGCAGATGAGCGGAGCGGCAAGTGATGCGCTGCGGGTATAATGGACAGCATTCAAACGGTGGGCACCGACGTGCCCGCAGGAGAGGAATGATCATGGGTAAGACTTTCAGCTTTGTCTCCGGCGCACTTTTTGGTGCCGCTGCCGGCGCTATCGTCGGCGTTGCTCTGGCCCCGCGTTCGGGCGCCGAGACCCGCGCCATGGCTGCCGATATCGCCAACGACGCCTGGGACAATATGCGCGACACCTACGAGCACAGCGCCGAGGAGGCCCGTGCTGCGGTGAATGACTTTGGCCCGATGGTCGACGCCAAGACCGACGACCTGCGCGCCAAGGTCGACCTGGCCCGCGAGCGCATGGACCAGCTGCGCGAGCAGCTCAACGACGCCATCTCGGGTGGCAACGTGACGCCTGCCGCCGACGTCGTGGTCGAGAACGCCGTCGAGGCTGATACCGAGGCTGCGGAGCCCTCGACCGAGGCATAATGCGCGCCGGGGATTTTGTCGGCGCCAAGATCTATCGCAAGCCTACCGAGGACAAGCGTACCAAAAAGGACGGCACACCGCGCAGCCCTAAAAAGCTCGGAAAGATTCACTTTCCGGTCTTTACCCCGGGCGGTACGCGCGTGGTCGGCTTTATGGTCCGCCAGTCTGATATCGCGGGCATGATCGAGCGTCCCGACCGATTTGTAGCGCTCGACGCCATTGGTGTCTACGAGGGCGCCATTGCGGTCGATGACGTCAAGGACACGTACGATGCCGCCGCTGCCAAGCGCCTCGACATCAACCTGGACGATTGCATCATCTGGGTCGGTATGGACGTGCGCACGGAATCGGGCGACGTCGTGGGCTATTGCTCGGACGTTGAGTTCAAGCCACGCTCGGGCATCGTGCAGGCATTCTATGTGACCGCCGGTGCTGCTTCGAGTGTTTTGGTTGGTGACACGCAGGTGCCGCCGACGATGCTGCGCGGCTACGAGAACGGCGCGATGATCGTCTCGGACGAGGTCAAGTCGCTCGGGTATTCGGGCGGTGCGGCTGCCAAGGCCGCCGAGGCCAGCGTCGTGGTGGGCGACAAGGTCAAAAAGGGCGCCAAGGTGCTCGATGACAAGGGATCGGTCGCCGTGGACAAGGGCAGCCGCGCACTGGGCAAGCAACTCGGCAAGACGCGCGGTATGTTCAAGGCCTTTAAGGACGAATACCAAAAGGCGAGCGGAGGCTCGTCAAAAGCTACAAAATAGCGACGTACCAAATGATGGGAGGCAAGCCGGAGACCTGTTGCTCCGGCTTGCTGTGTTTATGGGGGAGGGCACATGCGCCAAAACGGATCCAATTTAAACGGGCGTTCGGGTGCGCGTCCGACGGCGCGCCGCGATCTGGGGCGGCTACCCAGCGGTCAGCGCAAGCGTCACCGTAAGCCCGGCGCGATGTATCTCAACCATGGCCGCGGCTTTAGCGACCGCAGTGCTCGCATCGGCAACGGCCGTACGCCCCGTCGTTCGTCTCGCCTGCCCTATGCGCTCATCGCCGTGGGTTGCGCGCTCGTGCTGTTTATCGCTGCCGTCGTGGGCTACGTCAACCGCAGTGTGGATGTGGAGCTCAACGGCCAGAAGACCGCGGTACGTGTGGGCTCTACGCTGCAGAATCTCATCGACGACCAGGAGTTGACTGACACCTACGACGCAGGCGACCTGCTGGCCGTCGATGACAGCGTGCTCAAGCGCCATGGGGGCGAAAAGCTGTCGGTGAAGGTCGACGGCAAGCGCGTGAAGCAGGGCAAATGGGATAGCCGCGAACTTGAGGGCGGCGAGAAGGTGACGGTCAAGGATGGCCGTAACATCTACGAGAAGCACGAGGTTCAGGCTACGGTTATCGAGCCCAAGCTCAAGGTCGAGGGCACGGGCGCTATCGAGTATGTGCAGACGTGGGGTGTCCAGGGCCGCTCCGAGGTGTGGGTCGGCGAGCAATCGGGCAAGACGCAGGACCGCGGCGAGGTTGTGCCCGCCACCGATTGCGTCGTTGCGTGCGCCAGCGTGGCGCCCAAGGGCAACAAAAAGTACGTGGCGCTGACGTTTGACGAGGGTCCGAGCGGCGCTACCAAGCAGATCTTGCAGGTGCTCAAGGAAAAGGGCGTCACCGCGACGTTCTTCCTTTCGGGCGATGCGGCCGAGGCCTCGCCTGCCACGGCCAAGGCGATTGTCGATGCCGGGTGCGAGATCGGATCCAACAGCTACAGCGACGATTCGCTCAAGGGCCAGGACCGTGAGGCGGTACGCGAACAGATCACGAAAGGCACCGATGCGATTAAGTCGGCGACCGGCGTGAAGACGATGCTGCTGCGTGCTCCCTACGCTGCCTTTGACGAGCAAAACTGGATTGATGCGATGGACCTGGTCTCCGCTGTGGTCTCGTGGAATATCGACTCGGGCGACTGGCTGCTAAACGGTGCCGACGAACAGGTCTCGACGGTGCTCGATTCGGTGACGCCGGGCAATATCGTGCTGCTCACCGATAGAGACGAATGCGCCGAGCAGACGCTCGAGGCGCTGCCGCAGATTATCGACGGCCTCATTGCCGACGGCTACAAGATCGTGACGCTCAGCGACCTGGTCAAGACGGACACGTCGCTGAGCAAAAAGCTCACCTCGCTGACGAAGACCACCATGCCCAAGGACGCCGTGTTCCCCCAACTTGCCGAGGACGATGACACCACAGAGTAGTTATTGGGTAGTCATTTAAGAACGTCCCCAATGACTATGTCACGGATGCGTCAGCCTTTGGTATGCCTGCGATGTGCAGCGCATAAATTTGGCGCCACAGCGCGATGCTGATGCTATAGTTACTGCGGATAATAAGGGTCAAGAGAAAGGTTACAGGTGAAATCCAAACCTCGACCATACAGTCGATGACCCCATGCAGGTGCTTTTTGCGCATGCACGGGGTGTGAGCGCCGAGCGGCGTGCCGCCCGCGCATGCGTATACATATCTAAAAGTCCACGGATGGCGCGCCGGCATGGCCGCGTCCGGAGGAATAATGATGGGGAGCACCATTGAATTATCTGAGTGAGATGCTCAAATTGCCGGTCTTGGACGTCGACGGCGAAAAGCTCGGCGTGGTCAACGATTTTGGTATTGCTACCGGCGAAGTTTTTCCGCACGTGACGTCGCTCGCGTTCCGCGGACCCGGCAAGACGCCGTTTATGATCAGTTGGCGCAAATGGGTCGACCGTATCGACGAGACGGGCGTGTACCTTAAGGCGTCGGCCACCGAAATCCGTTTTTCGTACCTGCAGCCGACCGAGCTCTTGCTCGCACGCGACGTGCTCAACAAGCAGATCGTCGACACGCAGGGCATGAAGGTCGTGCGCGTAAACGACATCAAGTTTTCCATGTCGGGCGAAAACCAGCTGCGCCTGCTGGGCGCCGAGGTCGGTGCCCGCGGTCTGCTACGCGCCATCAGCCCCGCGCTCGAGCATATCGTCGAAGGCTTTATGAAGCACCTGGGCAAGCCGCTCAGTGAGGACATCATCGCTTGGTCCTACATGGACCTGCTCGACCGCTCGACTAAGAACATCCAGCTGTCGGTGTCGCACAAGACGCTCGGCGAGCTGCACCCTGCCGACATCGCCGACATTATCGAGCAGCTCGACCCGCGCCTACGTGCGCAGGTGTTTGCGCAGCTCGATACTGCCCAGGCCGCCGAGGCCATCTCGGAGTTCGATGACGACGAGCTCATGACCGAGATGCTCGAGGGCCTGTCCGACACGGACGCATCGTCGATGCTGGCCATGATGGACCCGGATGACGCCGCCGATTTGATCGACGAGCTCGATTACGAGAAGGCCGAGAAGCTCCTGCGCCTGATGGGCGTCAAGGAAGAGAAAGCGATTCGTAACCTGCTGGGGTATGAGGACAACACCGCCGGCCGCATCATGACCTCGGAGTTTGTCTCCCTGCCCGCCACGGCAACGGTCGGTGACGCCATCGAGGCGATTCGCGAGCTCGACGAGGACTTCGAGAGCGTCTACTACGTCTATACCGAGGATCCGAGCGGCATGCTGACCGGCGTGCTTTCGCTGCGCACGCTGATCGTAGCCGACCGCGACGCCACGCTGGGTCAGCTGGCCTATCGCGACCTGGTCTATGTGTCGCCCGACGAGGACCAGGAAGACGTAACGGACGAGATGACCAAGTACGACCTGGTTGCCATCCCTGTCTGCGACGAGAACCGTCATATCCTGGGTATCGTAACCTTCGACGACGCCATGGACGTTATTGCCGAGGAGCATCAGGAGGACCTGCAGATCGCCGGTGTCGGCTCGGGCGATAGCGCGTCGGACGACTCGACGAACGTGCTCAGCTGGTTCGTGCATCGTCAGTACTGGGTTGTTGTATGGGGCGTTGCGTCGTGCATCATGGCGACCGTGCTGGGAACGGCGCTCGGCTCCGCGCATCTGGTGGTGTTCCCCATGTGCGCCATGCCGCTCGTGCTGCTGGCGGCCTCGCGCATGGTGTCGTTCGTCAAGAACTACTTCCTGGAGTATGACGGTCACGACGACGAGCCCAAGCCGTATCTGGGGTTCTTCTTCCAGAGCACGGGCATGGGCCTGATTCTGTCACTCGTGACCTACCTGTGCGCCCAGCTGGTGCGCACCGCTGCGTTCCCCGATGCGCCCATGTTTGAGGAGCAACTCTTTACCGGGTGCTTTAATATTGCTGCCATCATTTGCCTGGTTGGCAACATGAGCGCCGTGATTTACCTGATGGTGCTGTTCTGGCGTGACGAGCATGACCTCAACACGTCGGGCACCGCCATGAACGTTATTGCCGTCATGATCTCGTGTGTGGCGTATTGCATCGCCGCGGTGCTGCTCGCCATGTCAGTCATGGGTTAGGTGGTCGCGTGCAAAATACCAAGCAAAAGTCGGGCACCAAGCAAAAGCTGACCATCGCGGCCATCTTTGGCGCTATGGGCCCCGGTCTGCTGGCGGCGCTTTCGGGCAATGACGCCGGCGGCATTGCAACGTATTCCAGTGCGGGCGCCAGCTATGGCTACAAGATGCTCTGGATGCTTCCCGTCATGACTGTGCTGCTCATCGTGACGCAGGAGACCGCGGCGCGCTGCGGCTGCGTCACGGGTAAGGGCCTGGCATCGCTCATTCGCGAGCGCTTCGGCGTGCGCAAGAGTGTGTTGGCCATGGCAGCGCTGCTGATCGCCAACACGGCTGTGACCATTTCGGAGTTTGCGGGCATCGCCAGCGGCCTTGCTCTCTTTGGCGTGCCGGCGAGCATCTCGGTACCGTTGGTGGCGCTGCTGGTATGGATGCTTACAATGTCGGGTAGTTTCCAGCGCATCGAGAAGATTCTGCTGCTGGTGAGCTGCGTGTTCGTGACCTATATCGTCGCCGCGTTTATGGCTGGCCCCAACTGGGGTGAGGTCGCGGTCGACCTGGTCGTGCCTAACATTCAAAATGACCCCAGCTACGTGTCGCTCGTGGTCGCAACGATCGGTACCACCATCGCGCCGTGGATGATTTTCTTGGCGCAGAACAACGTGGTCGATAAGAACGCGGGCGAGGACGACATCGTGCTGCAGCGTATTGATACCGTGAGCGGCTCGATCGCTGCTGATATCATTGCGGGCTTTATTATCATCACGACCGGTGCGGTGCTGTTCCCGGCGGGTATTCAGATTAGCGATGCCGCCGATGCCGCCCGCGCGCTGGAGCCCATCGCGGGCCAGTGGTCTACGGTACTGTTTGCCTCGGGCCTGGTCGCGGCGAGCTTCTTGGCTGCCTGCGTGCTGCCGGGCGTTACGTCGAGCGCTATCTGCGAGGCATTTGGCTGGGAGCGCGGTGCCGACCGCAGCTGGGACGAGGCCCCGGTCTATCGCGGCATCATTACGGCCATCATCGGTATCTCTGCCGTACTGGTGCTTATGCCCGGCGTCGATCTGTTCCAGATTATGATGACCTCGCAGGTCATCAATGGCGTGCTACTGCCCGTGGTTCTGGTGTTCCAGGTGGTTATCGCCGCCGACCGTCACATTATGGGCGCCAACCGCAACGGCCGTGTGTGGAACGTGCTCACTTGGGCGACTATCGCCGTGATTACGGTGCTGACAGTCGTTATGTTTGTGCTGCAAGCGATGGGCTACAGCGCTTAGCGCCTCTTTTGGACTCCAAACAGGCCGCCGCCATGGGTTGCGGTCTGTTTTTTGCCTGTTATAGGGGGTTAGTAATATGCGTGTGGACAAAAAATGCCAAATATGAGTACTGTTGCCTGGATGATAGTATTTACGACCAAGAAAATAATGAACATATCTAAAAATCTGTTCATTAAAAGCGAAGCTCCAAGTCTTAAGCCGGCCATTCTGGTCAACTGGAAGGGTCGCGCGCTACCGCTGGGCGCCATTTTGGGTGGTTTTGCCTGCTACTAAAATGGTAACAGTACTCATATTTGCCCCTTTTTGTCCACGACCTCTTGGAGCCGGCTCGAAAAGAGTGATTTTGGGTTGTTTGCTGCAGGTGTGGGGCTTGGAAACAACGCTCGGGGTGGCGAGGCGTCCAGAATTCGGTCGCAAGGAGGGCGTTCCTCGGCTGTGTCAGGAGTGTCCCTAGGTGCCAGCGCATAAGGAACGTCCCTAACTGCCGGAGGGGGTGTCTGCCGTGGCAGACACCCCCTCCGGATGTGGGAAGTTTGCGTTGCAGGTTACTTGTCGGTGCCCAGCTTGTGCGGCTTGAGAGCGAGTGCATTGACGAGCGCGTCGGTGGCAGACTTGACGGCCGCCGGCTGCGGATCGTTGACGTGATCCTCGGGATGCACGGGTAGGTCCTTCTTGACTGCATCGTGGATCAAGTTGAGGTACTCAGTCACGCCAGTGGTCGACAGGTGCGTGCCATCGCCATCGAACAGGTCGTTGCGATTGGCACTGTATCCGTACCAGTCGATAACGCGCACGTTCTTGTAGCGCGTAGCGGCGTTGGCGATGGCCTGGTTGGTAGAGCCAACCCACGGCTGCGGGCTGCGCGTGTTCACAAACACCACAATACGCTTATCTCCTGCATCGGCCATGATGGCGTCGATCTGGTCGTCGGTTACCAAGCCGTTGGTGCCCAGCGCAAAGACCACGATCTTGCCGGCAAGGTTCTGTTGGAGATAGCCCTCAAATGTCGCGCGGCCCGCATCGAACTGGCGGCCCTTTTCGGCATCGATATGGCTGTGCGGGAACACGCCGTCAAAGGTGTCCACGGCACGCAGCGACACGGAGTCACCGATCATCAACAGGTCGTAGGAGCCATCGGGGAAGCCGTCGTTGTCCTTGTCGGTGTCGTCGGCCGCCTGCTGGTCGGTGGGCGCGGTGTTTTTGGCTTCCTTGTTCAGAACCTCGGCGCCCTCGCCGCTCAGCGCAGACGTCTCGGGCACAAAGATCAGGCCGCCCAGTGCAACGACCAACACGACAGCGCAGGCTGCGCAGACGGGGACGTGTGCGCGTGCCCAGTTGGCGGGCGTGGTGGTGCCATCGCGGAATTCGGCGACGGTGCGACCGAAGGCGCCCTTTCTAAACGGCGTTTCGATAAAGCGATAGGAGCACTCGGCTACGGCGACCACCAGCAGCACTTGCAAAATGTACTGCCACCAGGGCGTATCGTTGATGTTGGCGACCGGGTTCATGAGCAACAGCAGCGGATAGTGCCACAGGTAGATGCTGTACGAGCGCTTGCCAATCCACACGAGCGGCTCGGCGGACAGCGCGCGGGCAACCATTCCCTGGGGCTGCACGCAGGCGGCAATAACCATGAGCGTGAGGATTGAGCACAGCAGCGTGCCTCCGCGATACTGGAACGGAGTGTAGCCGTTGGTGAGCGCGACCATGGCAGCAAGGCCAACCAGACCCACGACGCCCAGCACATCGATGGATGCGGGCGAGGACCAAAAGCGCACGAGGGCGCTCGGCTGTGCCGGGGCGGTCTCGGCTGCGCCGCCGGTCGTAGCGTCATGCTTGCCCTCGGCGTTCTTGCCGTGCTTGGCGGCGCCAGCCAGGCGATTGAGCCCCAAACGACGAGCGAGACGCACCGGCGCCAGGTCGCGATCGGGGATAAAGGCCATCCAAGCGCCCAGCAGCAGCGAGAACACGCGGGTGTCGGTGCCGTAGTACACGCGGCTGGGGTCGGCGGCGGGGTTATAGAGCACCATCATGGCGATGGCGGAGACAGCAGCCAGGCCCAGAACCACGCGGCGTGTGTTGGGCTTGCTCACATGCATGGATACCATGGCAAACAGCAGCGGCGGCCAAATCAGGTAGAACTGTTCCTCGATGGCGAGCGACCAAAAGTGCGTAAGCGGCGAGGGGTCGCCCAGGGCGTTGAAGTACGAGACGTTTTGGGCAATTTGCCACCAGTTGTTGAAGAACAGCAGCGACGGCAGGATGTCGGGGCGCATCTTGGTGAGCATCACGTGGTTAAAGATGGTGCACAGCGCGCAGGTCACGAACACTACCGTTACCACGGCGGGGACCAGGCGACGGATGCGGCGAATCCAGAAGCTCTTAAGGTCGATGCGGCCGGTCTTAGCGACTTCGTTGAGCAGCAAGCGCGTGATCAGATAGCCCGAAAGCACAAAGAAGATCGTGACGCCAAGCAGGCCGCCCTGAGCCCACGTGAGGTTGAGGTGATAGAGCACCACCGCGACGACGGCAAGCGTGCGCAGGCCGTCGAGCGCAGGGATGTAGCGGGACTTGGGGCGAGCAGGCGTCTGCTCCGCGGCGGGAGTGTTGGCGCGGCCCGCGTTGTTGGCAGAAGCGCGATGGGGGTTCGCGGTGCGTCGCGGCTCGTTGGCACGGCGCCCGCCCTTCACGCGTTCGTGCGGCGCCGGCTCGTTGCCCGTGCGGCGTCGACCGCGCGAGCCCGATTGCGAGAATTGTTCCATAAAACATCATCCAATGACGAGAATAATCAGCACGTATTCATTGTAGCTGCCTGCCCCTGTGGATGCTTGCTGCCGGCGCAAGCTCAAGCGCGCGTCCACATCAAAGTGGACTAAAGTTATAGGGGGTGCGAGAGTGCACAATCGTTGGTCGACGGTGGGCGCAAAGCCTGAAGACGAGGAGGTTTCCATGGCGGATCACAGCATCGTTGCGGTGTTCGGCAGCATGAACATGGACCTTTCGGTGGCGTGCGAGCGCATGCCGCGTGCGGGCGAGACGGTCGATGGCAGCGGTTTTATCACTAACGCCGGCGGTAAGGGAGCCAATCAGGCCGTTGCCGCTGCGCGCATGGGTGCGCGCACGTGCATGATCGGCGCTGTTGGGCGCGATACCTTTGGCGATGCGCTCGTGGCAGGGCTCCAGGATGCCGGCGTGGGCGTTGAGTTTGTGGCGCGTCGCGATGACGTGGAGACCGGTACCGCGACTATCATTCGCTGCGAGAGCGACAACCGCATCGTGCTGTCGCCGGGCGCCAACCATGCGCTTGCGGGCGAGGACGTTGCCCACGCGCTGCGAGGTCTGGTAACCGATGAGCTCGATGGCGATGTTTGTGAGTTTGCCCCGGCTGCCGGAAGCGTCTTTATCGCCCAGGGCGAATGTGATCTGATGGCAACGGCCGCGGCGCTCTCTTGCGCTCACGAGCTGGGGTTCTATACGATCTTTAACCCGGCGCCCGCCTGCGACCTGCCGGCAGGAGCGTGGCCTGCGGTCGACCTGGTCTGCCCCAACGAGACCGAGTGCCAGGTGCTGACGGGCATTCTGCCCACGGATGATGCGAGTTGCGTCGCCGCGCTCAATGCGCTGCTCGACAAGGGCGCCGGGGCTGCGGTCATCACGTTGGGCGGCGCCGGCTCGGTTACGCTCGGCGATGGCGGTGAGCCGCTGCGCATGCCGGCGCTTTCGAGCGCGGTGGTCGATACGACGGCCGCGGGCGATACGTTTATCGGCGCGTTGGCGGCGGCTCGTCTGGAGGGCCTGCCGCTCTTTGAGTGCATGGCGGCGGGTGCTCGCGCCTCGGCGGTGACGGTGTCGCGCCTGGGCGCTCAGCAATCAATTCCCATGCGTGCGGAAGTCGAGCACAAGTTTGGTTTAGACGGTTTGGATGTAGACGGAGAAGCGGAGTAGAACAATGGCAACCAAGAAGCTGATCCTTGATCTGGATATGGGCGTGGATGATGCGATGGCGCTCGCCTATGCCATCGCGAGCCCCGAGGTGGAGCTCGTCGGCATCACCACGTGCTTTGGCAACGTGCGCGTCGAGCAGTCGGCGCACAACTGCTTGGCGGTGCTCGACCTGTTGGGTCGTCCCGAGGTGCCGGTGTACCTGGGCGCCGATCGTCCCATGAAGGCAACCGAACCCTACACGCCGCCGGCGTCCACCACGCTTATCCACGGCAAGAACGGCATCGGCGGCGCAAGCGTGCCCGCCTCGCCGTACGAGCCGGTGGGCGCGACGTCGGCCGATGGCAATGCGGCGGTCGATTACCTGATTGATGCCGCGCGTACCTATGGGCCCGATCTGGTCTACGTTGCGACCGGCCCGCTCACCAATCTGGCGCTTGCCCTGGAGCGCGATGCGGCGGCGATGATGTCCATCGGCCGCGTGGTCGTGATGGGCGGTGCGCTTACCGTGCCCGGCAACGTGAGCGCGGGCGCCGAGGCCAATATGGCAAGTGATCCCGAGGCGGCCGATGCCGTGCTGCGTTCAGGTCGCAAGCTCACCATGGTGGGCTTGGATGTGACGCACCGCGTGGTGCTCACGCGTCGCGACATTGCCGGCTGGACGGGCTCGGGCACTATGGCCGGTTGCGCGTTTGCGAGCATGGTCGAGCACTATATCGGTTCGTACGAAATGAACGCGCCCTACCTGGGCGGCTGCGCGCTGCACGATCCGCTGGCGGTTGCCGTGGCGATTGATCCCACGCTCGTGGGCGCGCTCGGCTGTAACCTGCGCGTTGACTTGCTGGGCGAGTATCGCGGCCGCACCATCTGCGACGAGCACCGTCTGTCCGATCCGGATAAGAGCGCGCTCGTGGCGCTCACCGTGGACGCCCCACGTTTCCTCGTGGAGTTTAAGGCGCGCATGGCCCGCGTCCTGGGCTAAACGGTTTCTGTGCCCCGTTCCAGATTAGCTACCGAGTAAATACGCCCGTTGGGGGAATAGTCGCGTCGCTTCGCTTGACAACAGGCTAAACTAGCTATTAAACATTTACTATTCTGTTTAGATTGAATTTGCGGTCGTTTAGTTGTCGAGTCACGGGGCGGTCAGGCCACGATGCTCGACCGCGACCGTTACTAGGGGGAACAATGGCCAAAGCAAGTGTCCGCGAAATCAGCCGCATCACCGGTTTTTCGCCTGCGACCGTGTCCAACGCGCTCAACCGCAAGCGCAGCGTGAGCGAGGAGACCGCCAAGGTCATCCTGGAGTGCGCACAGTCGCTCGGCTACCAGCAGTCGACGCAGCTCGAGAGCATCCAGTTTGTGCTTGCGCGCAAGACGGGCGCCATCCTGGACGAGAGCACCTTTCACCCCGCGGTTATTGAGGGCGTGGAGCGCCAGGCACGTCGCCACGGCATGAGCACGAGCTTTGTCTCGCTCGACTTTAGCGACCTAGACGCCGTGCGTCCGCAGGTCGAGGGCCTGATTGCCGATCCGGCCGCCGCTATTGTACTAATGGGTACGGAGTTGGGCGAGGAGGACTACGCCCTGTTCGCTAACGCCGCCGCCCACCTGATTGTGCTCGATGGTTGGAGCGACCGCCAGTACTTTGATGCCGTGGTCATTGCCAATACCGATTCGGTGCTGCGTGCCGTGGACTACCTTATCGAGAAAGGTCACAAGCAAATCGGCTATCTGGCGGGCGACCTTCGTATCCGCAACTTTAAGGACCGCGAGCGCGGCTATCGCCAAGCGCTTGAGGATGCGGACCTCGAGGCCAATCCGGCATGGCGCGTCACGCTGGGCACCACGCTCGAGGGCGCTTATCGCGACATGGGCGCGTGGCTCGACAATGCCTCGCACGACGACCTGCCGACGGCTTTCTTTGCCGAGAACGACGTGCTCGCCGTGGGTGCCATGCGCGCGTTCAACGAGCACGGCATTTGCGTGCCCGAGGATGTCTCGATCATCGGCTTTGACGACCTATCTCTGGGCGCTTTTTCCAACCCGCCGCTCACCACGGTGCATGTTCCCAAGCACGAGGTGGGTGAGATCGCGGTGCGCCGCCTGGTGGGCAACATCCGCAATCCCAAGAGCTACACCTGCAAAACGGCCGTGTCGACCTATTTTGTCGAGCGCCAGAGCGTGCGCGAAATCTAGGCGGAGACGGCATTGCCTGCAGCGTGCCAAAGCTCGCTAGGGCAGTTAACATAGTGCCATTCAGAAGAGGATCCTTCGGGGTCCTCTTTTTGTTTCCCTTGTATGTTCAGATTGTTTACATACCGTTTAGGCTGATTTCTCTACCGTCTACGGGTATTTCGCGCTAAACTTCTAAACAGAAGAGTAAAACATTTAGTAAACAGAACAAAACGAAACACGCGTCTGTTTACTGAACATGTGACTAGGGGAGGACGTACATGGATAAGATCAAGCTCGGTTTTGTGCCCACGCGCCGTAGCATCTTTAGCGCGCCGGACGCGATCAAGTATCGCGGCCTTACGGCTGATCGCCTGCGCGAGATCGGCGTCGAGATTGTGGATATCGACGACATCAACGACGAGGGCCTGCTGTTCGACGACAGCCATATCGCGCCTATCGTCGAGAAGTTCCGCGCCGAGGGCGTCGACGGCATCATGCTCTGCCACGCCAACTTTGGTACCGAGTACGTTTGCGCCCGCCTTGCCCGCGAGCTCGGCTTGCCCGTGCTGCTGTGGGGTCCGCGCGACGAGCGCCCCGAGCCCGACGGCACCCGTCTGCGCGATAGCCAGTGCGGCCTGTTCGCCACCGGCAAGGTCCTGCGTCGCTTCCAGGTTCCCTTCACCTACATGACCAACTGCCGTCTGACCGATCCCGAGTTCGAGCGCGGTGTCTGGGACTTTTTGGCCGTGTGCAACGTGGTCAAGACTTTCAAGCACACCCGCATCCTGCAGATGGCCACCCGTCCGTTCGATTTCTGGTCGACCATGTGCAACGAGGGCGAGCTGCTCGAGAAGTTCAACATCCAGCTTTCGCCCATCCCCATGACCGAGCTTGTCCAGGCCGTGCGCGACGCCCAGGCTGACGAGCAGGCCATGGCAACCATGCTCGCCCACATTGGTGACAGCTTTGAGATCTGCATCCCCGAGGACAAGGTTCCTGCGGTCGCAGGACTCGCCATTGCCATGAAGCGCCTGGTCGAGAAGTACGGCTGCAACGCCGGCGCCATCCAGTGCTGGAACGCCCTGCAGGACGAGTTGGGCATTATGCCCTGCGCCGCCAACGCAATCCTCAACGAGATGGGCATCCCCATCGTCTGCGAGACCGACATCCATGGCGCTATCACCGCGCTGATGGTCGAGGCCGCCGACCTGGGCCGTCACCGCGGCATGTTCGCCGACTGGACCGTGCGTCATCCCGATAACGAGAACGGCGAGCTGCTGCAGCACTGCGGCCCCTGGCCCTGCAGCTGCGCGGCCGTCAAGCCCAAGCTCACCTATCCGCTGGCCTTCGATTACCCCGGCGCGCTGACGGCCGAGGCCAAGCACGGCGACCTCACCCTTGCCCGCTTTGACGGCGACAACGGCGAGTACTCGCTGCTGCTGGGCAACGCCCGCGGCATCGACGGCCCGGCCGGCATGGGCACCTACCTGTGGGTCGAGGTCGACAACCTCAAGCGCCTCGAGGCCAAGATCGTCGAGGGTCCCTACATCCACCACTGCGTCGCCATTCACGCCAACGTGGTGCCGGTGCTCTACGAGGCGTGCAAGTACATCGGCATTGTCCCCGACCTGTACGACCCCATCGAAGAAGACGTCAAAGCTTACCTGCGAGGAGAGTAGAAATGGCAACTATCGAAGAGCTTGAGTCCCTGCGTTGGGATCTTCGACGCGATTGCGTCGATATCATCATGGCTGGCGCCGGCGGGCACATCGGCGGCGACATGTCGGTCATCGATGCGCTGATGACCCTCTACGCCAACCACCTCAACATTTCGCCCGAGACCGTCGACGATCCCAACCGCGATCGCTTCGTGCTCTCCAAGGGCCACGCCATGGAGGCCTACTACGCGGTGCTCTGCCACGAGGGCTATCTTGACCTCGATGACGTCAAGGCCCGCTTCTCCAAGTTCGGCAGCCCCTACATCGGCCACCCCAACAACAAGCTCAAGGGCATCGAGATGAACTCGGGCTCGCTGGGTCACGGCCTGCCCGTGGCCGTCGGGATGGCGCTTGCCGGCAAGATGGATGGCCGCGACTACCGCGTCTACACCATCATGGGCGACGGCGAGCTTGCCGAGGGCTCGGTCTGGGAGGGCGCCATGAGCGGCGGCAACTACCAGCTCGATAACCTGTGCGCGCTCGTGGACCGCAACCGCCTGCAGATCAGCGGCAGCACCGAGGACGTCATGAAGCAGGACTCGCAGGAGGAGCGCTGGGCCGCCTTCGGTTGGAACGTGCTGTCCATTCCGGGCAACGACGTCCAGGCCATCGACGCCGCGCTGACGCTGGCCGCCGAGACCAAGGGTAAGCCCACGGTCATCATCCTCAACACGGTGAAGGGCTACGGCTCGCCGGTTATGGAGGACAAGGCCGCCTGGCATCATCACCTGCCCAACGATGAGGAATATGCCCAGATCATCGCCGATTTCGCTGCCCATAAGGAGGCTATCAATGGCTAACAAGATCGCCAACCGCAAGGCTATCTGCGACACGCTGCTCGAGGCCGCCGCAACCGATAAAGACATCGTCGTCCTGTGCTCCGACTCCCGCGGCTCCGCATCGCTCACGCCGTTCTTCGATCAGTATCCCCAGCAGTCCGTTGAGGTCGGCATTGCCGAGCAGGACCTGGTGAGCATCGCCGCCGGCATGGCCTCGTGCGGCAAGAAGGCCTGGGCCGCCTCGCCGGCGTCCTTTGTGACCACGCGCTCGTATGAGCAGTGCAAGGTCGACGTTTCGTACTCCAACACCAACGTCAAGCTCATCGGCATCTCGGGCGGCGTGTCCTACGGCGCCTTAGGCATGAGCCATCACTCCGCGCAGGATATCGCCGCCATGAGCGCGATTCCCAACATGCGTGTGTATCTGCCGAGCGATCGCTTCCAGACCGCCGAGCTCGTGCGTGCCCTGGTCGCCGACAACAAGCCGGCCTACATCCGCGTGGGCCGCAACCCGGTGGAGGACGTGTACACTGAGGACGAGTGCCCGTTCCAGATGGATCGCGCCACCTGGGTGCGCCGCGGCACCGATGTGACGATTGTCGCCACCGGTGAGATGGTCCGCCATGCCGTGGACGCCGCCGATCTGCTGGCCGAGCAGGGCATCTCGGCAACGGTGCTCGATATGTACTGCGTCAAGCCACTCGACGCCGAGGCCGTGATCGAGGCCGCCGGTACCACGCGTGCCGTCGTGACGGTCGAGGAGCACAGCCCCTTCGGCGGCCTGGGTTCCATGGTCGCGCAGGTCGTGGGCGAGCATTGTCCGCGTCCGGTCAAGTGCCTCTCCCTGCCCGATGCGCCGGTCATCACCGGCACGAGCCCCGAGGTCTTTGCGCACTACGGGCTCACCGGCGAGGGAATCGCCAAGACGGTCGCCGAGTTCTTGCCCGCAGAGTAACTGGAATGTGACAAAGGGACCGCCCCTTTGTCACATTCGTTTTGAAAGGGGTGGCCATGGGCCGCTACATCATCGGAATCGATCAATCCACGCAGGGCACCAAGGCGCTGCTGGTGGACGAGGGCGGCCATTTGATTCATCGTGCCGATCGCTCGCATCGCCAGATTGTCAACGAGGCCGGCTGGGTGAGCCATGATCCGGCCGAGATTGCCGCCAATGTGCTGGCCGTGGCGCGCGCTGTGGTGGAGGAGACCGGGGTCGATCCGGCCGACGTCGCCGGCATCGGCATCTCCAACCAGCGCGAGACTACCGTTGCCTGGAGGCGCACGACGGGCGAGCCGCTGTGCGACGCCGTGGTGTGGCAGTGCGCCCGCGCCCGCGAGCTGTGCGACAAGCTGGCCGCGCGCGAGGGTGTGGCCGAGCTGGTGCGTGACACGACGGGTCTGGTGCTCTCGCCCTACTATCCGGCGGGCAAGATGGCCT
>UQMW01000019.1 GCA_900542275.1 uncultured Collinsella sp.
CGCAACGCGTTGCGCTGAGTCCTGAGGCTGTTGCAATGAAAATGAGAATCAAGGTCTTCCTCGGAATTGCAAAGCTTTTTCTTTTATTTTGATAGCCCGTGGTGCACTTGGGTATAATGCCAAACGTTGGCCCTATTAGCTCAGGGGATTAGAGCGTCTGCCTCCGGAGCAGAAGGCCGTTGGTTCGAATCCAACATGGGGCACCATCGAACGTAAGACCGTCCGAACCTCGCATGGTCCGGGCGGTTTTTCTTATACCGACGCGACGTGATGGGACGTGGTATGGCAGCAACGGATATCGAGCGCGGACTCTCGACCGCCGAGGTCGAGGAGCGCATCGCCGCCGGTAAGATCAACCGCAACATGGAGCTCAAGACCAAGTCGGTCAAAGAGCTCATCATCGAGAACCTCTGCACGCTGTTCAATTTGATCAACGTGATCTTGGCGTTCCTGGTCATTTTGACCGGTTCGTTTAAGAACCTGACGTTTCTGTTCGTGGTGTTTCTCAATACCGCTATTGGCGTCATTCAGTCCATGCGTTCCAAGAAGATGGTCGATAAGCTCACGCTGCTGACCTCCAAGAAGGCCATCGCGGTGCGCGACGGCGCCGAGGTGGAGCTCGACCTGGACCAGATCGTGCTCGATGACATCATCCGCCTGGGGCGCGGCGATCAGATTCCCGCTGACGCCGTGGTGGTTTCGGGCGAGGCGCTCGTGAACGAGAGCCTGCTGACGGGTGAGAGCGACCTCATTAAGAAACAGCCCGGTTCCGAGCTCATGAGCGGCAGCTTTATCGACTCGGGCCTGCTGCGCGCCCGCGTGATCCATGTCGGCGCCGACAACTACGTGGCCAAAATTAATAACGAGGCGAAGTACGTCAAAAAGGTCAATTCCGAGATCATGAACGCGCTTAACGCCATCGTGCGCTTTGCGAGCATCATCATGATCCCGCTCGGTTTGGCGTTGTTTGCCTCGAGCGTGAGCGAGCTGTGGGATGCCGCGGGAACCCCAGGCAATAGCGCGCTTTCGTGGTGCTTCTCTGAGCTGTTGGCTGGTCATGTGCCTTCGTCGGCGCTGCTGTCCACGGTGGGCGCCCTGCTGGGCATGATCCCGCAAGGCCTGGTGCTGCTGACCTCGTCGGTGCTCGCCATCGCCACGGTGCGCCTGGCCCGCCGCAAGGTACTCGCGCAGCAGCTCTACTGCATTGAGACGCTCGCGCGCGTCGACGTGCTGTGCCTGGACAAGACGGGCACCATCACGTCGGGCCGCATGGAGGTCGAGGGTACCTATCCGCTGCCGGTCGAGGGTATGGGTGCGGGGGAGGGCGACGCCGCCGTTCCCGTCGATACCACGGTGCTCGATTTTGCGCTGGCTAACGTCGCACGTGCGACCTCGGCCGATGCCAACGAGACCTGTCAGGCGCTGCTCAACTATTACGCCGACCGTCCGGTCGAGGTGTCCGAGCCGCTGTCGGTCATTCCGTTCTCGTCTTCCAAAAAGTGGAGCGGCGCGTCGTTTGCACAGGGCTCATATGTGATGGGTGCGGCGCAGTTTGTGCTCTCTGATCGTGCGTTTGCCCAGGTCGAGAACCGTGTCGCCGAGCTTGCCGATACCTGCCGCGTGCTCGTGGTGGCGCGCGTTGACGGCTTTACGCCCGATGGCGATATGGTGGGCGAGGCCGAGCCCGTGGGCTTTGTGACCATACGCGACGAGATCCGTACCTCGGCGGCCGAGACCATCGGCTACTTTAACGAGCAGGGCGTGACTCTCAACGTGATCAGTGGCGACGACCCGCGTACGGTGTCGTCGATCGCGCGCGTGGTGGGCGTGCCGGGGGCGGACGCTTATGTGGACGCCACGACGCTCGATACGCCGGCCAAGCTCGATGCCGCAGTGGACCGCTACCATGTCTTTGGTCGTGTGACCCCGCAGCAGAAGCGCGAGCTCGTGCAGGCGCTTAAGCGCCGCGAGCACACCGTGGCCATGACAGGCGACGGCGTCAACGACGTGCTGGCGCTCAAGGAGGCCGACTGCTCCGTGGCCATGGCGGCCGGCTCCGATGCCGCGCGTAACGTGGCCGAGATCGTGCTCGTCGACAACGACTTTGCCTCGATGCCCGCCGTGGTGGCCGAGGGCCGTCGCTCCATCAACAACCTGCAGCGTTCGGCTTCGCTGTTCCTGACTAAGACGCTGTTCTCGATGGGCCTGGCGGCGCTGTGCATCGCACTGCCGCCGTACCCTTTCGAGCCGATTCAGATGACGCTCATCAACTTCTTCTGCATTGGCGCGCCGGGCTTTGTGTTGGGCCTGGAGCCCAACAATGCTCGCGTGAAGGGGTCGTTCCTGACGAACGTGCTCAAGCGGGCACTGCCGGCGTCGCTTGCGGTCATTTTGGCCGCGGCGCTCGATATCTTTGTGGCGCGCGTGTTCGGCTTTAACCAGCTCACGCTGTCTACGATGTGCCTACTTACGTCGTGCGCGGCGAGTGTCAGCCTGATCTGGCGTATCTCGCAGCCCCTCACGCCCTTACGTGTGGCGCTCTTTGTGTTTGTAGTTGCCGGCATCCTGACGGGCGTTATCGGATTCCCGAAGCTGCTGTCTATTGCCAACCTGTCGATGGGCCAGATGGTTATCTTGGCTGTCATCGTGGTCATTACCTGCTCGGTGTTCTTTAAGCTCGCCACGATGATGGATTCGCTCAAGCCGCGTCGTCGTCATGCCGCAACTGGTTTTGGCCGCGGTGTGCGCGTCCGCCTGGGTCGCGGTGGCGGCAAGGTGAGCTCGACGGGTTCGACGGCCGAGCGTTTTGCCAAGCGCGTCGCCGCCGACATGGCGCAGCGCCGCGAAGATCGCACCGCTCGCGAGGCCGAGGCCCGCGCACTCGAGGGCGTGGTCCAGGCCCAGCCCAAGAAAAAGAAGGGTACCGGAGCCAATCGCTCTCGCGTGACCAAGTCCGCCCAAGGCATCAAAGTCTCGATGCCAAGCAAGAAGAAGAAGTAGCTACGCGCCCTGCCGATGTTGAATTGGTGCCTTGTTCCTGTGGGGCCGTGGCGATGTTATGCTCTAACCTCGATTGTTTGAATTGCTTCGAAAAGAGGATGCCGTGATCTGCCCGCATTGCCTTAAGACTATCGAGGACGGCGCCTCGTTCTGCCCCTACTGCAACGCCTATGTGGGTCCGGGCGATGGCCCCGAGCACACCGAGTTCGTGTTCTGTGAGGGCTGCGGTGCCCGTCTTTCTCCGCATGATCGTACGTGCCCCAAATGCGGACGCCCCGCTCCGGGTATTCTCTCCGAGGACGCGGCCGCATCCGACCTGGCAGCGGGCCGCACGGCGGGCTTTCCGCGCCTAACGCAAGAGCAGATCGATACCGAGGTGCCGCATGCGCCGGCCTCTGCCGCTGCGGTGCTATCGGACGCCGCTGACCCCAATGAGACCTGCGTGCTACCGGCTTTCGATAAGGATTTCGGTATCCCCAAGGTCGATATCCCCACGCCCGTTTCCCTGCATGACGATGCTCAAAAGTCCAAGCGCAAGGTGCACCCCGACGAGGACGCCTATCACAAGCACAAGCGTCATATCCCCAAGCCGCTCATCGTCATCGCGGTCCTTGCCGTCGTGTGCGGCGGTGCCTATTGGTTCGTGACGGCCGATCCCATGGGTGTCATGCCCGGCTTCTATGACCAGTTTGGCCAGGCCGCGCAGACGACCTTCCCCACGCGCCAAAAGGGCGAGGCGACTGAGGACGATACCAAGCAGGACGATTCTGCCGAGGTGGTCCAGGAAGAAACCGTGCTCACCGATGATCAGCTCTATACCAGGCTCGACGGTCTGTATCAGACCATCGTGTCCTACGGTGACGAGGACCAGATCGGCGAGGTCATCGATTCCTTTAACAACGGCTATCTCCGATCGCCGCTGTCCACCCGTCAGGAGCTGTCGCAGAGTGCCTACGCCCTGCGCGACCAGATCAAAAAGACGCAAGATGAGCTCAACAACCTGAAAGTACAGGACGATACGGTCTATGCGGACGACATCGCCCACCTAAAGCAGCTTGCCGAGTGGATGTATGAGCGCGTCGACGTGATCTGCCAGAGCTGGGACATCTCGCTGGCCATTCCCGATGGCGAGTCGATGAGTTCTCACCAGAGCGAGATCCTGGCACCCATCGCGCAGGGCGGCAATAGCGCGCTGAACCAGTACGACGCCAACGTGGGTTCCTGGAAGCCGCAGCAGCGTTCCTAAAATTAGTTCGCCATAGTCGGCATAACCTACGTGCGCAATTGATGTAAGCCTGTGCTTATTGCTACAATTCGTACAAATATGCTTTAAACGCACGAGGAAGGAACCACATGTTTGGTTTTAAGAAAGAGCTCTACACGCCCGAGTATCAGCTTGCCGGCGACGAGTGCGCCGTAATCGAGACGTCGAAGGGTACCATCAAGGTCAAGTTTGACGGCGAGGGCGCTCCCATTCATGTCGCGAACTTCTGCGAGCTTTCCACGATGGGTTTCTATGATGGCCTTAAGTTCCATCGCTATGTGCCCGGTTTTGTCATCCAGGGCGGCGACCCCAATACTCGCGACATGTCCGGCGCCGACGTCGCTGCCGGTCTTGAGGGCCCCGACGGCATGCCTGGTACCGGTGGCCCCGGCTACTGCATCAAGGGCGAGTTTGCCACCAATCCGCGCAACAGCCATGTCGATGGCGCCCTTGCCATGGCGCGTTCCATGGATCCCGATTCCGCGGGTTCGCAGTTCTACTTCTGCCTGGGTGCCCAGCATAACCTCGATTCCGGTTACACCGTTTTTGGTACCACGGTCGAGGGTCTCGACGTGATTTCGCAGCTGCGTGCCGGCGACGAGATCGTCCATGTCGAGATCGTTCACGAGTAAAGGGGACTTCCTTGAATAGCCAGCTGATCCAACAGGGCCGCGCCGCTTACCGCGCGGGTGATTTTTCCGCTGCAGCCCAGATGCTTGGGGCGGCAAAGACTCCCGATGAGATTATGGGCGAGGCCGACCACCTTCGTGGCAACGCCTTGATGCACCTGGGCATGTATGCCGAGGCCGCCGAGGCCTATGCCGCCGCCCTCAACGACGGCACCTACGGCAAGCGCGGCGCGCTGCTCACCAACCGCGGCAAGGCGCTCGCCGCCGTGGGTGACTACACGACGGCCGCCCAGGCGTTCTCTGCCGCTACGCAGGATGCTTCCTATGCCACGCCGTTTAAGGCCTATCTGGGCCTGGGCAATGCGCTGTTCCAGTCGGGCGACTATGCCAACGCGGGAACCGCCTTCCGTCAGGCTGCCATCGACGGCGCCAATCCGGCTCCTGCCGCCGCACTCGGCGAGCTCGGTCGTTGCTTCATTAAGCTCGGCCGTCCCGCGGATGCCGTGGAGACCTACCGCACGGCTATCGACTTTGCCGGCCCCCGCGATGACACGCGTGCGCTCAACGCCGGCATGGGTCAGGCGCTTTCTGCCGCCGGCCGTCCCTCCGACGCACTCGACGCCTTTAACGCCGCTACTGCCGATGGCATCTATCAGCTCACCTCCGAGCAGGCCGACGAGCTTGCCCGCGTGCACGATTCGCTTGCCGCGTTGTCTGCCCAGACGGCTATGGCCACGGCTCCGGCGCCCGCGATGGACGCTCCCGCCGTCGATCCGCTCGATCCTACGGGCGCGACCGGTCAGTTTATGCCCGATCCCTCGGACACCGGCTTCTTTACGCTGTCCGAGTCCGAGATGGTCCAGCAGGACCGTCAGGATCGTAAACAGGCCAAGGTTCGTCGCCGCCATCGCCACACGGGCCTCAAAGTCTTCATCGTGCTGCTTCTGCTCATTTTGATCGCCGCGGGCGGTCTGGGCTTTGCCTACACGCGCGGCTTTGGCTTCCCGTCTCAGGAGTCTGTCGTTACCGATCTGTTCCAGGCTGCCGGTGACGGTGACACCGCAAAGGCCGAGTCTTGCCTGGCCTCGAGCCTGTCCGAGGACGCTAAGTCGATGATCATCTCCTCGATTCCGCAGGGTGCCACCGTGTCCGTCGAGGGCATGGATCAGTCCATGACCGAGACGACCGCTAAGGTGAAGGCATCGCTGTCCAAGGGCGGCGAGCAGGAGTACACCGTCAAATTCGTGCGCTCCGACAATCATATCGGCTGGGCCGTTTCTTCGCTCGATATGGATTTCTCGGCTGCTGACAACCAGTAGTGACCTTATGGGATTTAGCTTTGCCCGGCGCTTCACCGCAAGTGAGGTGCCGGGCTTGCGCTAGTATGATGAGCTAGTAGTTTTCCAGCAATCATCCAACACATCAGGAGTTGCGTTGTTTTCTTTGATGGATATGTTCTTCGGTAGCTATGCGGGCGATCTTGCCATCGACCTCGGCACCGCAAATACGCTTGTCTCCGTGCGCGGCAAGGGCATCGTCATTCGCGAGCCCTCCGTTGTCGCCATCGACAAGAACGACGAGCGCATCCTGGCGGTCGGTATCGAGGCAAAGCGCATGCTCGGCCGTACGCCCGGCAACATCGTGGCCGTTCGTCCCCTGAAGGACGGCGTCATCGCCGACTTCGACGTTACCGAGGCCATGCTTCGCTACTTTATCGACAAGGCGTCCGAGAAGCGCTATCCGTGGACTCCGCGTCCGCGTGTTGTCGTCTGCGTTCCCTCCGGCGTCACGTCGGTCGAGAAGCGCGCTGTCTTTGAGGCCACGATCCAGGCCGGTGCCCGCCAGGCCTATCTGATCGAAGAGCCTATGGCTGCCGCCATCGGCGCCGACTTGCCCGTCGAGGAGCCCACCGGCTCCATGGTCATCGACATCGGTGGCGGTACCACCGAGGTCGCCGTTATCGCTATGGGCGGCATCGTCGTCTCGCAGTCCATCCGTATTGCCGGCGACGAGTTCGACCAGGCCATCCTCACGCACGTTCGCGATGCCTACAACCTGGCCATCGGCGAGCGTACGGCAGAGGACATCAAGATCAAGGTCGGCTCCGCCGTGCCGCTCAAGGATGAGCTCGACGTCGAGGTCAACGGCCGCGACGTGATCACCGGTCTGCCCAAGACCGTGCGCATCGAGAGCGAGGAGATTCGTCGCGCGCTCAACAAGCCGCTCGACGAGATGGCCAAGGCCGTCAAGGACGCACTCGACGCTACGCCTCCCGATCTTGCCTCGGACCTTATGTACTATGGCATTTTGCTGACCGGTGGCGGCGCGCTGCTGCGCGGTCTCGATGTGCGCCTGCGCGATGAGACCGGCGTTTCGGTCAACGTCAGCCCCACGGCGCTCGATAACGTTGTTAACGGCTGTGCCCGCGTGCTCGAGGCCAATGCGTTTGATGGCGGCTTCGTCCAGACCAATGCTTAATTTCCAAAAGGTGGATTCCATTTGGCACGATCTTCGGGTTTCTCCACAAATCTGAATACCAAGCGACAATCAACGGGTATGCGCCCGTTGATTGTTTTCAGCCTGATTTCGGTGTTGCTGCTCACGTTTTACATCCGCGAGGGCGAGGCAGGACCGATTCATGCCGTGCGCTCGGGCGTGACGACGATTACCTCGCCGGTGCGCTTTGTGGGCTCGGCTGTGGCGGCTCCCTTCAATGCGATCGGTAACGTGTTCTCTAACCTTACGGCGTCGCAGGACACGCTTGACGAGCTTAAGAAGCAAAACGAGGAACTGACCTCTAAGGTTGCTGAGCTCTCCGAGGCTCAAAAGACCGCCGAGCGTCTGGAGGGGCTGGTCGGCCTGCAGTCGACCTATAACCTCAAATCGACCGCTGCTCGTATCGTTGGTGCCTCCGGCGATGCCTGGACCTCGACCGTTACCATCGACAAGGGCTCTGCCGACGGCCTTACCATCAACATGCCCGTGACGAGTTCTGCCGGTGTTATCGGCCAGATTATCGAGGTATCGGCCAAGACCTCTACCGTGCGCCTGATTGGCGACGAGAACTCCGGCGTATCCGCCATGGTGCAGGACACGCGCGCCCAGGGTATGCTGCAGGGTCAGGCTGACGGCACGCTGCGTCTTGAGTACGTGAGCGTCGACTCCGATGTTAAGGTTGGCGACATCATCGTGACCTCGGGCATTGGCGGTGTGTTCCCCAAGGGTCTACCGCTCGGCACCGTCTCGTCGGTTGAAAAATCCGCAAACGACGTGTACTACACCATTGTGGTGCGCGCCCAGACGACGGCCGAGAACAACGAGGAAGTGCTGGTCATCACCTCGCTGACCGACGAACAGTCGGCCTCGGATGAGGACGTGAGCACCGCTAATAGCACGCCGCAGGGAACGTCGCGCGATGCTGCGACCAAGACGAAGGACGAGAGCTCGGATGACGGTTCCGACACGTCCGAGACGACCGATTCCGGCTCGAGCGAATAGGGGGCATGTCCATGGATCTACACGAGCAGGGGATGAGCTCCCGCACGTTTGTAATCGCCGCCATCGTGTGCGTGCTGCTGCAGGCAGGCCTGGCACCGCAGATCTCCATTGCGGGCGGTCGCGTCAACTTTATGATTATCCTGGTGTGCATAAGCGTGTTCTCGGGCGACCCGACCCGTGCCGTCGTGTGCGGTTTTTGCAGCGGCTTGTTCTATGACCTTTCCGCTGCCGTGCCGGTGGGCGTTATGTCGCTCCTGCTGACCGTGGGTTCTTTTGCCCTGGTGCATAGCGCCGCCGGTCAGACGGGCGGTACCCCGAGTGCGCGCGGCATCACTGTGGGTGCCTTCGCGCTCGTCATTAATGTGATCTACAGCATCATCTTGCTGTTTATGGGTTTGGAGACGAGCTTTGTCGTGGCGATCTTCGGCCATGCGCTGCCGTCTTCGATCCTGACGGGTTTGGTTGCCATTCCGTTTTTGATGTCCGGCGTCGTGCCGCAGTCCGGTTATGGATTCTCCGCACGTGGCGGACGCCAGACGGGCATGCGCTTTAAGCCCAAGACCCGTAAGCTCAAATAGGGGAGGCTCGTAGATGTCTTCCCAGATGACGGTTATTATCGCCGGTATCGTGCTGGTTGTGGCCATCGTGGTCGCGCTGGTCATCATGCGTCGCGGCGATTCCCGTTTTACCTACGATACGCAGCATGGAACGGCCCCGCGCGCCACCGAGGGCGAGGGCAATACCGCGGCGACCGCCTTTAAGGGCCGCTTCTCCATCCTCACCACGGGTGTGGGCGCGATGTTCGCGGCGCTTGCCGTCAAGCTGTGGGGCATGCAGATGGTCTCGTCGGACTATTACGAAAAGCAGGCTAATAGCAATCAGACGCGCACCGTTACCACACCCGCTGTGCGCGGCCGCATCCTCGACCGCAATGGCGTGGCACTTGTCCAGAACCGTCCCTCACTTGCTGTCGTGGCCTACCGCGACCTTGCCGAGGATGAGGTTCTGGTTCGCCATCTTGCCAACGTGCTCGGTATGCCCTACGTGGCGGTTCTGCGCAATATTCAGGACAATTCCGAGGGCGCCCAGAGCCTGCATACCATCGCGACGGACGTCCGTCGTTCCACGGTTGCCTATATCAAGGAGCACGCAGGCGAGTTCCCGGGCGTCAAGATTGCCGAGCGTACCGAGCGCCAGTACCCGTACGGCGAGACGGCCTGTCACATTTTGGGCTATACCGGCACCATTACCTCCGAGCAGCTCGAGGCCCAGAATAAGAAAACCTCTGGCGATGATGATGCTTCTGCAGGCAAGATTACGTACCAGTCGGGCGATATCGTGGGCCAGGCGGGTGTTGAGAGCTACTACGAAAACCTGCTGCAGGGTATTCGTGGCGAGCAGACCGTCAAGGTCGATGCTTCGGGCAATGTGACCGGTCAGGCCGGCGCCGTGCCCGCCAAGGCCGGCTCCGACATTAAGCTCACGCTCGACCTTAAGATCCAACAGGCCTGTGAGACGGCGCTGGCGAGCGCCATCGAGCTTGCCAAGACCACTGGCTACAGCAATGCCGGCAACGGCGCTGTTGTGTGTCTCGATCCCAACAATGGCGAGATCCTGGGCATGGCGAGCGAGCCCAAGTTCGATCCGTCCGTCTTTATCGGCGGCGTCTCAAATGACGTGTGGACCGAGCTCAATGATGACAAGGGTTCGCACCCGCTGCTCAACCGCGCCATTAGCGGACAGTACATGTCGGCCTCGACCATCAAGCCGCTCTCGGCACTGGCCGGTCTTGAGTTTGGAACCTACACGTCGGGGCAGACGACCAACTGCACGGGCTATTGGACGGGTCTGGGCAAGTCGTGGGGCAAGTACTGCTGGCTGCATTCCGGCCACGGCACCATGACGCTGCAGTCGGGTATCGCCAACTCGTGCGACCCCGTCTTCTACGACATGGGCAAGGCGTTCTTTTATGACGAGCAACATTCCGAGGGCCTGCAGGAGGTCTTTCGTCGCTGGGGCCTAGGCAAGACCTGCGGTATCGATCTGCCGAGTGAGGGCGCGGGCCGTATTCCCGATGCCGAGTGGAAAGAGTCGTACTTTACCGACGCCTCTGCCGAGGACCGCAAGTGGAATGCCGGCGATATGACCAACATTGCCATCGGCCAGGGCGACATCCTGGTGACGCCCCTGCAGATGGCGTGCGCCTATATGGGTCTTGCCAACGGCGGCAAACAGTACGTGCCTCACGTGTTTTTGTCTGCCGTGTCGCGCGATGGCGACGGCGATGCCTATAAGTACAACGGCAAGGGCAAGAAGAAGCGCCTGGAGGCCAAGATCAACAGCGATTCGGATTTGGCTCTTGTTCGCAACGGCATGCACGACGTGATTTACACGGCATCGACGTCCCTGGCGGCTCACTTTGGCACCCTGACGCCGCAGGTATACGGCAAGTCGGGCACGGGCGAGAAAAGCGGCGAGGACGAATACGCGTGGTTCTGCGCCTATGCGCCGGCCGATGATCCCAAGTATGTCATCGCTACTGTCCTGGAGCAGGGCGGCGGTGGCTCAGATACCGCGATGCATGTCGTGCGCGATGTGCTCGGCGTGATTTATGACGAGCCCGATACCTCTTCGGCCTCGGGCGATTCTTCGGTTCGATAGGAGGTTGCGATGGATTTTTCTCCGGCGGATCTGTTCCGTTCAACCAAGACCGGCTCTCGCAGCAGCCTGGACCGCGTCAACAAGCAACTTTCGGCCTCGCGCGGCACGTTTCGTCAAAAGGTGCATATCGGTGTGCTCGTGGCTACAGTGGCGCTTGTCGCCTACGGTGCCATCATTATCTGGTCGGCTTCGCAGTTTAAGGCCGATGCTTCGTTCTCACGCCATCTGTTGGGAATTGGTATCGGGGCGGTGTTGGCGGTGCTGGTCTGGCGTACCGATCTGCGCGGCATCTCTAACTTCTCGACGGCGCTGCTCGTCATCGACCTGATCGTGATCTTCTCGCCCAAGATTCCGGGCCTGTCCTATACGGGCGGTCTGGGCATGACGGGCTGGATCAAGATTCCCGGTATCGGCTTGACATTCCAGCCGGTTGAGCTTGCCAAGCTCATCACCATCTTCTTTATCGCCACGCTTGGCTCGCAGTATAACGGCCGCATCGATACCGTTCGCGACTACGTCAAGCTCTGCGGCATGCTGTCCATTCCGTTTTTGGCCGTCGTCGCCATGGGCGACCTGGGCTCGGGCCTGGTCGTGCTGGTCTCGGGCGCCATCGTCATCTGCATGAGCGGTGCGCGCCGCGAATGGGTGCTGTCGACCCTGGCCCTGCTCGTGGGCCTGGTGGCCCTCGTCCTGGCGCTCGATTCGGTCTTTGATTCGTTGCTCGGCCACGATGTGCTCATCAAGCAGTATCAGATGAACCGTCTGACGGTCTTTATCGACCCCGATAATGCCGATTCGGACGATGCCTACAACCTGCAGCAGTCGCTTATCGCCGTTGGCTCGGGCGGCTTCTTTGGTAAGGGTTTGGGCCATGCGACGCAGTCGGCCGGCGGCTTTCTGCCTGAGTTCCACACCGACTTCGTCTTCGCCTTCCTGTCCGAGACCTTTGGCTTTTGCGGTTCCTTTTTGCTCCTGTGCCTCTACGTGCTGCTGATCTTTTCGACGATTCGCGTCGCCTTTAAGTGTGAGTCGCTGTTCTTGCGCCTTTCGTGTGTGGGCATCGTTGGCATGTGGGCGTTCCAGACCTTCGAAAACATCGGCATGTGCATCGGCATGATGCCGATTACCGGTATTCCGCTACCGTTTATTAGCTTTGGTTCGTCTTCGATGATGATTCAGCTGCTGACGGTGGGTATCGTACAATCCATATGGCGGCATCGTTCGGGCGCCGCGTAACCGCTGGAGGGGTTTGCTATGAAAATTCCCGTAGATAAGCTGACCCGCGCTTTTAAGATGGGCGCGTCCGTTAAGAAGGATTCCGATACGCCGGTGCGCGTCTCGGTCTATTTGGATTCGTCCGCCTCGCGCTTTCTGGCCGAGACGGTGCGTGACGCCTTTGTGCCGCAGACGACCTCGGGCATTGTGCGCGTCGAGCGTTTGGGGGAGGAGCGAATTGCTCCAAAGACCGATACCGATGTGGTACTGGTGCTCTCGTGCGGCTCCGACCGCTTGGAGAGTGCCGTGCAGGAGCTCGTGATCGCCGGCGCGCCCGTGTGCGTGCTTGCCGAGTCTGCTGTGGAGGTGCCGTTTATCGAGGAGTCCACGCCTATGCTCGGCGTGGTAGCGGCAACCGATAAGACGTATCTGCTCGAGACGCTTGCCCGCTGGATTCTCGATCGCACCGACAAGGAAACGGCTTTTGCGGCGAACTTTGCCTTCATGCGCATCGCGGCGGCCAATCGTATCATCACCTCGTGCGCGCTCACCAATATGGCGACCGGTGCGCTGGTGTTTTTGCCGGGCGCCGATTATCCCGTGATGGCGCTGGCGCAGGTGGGCATGCTCTTTGAGCTCGCTGCCGTCTTTGGACGCGGCATTAAGCCTGAGCGCGGCTACGAGGTCGCGGGCGTGCTTGCCGGCGGTCTTGTGATCCGCGCGGTCACCCGCGCGCTCGTCAAGCAGACGCCACATATTGGGTTTGCCGTCAAGGCGCTTACTGCCGCCGCGGGCACCTATGGCATGGGCCGTGCGCTCGTTTCGCTCTACGAGCGCGATGTCGACTACAGCCGTGCCAACGAGGTGGTCACTGCCACGTTCTCCCGCGTTCGCGATCTGGTGACCACGGTCGCGGGCGCTACCCGTCCTATGGCGTCCTACGAGGACGCATCCGATCTCGCTGCTTAGGGGTTTTCCGTTGCGCGTTCCGTATCAAGACTGTTTTCATTTAATTGAGCCGCTGCTCGCCAAGGTCGAAAAGCCGAGTCGCTATATCGATCACGAGTGGGGCACGCTTTCAAAGGCCGATGCCGACTACCGTTGCTGCCTGATCTACCCGGATGTGTACGAGGTCGGTCTGCCCAACCAGGGTATCGCCATCCTCTACAACATCCTTAACCAGGCCGAGGGCATCTCCTGCGAGCGTGGCTATGTGCCGTGGCCCGATATGGGTGACGCCATGCGCGAGGCGGGTATTCCGCTGCTGTCGCTCGAGGGTGCCGCCCCCGTCGCTTCGTTTGATATCGTCGGTCTGCATGTGCCGCACGAGATGGCGGTGACGAACTTCCTTGAGGCACTCGACCTCGCTGGCATTCCGCTGTTAGCGGCCGACCGAGGTGAAGACGACCCCATCATCATCGCCGGCGGCCCCTCGGTGTACAACCCCGAGCCGTACGCGGCCTTCTTCGATGCCATCCTCATCGGCGAGGGCGAGGAATCGCTGCTCGAGACCTGCCAGCTGCATCGTCGCCTGCGCGACGAAGGAGTCCCGCGCGCGCAGATTGTTGAGCAGTTTGCATCCATTGCCGGCAACTACGTGCCGTCGCTCTATGAGGTTCGTCACGACGAGCCCTGCTCGCCGCATGGCTACACCGTGCCGCGCGAGGGCAAGGATGCGCCGACCGTGGTCTACAAACGCGTCGTCGAGGATTTCGGCGCCACGAATCCGCTGTCGCAGTCGTGCGTGCCCTATGCGCAGCTGGTTCACGACCGCCTGTCTATCGAGATTCTGCGCGGCTGCGCTCGCGGCTGTCGTTTTTGCCAGGCCGGCATGACGTATCGCCCGGTGCGTGAGCGTTCGGCCGACCAGATCGTCTCGTCGGTGATTCAGGGTCTGGAAAAGACCGGCTATGACGAGGTGTCGCTGACCTCGCTCTCCACGACCGACCACTCCTGCATTCGTGACGTGCTCGGCAGGCTCAACCGTCGCCTGGAGGATACGGGTATTCGCGTGTCTATTCCGTCGCAGCGCTTGGATTCGTTTGGCGTGGATATGGCCGAGTCGGTCGCCGGCGAAAAGAAGGGCGGCCTGACGTTCGCGCCCGAGGCCGGCAGCCAGCGCATGCGCGACATCATTAACAAGAACGTGACCGAGGAGGACCTGGACCGTGCGGCCAAGGCGGCCTTCGAGGCCGGCTGGAACCGCATGAAGCTCTACTTTATGATGGGCCTTCCCGGCGAGCGCGACGAGGACATCGTGGCCATCGCCAATCTGGCCGATCACGTGCTGGAGCTCGGTCGTTCCGTGGTGCCCAAGGCTCGTCGCGGCTCGATCTCGGTGTCCATCTCGGTTTCGGTGTTTATCCCCAAGGCTGCCACGCCGTTCCAGTGGTGCCCGCAGCTCGACTACGACGACGTCAAGCGTCGCCAGAAGCTGCTTATCACGAGCGTTCGCAACCGTGCCGTCCGCGTGCATTACCACGATGCCGAGACCTCGCTCATCGAGGCCGCGCTCTCCCGCGCCGGTCGTGACATGACGCCCGTCATCATCGATGCTTGGCGCTCGGGGTCTCGCTTTGACGCCTGGGTAGAGCATTTCTCGCTCGATAACTGGAAGGAGGCTGCTGCCAAAAACGGCATCGACCTCAATGAGCTTGTGCACCTGCCCTACGAGTTGGACTGGCGTCTGCCGTGGGAGCATGTGAGCCCCGGCTGCACGCGCGGCTTCCTCGAGCGCGAGTACCGTCGCTCGCTCGAGGGTGTCACGACTCCCGACTGCACTCGCACGTCGTGCACCGGCTGCGGAATCTGCCCCACGCTCCACGCCAAGAATGTATTGATGGGTGATCGCGCATGAGTGAGCGCCTGACCGACAACCCCACGCTCTTTAGACTTCGTGTTCGCTATGGCAAGCGCGATCACCTTAAGTACCTGGGCCATCTCGAAGTAATCCATACCATTGAGCGCATCGTGCGCCGTGCGGGACTTCCCTATGCCGTCACGCAGGGCTTCTCTCCGCACATGCGCGTGGGCTTCTCTTCGGCGCTACCGGTGGGTACGTCGTCGACCTGCGAGTGGTATGACCTGTTTATGACCGAGTTCGTGGCGCTCGACGAGGCGTTTGGGCGCCTGGCTGCGGCCTCTCCGGCCGATCTGGCGCCCATCGAGGCGGCGTACATCGACGTGCGCACGCCGGCGCTCACGGCTCAGCTTACGCGTCTGTCGTACCGTATCGACTTGCACCTGGACCCCGAAGCCCCCGTGAGCGCCGACGAGGTGCGCGCTGCGATTGACACGCTGCGCGCGGGTCATGGTATTGACTATGCGCGCGGCAAAAAGAGCAAGCGCTTAGACCTTGACCACACACTGGTGGGCTATGAGATCACGGCGGGGGAGCGTCCGGACCATCTGGTGCTCATGCTCGACACCCATGCCGACAACGAGGGCTCCATGCGTCCGGAGATTTTGCTTTCCGCTGCTGATGTTTTGTTGCAGGGCTTGACCCCGGGCGTCGATGCACCTATTGTTTCCACCGGTATGCAAGACCTCGTGACCATCTGCTCCTACGATGTCGAGCGTCAGAATCAAGCATGCGAGGACGACGAGGGCCGACTCGTCAGCCCCATACCTGTGCGAACTTGTGGATTTGCTCCACATACTCGTTGACGGGGGTATTTTCGCCTGCTACTATATTCGGCTGTTGCACTAACTGATGCATGAAGGGCAAGTAAACATGTACGCAATCGTTAACACGGGCGGCAAGCAGTACAAGGTCGCCACCGACGATGTCATCACCGTCGAGAAGATCGAGGGCAATGAGGGCGACAAGGTCACCCTGCCGGTCATCTTCCTCAACGATGGTAAGAAGATCGTCACCGATCCCGACAAGCTGGCCAAGGCCAAGGTTACCGCTCAGATCGTTGAGCAGTTCAAGGGCGAGAAGCAGCTGGTCTTCAAGTTCCACAAGCGTAAGCGCTATCGTCGTCTGAAGGGTCACCGTCAGCAGCTCACCAAGCTGAAGATCGTGAAGGTCCAGGCTACGTCCCGCGCCAAGAAGGCTGTCAAGGCAGAGGCCGAGGCTGTTGCCGAGGCTCCCGTCGCCGAGTAGATTACACTCGTAACGAAAGAGTAGGTATACACAATGGCACACAAAAAAGGACTCGGTTCCTCCCGTAATGGCCGTGACTCCCGCGGTCAGCGCCTTGGCACGAAGCGCTATGCCGGCCAGACGGTAACCACGGGCACGATTCTCGTCCGTCAGCACGGCACGCACATCCACCCGGGTGAGAACGTTGGCCGTGGCAAGGACGACACGCTGTTCGCGCTGGTCGACGGTACCGTTGAGTTCCACAAGGGTATCAAGCACAGGGTCAGCGTACGCCCGCTCGCGAACGCGTAATTTACCCTTCATAGAGCACATATGTGGGAGGCACTTGAGTTTTAGGATTCAAGGGTCTCCCTCTTTTTGTAGGAGGCGATTCTGTTGTCACAGTTCACCGATATCAGCCGCATTAACGTGTGCGGCGGCGACGGCGGAGCCGGATGCATGTCGTTTAGGCGCGAGGCATTTGTCCCCAAGGGCGGCCCCGATGGCGGCGACGGCGGTCGTGGCGGCAATGTTGTCATTCAGGCCGATGCTCAGCTGTCTTCGCTGATCGATTACCGCTTCAAGCATCACTTCCGCGCCGAGCGCGGCACGCATGGGCAGGGTGCCCGTCGTAACGGTAAGAGCGGCGAGGACCTGATCCTGAAGGTTCCCATGGGCACCGTGGTGCGCGAGCTCGACCCCGAGACGCAGACCCCGATGTTCGAGATTGCTGACCTGGTGCACGATGGCGAGCGCGTTGTCGTGGCGCCCGGCGGTGCCGGTGGCCTGGGCAACACGCACTTTGTGACGTCGGTGCGTCGCGCGCCCGCGTTCGCTCAGCTGGGCGAACCGGCCGAGGAGCACTGGATTGAGCTTGAGATGAAGCTTATGGCCGATGCTGCGCTCGTGGGTTTCCCCTCGGTGGGCAAGTCCTCGCTTATCGCGCGCATGAGTGCCGCCCGTCCCAAGATCGCCGACTATCCGTTTACAACGCTCGTGCCGAACCTCGGCATGGTGCGTGCCGGTGAGTATTCTTACGTCGTTGCCGACGTTCCTGGTTTGATCGAGGGCGCGAGCGAGGGCAAGGGCCTGGGCCACCAGTTCCTGCGCCACATTGAGCGCACGGCGCTCATCATGCATGTCGTTGACATGACGGGCGGGTTTGAGGATCGCGATCCGGTCGAGGATTACCGTATCATCAACCGTGAGCTCGAGCAGTATGGCGCCGAGCTTTCGGAGCGTCCGCAGATCGTCGTCGCCAACAAGTGCGATGCGCCGGGCACGGCCGACAAGATTGCCGACCTCAAGCGCGCCGCGCTCGACGATGGACATATGTTCTTTGCCGTGTCCGCCGTGACGGGCGCCGGCCTCAACACGCTGATGCTTGCCGTGGGCGAGCAGGTGGCTAAGCTGCGTGCCGAGTTGGTGGTCTCCGCTGAGCCAGTCGATCTGCGCGACGAGGAGTGGGAGCGCCGCCGTCTGCAGCGCGAGAAGCGTTTCCGCATTGTCCAGGAAGAGCCCGGTGCCTTCCGCGTGGTCGGTCGTGCGATTGAGCGCATGGTCATCCAGACCGATTGGGAAAACGAGGAAGCTGTCATTTATCTGCAGCACAAGTTTGCGCGTATGGGTGTTGACGACGCGCTCGAGAAGGCCGGTTGCCGTGCGGGCGACGAGGTCCGCATTTGCCAGCGCGCCTTTGACTTTGAGGGCGCTGAGGACTTCTTGGAGTACGAGGAGCTCGAGGACGCTGGTGAGGACGTTGCCGTTGAGGCCATTGACGTGGCCGATGCTGCGGATGAGGGCGTCGAGGCTATCGATGCGGCTGATGCCGCGGACGATGCCGAGACCTCGGAGGGCGAGTAAGCCATGTCGCTGCGCGGTGGAATCGGTTTGCCCGAGCTGCCCATAAAAGAGGGCAAAGAGTTTCGGCTTGGCATTATGGGCGGCACCTTCGACCCGATTCATTACGGGCACCTGGTGACTGCCGAGCAGGCGCGCGAGTCGCTCGACTTGGACGCCGTGCTCTTTATGCCGGCGGGCTCTCCCGCCTTTAAGCTTGACAAGCCGGTTACGCCTGCCGAGGACCGTTATGCCATGACGGTCCTCGCCACCGCCGCGAACCCGGCCTTTTTGGCGAGCCGGTTCGAGATTGACCGTCCGGGCGTAACCTATACGGCCGATACGCTTCATGCCCTTCGCGACTTTTACCCGCCGCAGGTAAAGCTCTACTTTATTACGGGCGCCGATGCGATTATCGATATTGTGACCTGGCATGATGCCGAACGAATCGCTGAGCTTGCTACCTTTATTGCGGCGACGCGACCGGGCTTTGATATCGATACGGCGCGTGCCCGAATCAAAGAGTCGGGGCTGCCGTTCGACGTGCGCTATATTCAGATTCCGGCGCTAGCGATCAGCTCGACGAACATTCGTAAGCGAGTTGCCCGCGGCATGAGCGTGCGCTATCTTACGAGCGAGTCCGTGCTCGGCTACATTCGCAAGCGCAGGCTATATGCCGATTTGGGCCAAGAAGATTTTGAGTGATGGGGGCTACGTTGTCGGTAGAGGATCAGTTTGAGGGCGATGAGCGCGCGCTGCTCAAGCGCATTCAAGAACTGCTCGATGTTCGCATGAAAGATAAGCGCAAGCGCTATGTGCATTCGCTGGGTGTTGCCGAGACCGCACTTCATCTGGCCGAGGTCTACGGCGTTGACCGCTTTGATGCGGCTGCCGCCGGCTTAATTCACGATTGGGACAAGGTTCTTTCCGATGACGAGCTCGTGGCCCGCGCGCTTCACTATGGCATCAAGGTTGCCGGCTCTCCTTCCGCTGCGACGCCGCTTTTGCATGGCCCTGTTGCCGCCCATGAGCTTCCGCAGCTTTTTCCCGAGCTGTCGCCGGCTGTTTTCCAGGCTGTCGACCGTCACACCGTGGGTGCCTGCGACATGACGCCGCTCGATATGGTGGTCTTTGTGGCAGATGCCATCGAGCCCAACCGTCACGGCGACTATGCCCATGCGCTGCGCAAGATGGTGGGGAAGTCCTCGCTCGATGAGTTGTTCTTCTCCTGTTTTGCGCAGGGTCTGGTCTATGTGATCCAGTCCGGGCGCTATCTTTATCCCACGGCTATTACGATTTACAACCATTACGCCCAGCTGCGCTAGCTCGGGTGTGTCTAGAAAGAGGTATTCCATGGCCGACGAGACCATGACTGACGAGCAGATTCTTGAAGGTGTGGAGCACAAGAGTTTCGTTGCCACGTCCGACCGCACCGCCGCCTCGCTGTCCGCGAGCGGTGTCGCCGCCGAGGATGTCGCCCGCGCCGCCGCGCAGGCCGCCTACGACAAGAAGGGCGAGGACGTGCAGGTGCTCGACCTGACCGAGCTTTCCGACGTGTGCGACTACTTTGTGCTTGCCACCGGTACCAACAACCGCCAGGTCGATTCGATCGTCGACGAGATCGAGGAGAAGGTCGCCGAGGCTTGCGGCGAGCATCCGTTCTCCATCGAGGGCCGCGAGCAGAAGACCTGGATGCTCATGGACTACGGCTCGGTTGTCGTCCACGTCTTCACTCCCGAAGCCCGCGACTTCTACCGTCTAGAAAAGCTCTGGGGTGACGCCCCCCAGCTCCCCCTCGACCTCCTCTAGTGGCTCATTTGATATGGGGCTTTTAGCTAGCCTCGCGCATTTCGCCGGGCAGTTGCGGTTTTCCGCACCTGCCCGGCTTTCTATTTTTACAAAGGCGGTTAATCATTGAAGCGGGATTGGCGGCCGAAAGATAGGGCGGTGTCGCCGAACTTGTCTCGGACGGCATCGATCGCGACTGAGAGGTCGCGACGGTCGCTTGATTGGGCTCCGCGGTCGTCGACTTCGCAGAACAGGTCGGTCTGGATGCCGCCCTGATGGTCAAAGTCGCTCATCCCGATACCCGCCAGACGCACATGCATGCCTTCCTGCCAGATGTTGTCGAGCAGTTCGAGCGCAACCGCCACAAAGATGTTCTCATCGTCGGTGGGGTGGGGAAGCCGCCGCTGCGCCGTGCGTCCGCTGCCATACGAATACTTAAGCTTGAGCGTTACCGTGCCGCCCGTCAGTCCCTGACGGCGCAGGCGGCGTCCAACCGACTCTCCCAACAGCGCAATCGCCGCTTCGATGTCCCCACGCTCAGTCAAATCTTTCGCAAAGGTGCGCTCATTGCTCACGGATTTAACCTCGCGTTCCTCATCGAGGCTTGTTACTTCGGATATTTCGAGTCCCAGCGCACGCTGGCGCATGCGTTCGCCGTTGACGCCAAAAATAGAGGCCAAGGTTGATTCCGGTGAACGTGACAGCTCGCCGAGCGTGTAGATGCGCATGCGGCGCAGTCGCTCCTCGGCCGAGCGCCCGATGCCGCTCATGGCAGATACCGGCAGCGCGGCCAAAAAGCGCTGCTCGGTTCCGGGGCGCACGATGGTCAGCCCAAACGGCTTATCCCGCTCGCTTGCGATCTTTGCGACCGTCTTGTTGCAGCCCACGCCAATGGAGCAGGTCACTCCCAGCGCTGCCACGCGGTCGCTTATACGCCGCGCAACCAGTAGCGGGTCTTCGGGCGCAAAGCGACCCGGTGTGATATCGATAAAGGCTTCGTCGATGGATACGCGCTCAACGCGCGGCGTCTCCTCGGCAAGAATCGCCATGACCTGCGCGCTCACCTCGCGGTAGCGATCAAAGTGCCCGTGCGTCCAAATGGCTTGCGGGCACAAGCGCCGCGCCTCAGCCGAGGGCATGGCGGAGTGCACGCCAAAGCGACGTGCCTCGTAAGAACAGGTGGACACAACGCCGCGGGAATCGGCGTCTCCGCCCACGATGAGCGGCTTTCCGCGCCATTCGGGATGATCGAGCATCTCCACGCTCGCAAAAAACGCATCGAGGTCCATGAGGCCCACCGCCGGACCCGTCCAGGGCGGCGGCGTGACGCCCATGGCATCCTCATAACCGTATGTATGTTCGCGTCTTTCCATGTCATGAGTATACCGCGCAGCTCATGTGGGGTGCGTGTATGTGCTTGCAAATCCCGAATTCTTGTCTAAGATATGGATTTGCCCTCGACTACACCGAAGAAGTTGGTCTCACGGACTTCACCTGCCCGCGTCGATGGCGTATTATGTTCAACTGTTTGTTTGTAGTTGCAGCCTAAAGCTGCTTGGTTGGAGGAGTTTCCTTTGGCAGTCAAGATTCGCCTTGCTCGTCACGGCGCTAAGAAGCGTCCGTACTACCGTGTCGTCGTCGCCGATTCCCGCGCCCCGCGTGACGGTCGTATCATCGAGGAGGTTGGCCGCTACAACCCGATGACCGCCCCCAAGACCATCAATCTCGACCTCGAGAAGATCGCCGACTGGCAGTCCAAGGGCGCTCAGCTCACCGACGCCGTCGCCGCTCTGGTCAAGGCCGCCAACGAGGGCGAGAAGACCGAGACCGTCGTCAAGAAGTCCAAGAAGCAGCTCGCCAAAGAGGCCGAGGCCGCTAAGGCTGCCGCTGAGGCCGCTGAGGGCGCCGAGGAGTAAATCGTGCCTGAGGTTGACGCTGCACAGCTCGAGGGTGAGGCAATGCTCTCAGATCGCATCGCCGATCTCGTCGAATATCTCGTTGTTCAGATCGTCGACGACCCGGATTCCGTGAGCCTTGAGGTCATCGATGGTGACGACGCCTCCACGATTGAGGTTTCGGTCGCCGAGGATGACGTCGCTAAGGTCATCGGCCGTCGTGGCCGTACCATCAAGGCCATTCGCACGCTCGCCCGTGCACTGGCCGCTCGCCTCGACACTGCTGTCGAGGTAGAGGTTCTGGGCTAGGACCTTGAGGTCCCAGTACAAAAACATCGCCCGTGTGGTCAAGCCGCACGGAAGGAAGGGGGAGGTCCTCGCGCAGCCGCTGCGGGGGCTTCCTTCTGTATTAGAGCCGGGTATGCGCGTCGCCCTGACGCCGCCGGCGCTCAAGCGCGACCGCTTTTGCACGGTCGTGTCCGTCACCGATACGGGCGATGGCGATCTGGTCTCGTTTGAGGGCATTGACGACTTGACGGCCGCCGAGGGCATCACGGGATGCTATGTGTTGGCAAATCGTGACGATTTTGAGCTCGATTCACTCGACGCCGCCTATTCCGACCTGATGGGTCGCGAGGTGGTCGACGAGCGCTTCGGTTCACTCGGTACGATCGTCGAGATCATGTCGACGCCCGCTAACGATGTTTGGGTTGTCGAGGGCGATCGGTACGGCGAGGTACTGATTCCCGTGATCGAGCAGGTTGTGCTCGATCTTCCCGACACAGGAACAATTTCCGTCCACGTTATGGACGGCCTGATCGATATGGACAAGTAGGGAGGACAACATGCTGATTGAGACCCTTTCGGTCTTTCCCGAGATGTTTGAGCCCGTCATGTCCACATCGATTTTGGGCCGCGCCCGCAAGGCCGGCCTTTTTGATTTTAAGGCGTATAACCTGCGCGACTGGACGCACGACCGCCATCGTACCGTCGATGACGAGCCGTACGGCGGCGGGCAGGGCATGCTGATGAAGGTCGAGCCTATCGCCGAGGCCATCGAGGCCATTAGCGCGGAGGGCCCCAAGCCGACGGTGGTGTTCTTCACCCCGTGCGGCGAGCCTTTTACGCAGCATGTGGCCGAGCGCCTGCTCAAAAGCGAGCGCCTGCTGTTTGTGTGCAGCCGTTACGAAGGTGTCGACGAGCGTGCCTATGCGTATGCCGACGAGCGCCTGTCGATCGGCGATTACGTGCTCACGGGCGGCGAGCTTCCCGCTATGGTCGTTGCCGATGCCGTCGTACGCCTGATTCCCGGCGCCCTGGGCGACGAGATGAGCAACGTCGACGAGTCCTTCTCGACCGCCGAGGACGGAGGCCTGCTCGAGTATGCGCAGTACACCCGCCCCGCTGAGTTCAATGGCCAGGGTGTGCCTCCGGTGCTCGTGAGCGGAGATCACGCTAAGGTCGATGCCTGGCGCCGCAAGAATGCCATCGAGCGCACTTGTCGTTGGCGTCCCGATCTGATCGAGACGGCGCGGCTTACGCCCCAGGAGCGCGCATACGCGCAGGAGATTCTGGACGCTTCGTATTCGCAGAGCGAGGAGTGAGAATGGTTCCATCGCAGCATTCCGCGTTGAGGGGCGCCTTTGAGTGGATCGCGGTCATCGCAATCGCGCTCGTGGCCACCTTCCTGATCCGCACCTTTGTGGTCGAGCCCTTTGTGGTGCCCACCGGCTCCATGGAGTCCACGATCGAGATTGGCGACCAGATCTTGGCGCAAAAGGTGAGCCTTGAGCTCGGCCAGCCCGTCAAGCAGGGCGATATCGTGGTGTTTCACAACCCCGATGGCACCTCCGAGCACGATGTTCTTGTCAAGCGCGTTATCGCCACGGCCGGCCAGACGGTCGATTTGCAGGACGGTCGCGTGGTCGTTGACGGCCAGGCGCTCGATGAGGACTATACGACCGGCATGAGCTGGCCGCTTTCGGTCCAAGCGCCTGGCGCCCAGGTGAGTTATCCCTACACCGTTCCCGACGGGTGCGTGTGGGTGATGGGCGACAACCGCGAAAACTCTGCCGACTCGCGCTACTTTGGTCCCGTCGATCGCTCTGATTTGATCGCTGTGGCGCTTGTGCGCTACTGGCCGCTCAACCGCATCGGCGCTATCGACTAAAAACCGCTATAGTACAGTACCTAACCGTGTAATCGTTTCGACGAGGGGATATTAGAGGCATGAACGCTTCATCGCTTTCCTTCCAAGACATCATCCTGCGCCTCCAGCAGTACTGGGGCGAGCAGGGCTGCGTCATTATGCAGCCCTATGACTCCGAGGTCGGTGCCGGTACCTTCCATACCGCGACCACGCTGCGCTCGCTCGGTCCCGCCGAGTGGCGCACCTGCTATGCGCAGCCCTGCCGCCGTCCCGCCGACGGCCGCTACGGCGAGAACCCTAACCGCATGCAGCACTACTATCAGTTCCAGGTGCTCATCAAGCCCTCGCCGGTCAACGCCCAGGAGCTCTACCTGGGTTCGCTGGCCGCCATTGGCCTGGACCCCAACGACCATGACGTCCGCTTTGTCGAGGATGACTGGGAGAGCCCAACCCTGGGCGCCTGGGGCCTTGGCTGGGAGGTTTGGCTCAACGGCATGGAGGTCACGCAGTTTACGTACTTCCAGCAGGTGGGCGGCATCGAGGTCGACCCCGTGCCCGTCGAGATCACCTATGGCCTGGAGCGTATCGCCATGTATGCCCAGGGCGTCAACTCCGTTTACGACCTGGTGTGGAGCTACCTGCCCGACGGTACGCCCATGACCTATGGCGACGTGTTCCTCGAGAACGAGCGCGAGTTCAGTGCTTATAACTTTGAGGTCGCCAACGTCGAGATGATGCGTCAGAAGTTTGACGACTACGAGGCCGAGTGCCATTCCTGCCTGGAGCGCAAGCTGCCGCTGCCAGCGTATGACTGTGTCATGAAGTGCAGCCACGCTTTCAACCTGCTCGATGCCCGCGGCGCCCTGTCCGCGGTCGAGCGTGCCAACTACATCCTGCGCGTCCGCGCCGTCGCCAAGGCGTGCTGCGAGGCCTATATGGCCGAGGTCGCCGGAGTCAACGAGAATGCCGACCAGGAAGGCGAGGTGGCGTAAGCCATGGCAGACGCTAAGGATTTCCTGTTTGAGATCGGTACGGAGGAAATGCCCTCCGCACCGCTGAACAATGCTGTCAAGCAGCTTGGCACCATGATCGCCAAGGGCCTCGACGAGGCCGGTCTGGCCCATGGCGAGGTCCGCGTGATCTCGAGTCCGCGTCGTCTGGCTGCGCTCGTGGCCAACGTCGCCACTGCGACCGATGAGGTTCACGAGGTCAAGCGTGGCCCTGCGGCCAACATCGCCTTCGACGCTGACGGTAACGCCACCAAGGCCGCCCAGGGCTTCGCCCGCAAGTGCGGTGTGGCTGCCGAGGATCTGGTCCGTCGCGAGGACACCGACGGCCGTGAGTACGTCTTTGCCGAGAAGAACATTCCTTCCGCTCCGGCTACTCCGATCCTGACGGCCCTGTGCGAGAAGACCATCGCCGGCCTGCAGTGGCCCAACTACCGTAGTCAGCGCTGGGGCCACGAGCACGCCACCTTCGTGCGCCCGGTCCGCTGGATCTGCTGCCTTCTGGGCGAGGATGTTGTGCCCGTGTCGTTTGCCGACGTGACGAGCGGCAACACTACGCGCGGCCATCGCGTGCTTGGCCCCGGTGACCACGTTGTCGCTAGCCCCGCCGCCTACGAGCAGGTGCTCGAGGACGCCGGCGTGCTTTCTGCCGAGCGCCGTCGCGAGGCGATTCTAGCCGGTATCGCCGAGGTCGAGGCTGCCCGTCCCGGCTGCCATGTCGATACGCCCAAGAAGGTCTTTGAGGAGGTTATCAACCTCTGCGAGTGGCCGACGGTGCTCGTCGGTACCTTCGATGAGGAGTTCCTCAAGGTCCCGCACGAGATCATCTGCGAGTCCATGCTCACCAACCAGCGCTACTTCCCGATCTATGACGGCGAGGGCAAGCTGACGCGTGAGTTCGTGGTCGTCTCCAACAGCAAGCCCGAGAATGCCGAGCGCGTGATCGACGGTAACGAGCGCGTCGTGCGCGCCCGTCTGGACGACGCTAAGTTCTTCTACGAGGAGGACCTGAAGATCTCCCTCGACGAGTTCCGTGAGCGTCTGTCCAAGGTTGCCTTCCAGGAGAAGCTCGGCAGCGTGCTCGCCAAGTCCGAGCGTATTGAGCAGCTCGCGCTCGCTATTGCCCGCGAGGCTCATTTGGGCGCCCATCTTGCCGCCGACGCTGCTCGTGCCGCGCACCTGTGCAAGGCCGACCTGGTATCCAACGCCGTCGTCGAATTCACGAGTCAGCAGGGCGTGATGGGCGGTTACTACGCCACCGCGATGGGGGAGAACGACGAGGTCGCCCACGCCATTCGCGATCACTATCGTCCCCGTTTTGCCGGTGACGAGCTGCCCGAGGGCACCGCTGGCTGCATCGTGGCCTGCGCCGACAAGCTTGATACCATCGCCGGTATCTTTGCCATCGGCGAGCCCCCGACTGGCTCCTCCGATCCCTACGCGCTGCGTCGTGCCGCTATCGGTATCATCAACATCCTGCGCGACCGTCTGCCGATCGATCCCACGTCGCTCATCGACTTTGCGCTCGAGCTCTATAGCGAGCAGGGCATTGAGTTCGACGCCGCCGAGGTCGCCCAGCAGGTTCGTGACTTCTTCCATGGCCGCCTGGTGAGCATGGCCCGCGACGAAAAGATCCCGGCCGATACCGTTGCCGCCGTCTCCGCGGTGCACATTATCGCCCCGTCCGTCTTCTTCGCCCGCTGCGCCGCCCTCGACGAGGCCCGCAAGAACGACGCTGAGACGTTCGACAACCTGGCGACCGCCTATGCCCGCGCCGCGCATATCTCCAAGCCTGAGCTTGGTGCGGAGTATGACCGCAGCCTGATGGGCGAGGTCGAGCTCGCGCTCGCCGACGCCTCCGAGGCCGCTCAGACCGCTGTCGATGCCGCCCTTGCTGTCGAGGACTACCCGGCCGCATTTGCCGCCCTCGCCGCCCTGCGCGCGCCCATCGACCGTTTCTTCGATGAGGTCATGGTCATGGACAAAGACGAGCAGCTTCGCGATAATCGTCTTAAGCTGCTCAACCGCTTCGAGGCCGTTTTCTCCGGCATCGCCAACATCGGTGAGCTTGCCCGCAAAAAGTAAGCCAGCCTGCGCATAAGCGCAAAAGGAGCCCCGCATGGATTGCCCGGTCACCGCTCGTCCCACCGTTATCGTTATCTCCGACTCGCTCGGCGATACCGCTTGTGAGGTGGTGCTTGCGGCGTCCGGGCAATTTGATGTAGGGGCTTTTCGCGTTTTGCGCCTGCCTAAGGTGACCTCCGTGGAGCAGGTCAAGTCATTTGTGGGGCCGCGCGTCGATGCCGACCATCGCGATATCGCCGTGTTCCACACCATCGTCGATCCGGCGCTTCGCGCCCGCGTGCTCGATTATTTGGGCATGCTGCACATTCGCTCGGTCGACCTGATCGGTCCGACGCTCGCCGTATTGTCGTCGCTCATCGGTGTGCCGCCCAAAGGCGTTGCGGGCGTGATTCACAAGACCGACGATCGGTATTTCCATCGTATCGAGGCCATGGAGTATTTCGTTGAGCACGATGACGGGCGCGGTTGCGACGATCTGTCGGGTGCCGATATCGTGCTGCTGGGTGTGTCGCGTACATCCAAGACGCCGCTGTCGATGTATTTAGCCTATCAGGGCTACAAGGTCGCCAATGTTCCGTTGGCGCATGGCATGGAGCCGCCCAAGTCGATTTACGAGGTTGACCCGATGTGCCTGTTCGGCTTGATTTCGACCGTCGATGTGATTTCCGAGATTCGCGATAGCCGCTTGGGCGACGACTACGCCCGCGCCGTCGCAGGCTCCTATGCCGAGCCTGAGTGCGTGCGCAGCGAGCTTGAGGATGCCCGTGCCCTCATGAAGCGCCTGGGCTGCTTTGTGGTGCGCACCGACGGCAAAGCCATCGAGGAAAGCGCTGCCGAGATCATTGCCCACCTCGAGGAGATCCAGGAAGCCAGAGCCCGCCGTGCCGCCCGCCGCGCTCAACAAAAGTAGCTCACTTGGGACAAGGTTGTTTGGGTAGCTAATTTGGGACGGGGCTCTTTTAGCTAACCAAAGAGAATACTTGGAATTAATGCTGATAAATGGTAAAGCGATTTAGCAAAAACATCGCATTCGACCTGCACTTTCCTTGTAGTGGTATCTTCATAAGGTAACCACCTTTACCTACCGTTTACCGCCGGTTTTAGCACGTTTACCAAACCGCGCACCCTCTGCTCAAGCCTGTCCAAAACCCGCCGTATAGTTCCCTCACGGCCCGCATCCGGCGGGTCGATTCGTTACCACGGTCGTGCGCGTAAGCGCATGGAAGGGGAAGTATCGTGAGCGATTGCAAGAGGGTTTACCGTTTTGGAACCGACGCCCAGGGCACCTGTGTCACTGAGGGCGACAAATCCATGAACTTCGTGCTTGGCGGCAAAGGCGCAAACCTTGCCGAGATGAGCCGCATCGGTCTGCCGGTTCCCGGTGGCTTTACCATTACCTGCCAGACCTGTGTCGAGTACTCCGGTGCCGGCAACGTCTGGCCCGAAGGCGCACTCGATGAGATCGTTGCCGCCGAGGCGGACCTCGAGGCCCGTTGCGGCAAGAAACTCGGCGATGCCTCCGATCCGCTGCTCGTGTCGGTTCGCTCGGGCGCTCCGTTCTCCATGCCCGGCATGATGGACACGGTCCTCAACCTGGGCCTCAACGACGATTCCGTCCAGGGCCTTATTGCGCAGACGCAGAACCCGCGCTTTGCCTGGGACAGCTACCGTCGCTTTATCCAGATGTTCTCCAACGTCGTCATGGGCGTCGACGCCGACCTATTCGAGAACGCTCTGACCCAGGCCCGCCTGGTCGCCGGCGTTCGTGTCGATTCCGAGCTTTCGGCCGAGGACCTGCAGGAGCTCGTCGAGACCTTTAAGGGCATCTTCTCCGAGAACGTCGAGGCGACCCTGTATCCCGAGCTTGAGGTTGCCGACGGCAAGCCCGTCTTCCCGCATGATCCGGAGCTCCAGTTGCGCCTTGCCATCCAGGCCGTCTTTGGCAGCTGGATGAACGAGCGTGCCTGCATTTACCGCAAACAGCACGGCATCTCTGACGAGCTCGGTACCGCCGTCAACGTCCAGGCCATGGCCTTTGGCAACAAGGGCGAGACCTCTGCGACCGGCGTCGCCTTTACGCGCAACCCGGCCGACGGCACCAAGGAGTTCTATGGCGACTTTTTGGTGAATGCCCAGGGCGAGGACGTCGTCGCCGGCATCCGCAACACTGAGCCCATCGCCGACCTCAAGACCACCCCGGGCCTCGAGTCCGCTGGTGAGGAGCTCGAGCGCGTGTTCCTGACGCTCGAGGATCATTACCGCGATATGTGCGATATCGAATTCACCATCGAGCAGGGTAAACTTTGGATGCTTCAGACCCGCGTGGGCAAGCGCACCGCTACCGCCGCGCTGCGCATCGCTATCGAGATGGTCGAGGAGGGCCTGATCACCCGCGAGGAGGCCGTGAGCCGCATCGATCCCGCGCAGCTCGATCAGCTCCTGCACCCGCAGTTCGACGCCTCCAAGAAGTACGAGGCCCTGGCCAGCGGCCTTAACGCCAGCCCCGGTGCCGCCGTGGGCGAGGCCGTGTTCTCGAGTGATGACGCCGTCGCGCGCGCCAACGAGGGCCACAAGGTCATTCTGGTCCGCTGGGAGACCAACCCCGACGACCTGAAGGGCATGGTCGCCGCCGAGGGCATCCTGACCAGCCACGGTGGCAAGACGAGCCATGCCGCCGTTATCGCCCGCGGCATGGGTACGCCCTGCGTTTGCGGCGTTGAGCGCTTCCACATTGACGCGGCAGAGAAGGTCGTGCGCATCGAGGGCAGCGACCGCGTGCTGCGCGAGGGCGATGTCATCTCCATCGACGGCACCCAGGGTATCGTCGTCGACGGCGCGGTCGACCTGGTCTCTGCAGAGCTCACCGGCGACCTGGACACCATCCTGTCTTGGGCCGATGAGATCCGTTTGGACGAGACCGACGGTCACGCCAACCACGTGCGCGTCAACGCCGACAACCCCGAGGATGCCGAGCTCGCGCTCGAGTTTGGCGCCGAGGCCATCGGTCTGTGCCGCACCGAGCACATGTTCCTGGGCGATCGCAAGAACATCATCCAGAGCTTTATCCTGTCTGACGATGAGGCCGTGAAGCAGCAGGCCCTGGCCGACTTGCTCAAGGTTCAGACCGAGGACTTCCTGGCGATGTTCAAGACCATGTCCGGTCGCGATGTGGTCGTCCGCCTGCTCGATCCGCCGCTTCATGAGTTCCTGGATAATCCTCGCGAGCTCGAGGTCGCCATCACCAAGAAGGAGGCCGCCGGCGCTCCCGAGGAGGAGCTCACTGCCCTGCGCGCCCGCCTGCGTCGCATTGACGGCATGGTCGAGTCCAACCCCATGCTGGGCTTGCGCGGCGTGCGCCTGTCCGTCGTCTTTGGCGATCTGCCGCTCATGCAGGTTCGCGCCGTCGCCACGGCCGCTGCCCGCCTTATCAAGGAGGGTGTCGACCCGCGCCCCGAGATCATGGTTCCGCTCGTTTCCATCACGGCCGAGCATGTCCAGACCCGCGAGGTTATCGAGCGCGTGATCGCCGAGGTTTCCGCCGAGGAAGGCGTCGAGCTCAATATTCCCGTGGGCACGATGCTCGAGCTGCCGCGTGCCTGCATGGTCGCTGACGAGATCGCCCATCATGCCGACTTCTTCTGCTTTGGCACCAACGACCTCACCCAGACGACCTTTGGCTTCTCGCGCGATGACGCCGAGGCCAAGTTCATCCCGCTGTACATGCATAAAAAGATCCTGAAAGACAACCCCTTCGAGACCATCGACGCGGCAGTGCTGGAGCTCGTGCGCTTGGCCGTCGAGAAGGGCCGCGCCACCAATCCCGACATGCACTTTGGCGTGTGCGGCGAGCACGGCGGCGACCCCAAGTCCATCAAGGGCCTGTTTAACGTGGCCGATGTGGACTATGTGTCCTGCTCGCCCTACCGCGTGCCCCTCGCGCGCCTAGCTGCC
>UQMW01000020.1 GCA_900542275.1 uncultured Collinsella sp.
GGGGCCGCAGGGCATGGGGATGATCCTGCGTCCCCGCGCGGGCGCCCCCGGTTATCCAACCTCTTCGATAGGAGCTTTTCCCATATGGCAGACATCGCATTCGAGAAGGACCTCTCCGTCGCCGAGACCGGCATAGAGGGCCTGATGGTCGTCGACCTCGCCGTCCACGGCGACTCGCGCGGCTGGTTCAAGGAGAACTGGCAGCGCGCCAAGATGTGCGCCCTGGGCATCCCGGACCTCAGGGTCGTCCAGAACAACATCTCCTACAACGACAGCCGCGGCGTCACCCGCGGCATCCACGCCGAGCCCTGGGACAAGTTCATCTCCGTGGCCCGCGGCTCGGTCTTCGGCGCCTGGGTGGACCTGCGCGAGGGCAGTGAGACCTTCGGCAAGGTGTTCACGACCGTCCTGGACCCCTCCAAGGCCATCTACGTCCCGCGCGGCGTTGGCAACTCCTTCCAGGCCCTGGAGGACGGCACCGCCTACACCTACCTGGTGGACGCCCACTGGTCCCTCGAGCTGAAGAGGACCTACACCTTCGTGAACCTCGCCGACCCCGAGCTCGCCATCGAGTGGCCGATCCCGCTGGCCGAGGCCACCGTCTCCGAGGCCGACCTCAACCACCCGATGCTCGCCGACGTCGTCCCGATGGCTCCCAGGCGCACCCTCGTCACCGGCTGCAACGGCCAGCTGGGCCGCGCGGTCCGAAAGCTGGCGGAGGAGCGCGGCGTCGCCAAGGACTTCGACTTCTGCGACATCGACACCTTCGACATGTCCGACCCCGACGCCTACGCGCAGTACGACTGGTCGCTCTACGGCACCGTGATCAACTGCGGCGCCTACACCGCGGTGGACAGGGCCGAGACCCCCGAGGGTCGCGCCATCGCCTGGAAGGCCAACGCGACCGGCCCCGCCCTGCTCGCCCGCACCTGCTCTGAGCACGGCATCACCTTGGTCCACGTGTCCTCCGACTACGTCTTCGACGGCACGGCCGAGGTGCATGACGAGGAGGAGCCCTTCAGCCCGCTGTCCGTCTACGGCCAGACCAAGGCCGCCGGCGACATCGCCGTGGCCGGGTGCCCGCGCCACTACATCATGCGCAGCTCCTGGGTCATCGGCGAGGGACACAACTTCGTCAAGACGATGAAGTGCCTGTCCGACCGCGTCGCCGACCCGGAGGACGGGCTCGCGCAGGTCACGGTCGTCGACGACCAGCTGGGCCGCCTGACCTTCACGCGCGACATGGCCGAGGCCATCTTCCACGTGCTGGGGACGCACGCCCCCTACGGCACCTACGACTGCACCGGCTCCGGCGCCGTGAAGAGCTGGGCGGACATCGCCCGCGCCGTCTTCGAGGCCGCCAACGGTAACGGCGACAGGGTCGTGCCAGTATCGACCGCCGACTACTACGCGAGTGCCGAGGGCCCCATCGCCCCGCGCCCGGCCCACTCCGCGCTCGACCTGTCCAGGCTCGAGTCGGTCGGGTTCCACATGCCCGACTGGGAGGAAGGGCTTTCCTGCTATTTGAATCAAATCGAAGATTGGAGTGCCCGTGGTTAAAGTACTTCAGGTTACCTCGAAACTGTTCAGGGGTGGCGCGGAGGCATTCATCATGAACGTCTACCGCAATATCTGCCGCACTCAGGTGCAGTTCGACTTTCTCGTCTTCCACACCCCCCGCGAATACTACGAGGATGAGGTCGAGAGCCTTGGCGGGCATGTGTACCACGTGCCCATCATGGAGGGCGCGAACCTGCTGCGCCGCAAGCGGATGTTGGACGCCTTCTTTGACGAGCATCACGACTACGCCGCCGTGCACTGCCATATGGCTGCGCTCGGGCGCGACGTCCTGCGCTCGGCGGGCGAGCACGGCGTCGGGCGACTATTCTCACACTCGCACATCGCCGATTTCGAGCGCACCCCGCGCAATATCGTGAAGCAGGCTTTCCAGAAGGGTTTCGGCGAGTATGCGACCAAGCGGCTGGCCTGTTCGAGGACCGCGGGGGAGTTCATGTATCCAGGCAAAGATTTTGAGGTAGTGAACAACGGCATCGACGTGGCGCGGTTCGCCTTCGACGCCGCACGAAGGGACGCTTTCAGGGGTTCGTACGGGTTTTCGGAGGAAGACATCCTGGTTGGCCATGTCGGACGCTTCGAACTGATGAAGAATCATGCCTTCCTCATCGATGCTTTTGCCGCCCTCGCCCGTATTGACGAGCATGCGTTTCTCGTCCTTGCGGGGGACGGCTCACTGCGCGAGAACGTCGAGAGGAGGGCAGGTGATCTCGGGCTTTCCGAGCGCGTGTGCTTCTTAGGACTGCTCGACGATATGCCCTCGTTCTACGATGGGGTTGATTGCTTCGCCATGCCTTCGTTGTTTGAGGGACTGCCGTTTTCGGCGGTGGAGGCGCAGTGCTCCGGGTTGCCGTGCGTGCTTTCGGACAGGATTACCGACGAGGTGGCCATTACCGACTTGGTGGAGTATCTGCCGCTGGAGGCGGGGGCCGAGGCCTGGGCCGACTGCATTGAGCGCGCGCTTGGATACTCGAGCGGTATGCGCAAGGGCTACGCGGGAGTCGTGGCGGATGAGGGGTTTGATATTCACGGGACTGTCGCGCAGCTTGCTGCGCTATACATGGGACGGGGGTAGTTTTGTCTTCCGTTGCTTTAAAGGTCGGATACAGAGCGAAGGATGCTGGACGTCCTAAGATTCTTGCGCGTGAGGCGTTTCAAGTCATCTTGCTTGTCATCCTTATCGCCTCGCCCATGCTTGATGGTTTCATCAAGGCGTTTTCGTATGCTGACGAGCTCGCCGCCATTCTTCTCGTTGGATGGGGGCTTTTTAGAAAAGACAAGATTGTGCTTAACGGAGGGGAGCGTATCGGCATTTTGGCCGTCGCTTTGCTGCTTGCGCTCGGACTTGCTTCAAACTTCGTTACAGGCTATCAGCAAAGTAAGTTTGCTATTGCCGTAGATGCGTTCACATGCTTCAAGGTTTTCGCGGCATATTATGGAGCGCTGCAGGTCGTATATGGTGAGGAGAGGATTCTTTCGCTTGCGATCGGTGTTGTGAAACTGCTTATAGCCGCCGCCCTTTTCGGCTACGCACTCCATCTTTCGGGGGTTGTGCCGATGGGGAGTGACCGACATTTCATGGGTGTGCCTTGCTATCGCTTCGTGTTCGGACATACCACAGAGCTCGCAGCGTATTGTGTCGGCATCTCCGCTCTCTTGATGACCGATGCGAAAAAGAACAAGGTATGGATTATCCTCGACATTTTGCTCTTGCTTTCGACTATGAGGGCGAAAGCCGTCGGAATCGCCTTCGTCATCGGCTTCTTTCTGGTTAGGGGGTTGGTGACGCGCGGGGACAAGAAGCCCACAGTATTCTTGTACCTGATTCTCGTAGTTGGTGTATTGTTCTTGGGCGCTGATCAGCTGCAGTTCTATTTTGGGGATACGACGTCGGCCAGGTATCTTCTTCAGTCCACTTCTATGCAGATTGCGCAGAGTTTGTTTCCCTTTGGCTCGGGTTTCGGCACGTACGCTAGCTATATGTCGGGCGAGTATTACTCGCCTCTTTATTATCTATATGGGCTTTCCGGCGTCTATGGCTTGAGCCCAGATTACCACGCTTTCGTTAGCGACAGCTTCTGGCCTACGGTCATCGGGCAGTTTGGTTTTTTCGGGCTTGCGCTTTTCACCCTGCTCATCGGGACGTTCTTCTATTCGTTCATATCGAGGTCAAGGTCTCATCGGGTTCCTGTCGGTGCATACGTGATTATTCCTCTCTATTACATGATATTGAGTACGGCTGACGCTTCCTTCTTTAATTTTTATGGGCCTTTTTACGCTATGGTGATGGCGATTGTGTCGACAGATTTTCCTTCAAAGTCAGAGAGTAGGACAGAGGGATTTAAACGCAACTACGAAATGAAAGACAACGGATGAATATGGAAATCGACTTTGTAATTCCATGGGTGGATGACTCGGATTCAGAATGGCTCTCGGAGAGGAATAGGTACGAGGGACCGTCGGATTCGGCTTCTGCTCACGGACAGGACAAGCGATATCGGGATTGGGGCCTACTTCGGTACTTCTTTCGCAGTGTCGCTTTGAACGCACCTTGGGTCCGCAAGGTTCATTTCTTGACCTATGGGCATCTTCCTAAGTGGCTCGACACTTCGAATCCAAAACTTCATATCGTGAAGCATGAAGATTACATCCCCCATGAGTACCTTCCCACCTTCAATTCCAACGTCATCGAACTTAACGCAAACCGAATCGAGAGTTTGGCGGAGCAGTTTGTTTTGTTCAACGATGATCTGATCGTTCTAAATCGTACAAGCGAGGACGATTATTTCCATAAGGGATTGCCGAGGGCGACCGCCGTATTAAGTGCCGGTGGTCTCGCCCGAGGGGACGAGTTCTATGTTCCTTTTAACGTTGCGAGCGTCCTTAGCACTCATTTTGTGCCGTTGAATTGCGTCAGGAGTCATCCGCTGAAATGGCTCAGCCCCGCATATGGGACGATGGCCCTGAGAACGGTACTCATGCTTGCATTTCCATCGTTTAAGGGATTTTATGAACCGCACCTCTGCAATTCTTTCTTGAAATCAACCTTCGATGAGGTTTGGGCTGAAGAGAAGGATGAGCTGGAGAGAACTTCCTCACATCGATTCAGGCAGGCTACCGATATATCGAACTGGCTTATGAAAGATTGGCAGTGCGCAAAAGGCGACTTTTATCCGCGGTCCATCTCATTTGGAAAGAGTTTTAATTTAGGAATTGACTTCGATTCAACCCTGGAAGAGGCTGAATCGTATCTTCGCGGGCGCAAGGGAAAGGTCGTCTGTCTCAATGACGGCGACCTCACGCCGGAGCAGTACGAGACTGCGCGGACGAGAATTCTCGCCTGCCTTGACGAACTTTTCCCCGAAAAATGTGAATTCGAGCTTTAGGGGCAGACGATGCACATAATCAAAGAGGCTGCTAAGGCCCTGGTCGCAAAGCTTGGCTTCCAAACGAATAGGCGTATCGTCGTCTTCGAGTCCGACGATTGGGGTGCCGTGAGGGTCCCGGATTCCGATGCACTTGCGGCATTTGAGAATCGCTTCCCCTCTTTCAGGCTCGATCACTACCAATCTTTTGACGGCTTGGAGAAGAAGGCTGACGTAAGCGCCCTCTCTTCTTTGCTGCGTGAGAATGCGGTGCGATTTCGGGCTTCCGCGCCAGTGTTCACGTTGAACTTCGCAACCGCCAACCCTGATTTCAATCGATGCGTTCCTGGTAACGCTGATGTGGCGCACTTTGGATTTGAGCCAATAGATAAAACCTACCGAACCTATGACGGAGACGAGGGAGTACTCGATTTCGTTCGGCTGGGCTGCGGTGAAACAGCACTGCATCCGCAGCTCCACGGACGAGAGCATCTCAACGCTACGGCATGGCTCACCGATGCGGCCACCGACCCTGTGGTGGAATATGCCTGTAGCTTGAGAATGGTAGGGCTGGACGATGCCTTCTACAATGGGATTGACGCTCTCAACAATGGAAACACTCTGATTGACGTGCACGGATACCTTGAAGACGCGGTCGCGATTTTCAAACGCCTTTTTGGCTTCGCCCCCAGGAGCTTCATCCCACCATGCTATGTCGCCAACAAGGAATGTGAGCTCATCGCCGCTGAGCTGGGCATCGAGACGATCCAATCATCGCCGAAGAGGAATGTTCCGAAAGGGAACGACTCCTATTCGAGGAGGATTAATGTTTTCGGACGCTCCAACGTACCTGGGCAGTGCCGCTTAATCCGCAATGTGCAGTTCGAGCCCTCGCGTTCTATGTTTCAAGGCAAGAGCGTCGACGAGTGCGTCGACGCTGCTTTCGCCGAAATCGAGACGGCTTTCAGGCGTAGGCAGCCAGCGGTGGTATGCACCCATCGCGTCAACTACACTTCACGCGTGGATGAGAGGCATCGTGCGTTCTCGCTCGAGGCCCTCGACGGGCTTCTGCAGGAGTTGGCGACGCGGTACCCGGACTGCGAGTTCATGACGTCCGACGAATTGGGACGGGCGATTCTTTCTGGAGGTGTTATAGATCGATGACTTGTGAAAGACACATCGACTTCCCCAAGGGGTGGCGTATTCTGGTCGTAGGCGGCGATCACCACAACACCCTGGCGAGTCTGAGGAGCCTCGGAAGAGATGGGGTCCCGTTCGACTTGCTTCTTCATTCGGGTATGAAAAGCGCCGACGGGCTCATGGTACCGTCCTCGAAGTATTGTCCCAAGAACTTCGAGCTTGTCGATAACAGCGTAGAGGCCATCTCGGAAGGTTATCGGTCCTGGCTTACAGACAAAGACCCAAGATTGTGCATCGTTCTCGCCAGCTCGGATCTTTCCGCCTACGTCGCCGACCGCGAGCTTGCCCCGAAAGGCATCGTCACGTATTCGTTTTCAGGCGAGCCCGGCAGGGTTGCGGGATTGATGGACAAGTACGAGCAGTATGTTTGGGCGCAAGCGCACGGCGTGCCCATGGCGCGTTCGGTCATCGTTACGAGTCGTGATCACGCGGCGGCCGGGCTCAGCTTTCCCCTCATATTGAAGCCGCTCGTGAGCGCGTTCGGCGAGAAGACCGACATCGCGATTGTGGACTCCCCGGATTCCTACGCCGCTGCCGTCACCCGCCTATTCGCGGACGGCTACGAGCGACTCTTGGTCCAGGAGGTCGTGGACTTCGACTACGAGGCCGTGGCCTCGGGCTGCATCTTCCTGTCGGATGGAAAGGAATCGCACATAACGCTGCGAAAAGAGCTCACGTTCCCAAGGAAGGCCGGCAACGTCGCCATCGGGTGTTCCGAGGCGGCTCCCGAGATGGAAAAGCTCCTCGAAAAAGTAATCGGCGAGCTCTCGAGCGAGGGCTTCAGGGGCATGTTCGACATCGAGGTCTTCGCCACCAGGGATGGGGCGGTCCTAAACGAGATCAACTTCAGGCAGAGCGGGAACATGTTCGCCTGTCTCGACGGCGGTATGTCACTGCCGCTTCTTTGGGCCCTCGACGCGGCGGGGGAGGAGATTCGCCCTCCCGAGCCATTCGGTGGGCGGTTGAGGATTGTCGCCGAGCCACAACTGGTCTCGGGTGTTACCCACAGGCAGATAGGCGTCGGCGCAGCGATTGCCGCCATGGCGGGGGCAGATAGCTTCGCCTTGCGCGCGAAAGACGACAAGGCGCCGTCTCGGCGGTTTTTCCTCGGTGGCTTCGCGGCCAAGCTTTCCAAGGCGCTACGCAAGAAGGGGCGTTGATGGTCGGTAGGGTGAAATCGCTGCTGGGCCGGCTCAAAGGCAACGAGTTTTGGCTGAAGCTCGCCAAGAACGTCTCTACGATTGTGGTGGGGCAGGGGGGCGCCTCTGCGCTCAACATGGTCACGACGTTCTTGTCCGCCGGGTTCCTCGGGGCCGCAGGCTACGGTTCATTGATGATCGGCCAGACGTTCATGCAGGCCGTGGACGCGTTCCTCAACTTCCAGTCTTGGCAGGGAGTGATTCGCTATGGGTCGATTTGCCAGGAGCGAAGGGACGACGCCGGACTCGCCGCGACCATAAAGGCTGGTTTCTTCGTCGACATCGCCTCCGCCCTCATGGGGTGCGCGGTCGCTTTCGCGATTGTTCCGCTCGTCTCAAGCTTGCTCGGGTGGGATGACGTCTCCACGCTCGCCGCGACGATATTCTGCTTCGAGATTGCTGTGCATGTCGAGGGCACGCCGACCGGAGTGCTGAGGCTTTTTGACAAGTTCAAATATGTCGCCATCCATGCGGTCGCAGTGGCGGCGCTGAAGCTCGTCCTCGCCGCGGCAGTGTTCTACGCTGTTGGCCCGAATGTCGCTGCGATTGCGTTTGCCTACTGCGCGGCGGACGTCCTAAAGAGTGTGTCGTTGTTCGCTATCGCGCTCTTCGTTGTCGGTAAGCATGTCGGCCTGAAGGGCGTGGCTGCTGCCAGGAGGCGCGACCTCCCTGAGGGCTTCTTCTCTTTCACAATGTGGTCGAACCTGGCTGCGACCGCCGACGCGCCAATCCAGTACTTCGACGTATTCTTCCTATCCATGCTTTCCAGCGAGGTTGTTGGTGTGTTCAAGTTCTTCAAGCAGCTGCTCTCGGCTTTCACCCTACTCTCGACGCCGGTGCAGCAGGCAATCATGCCTCAGCTCGCAGAGCTGATAGCCAAGGGGCAGGACGACCAGGCTTTTGTCGTTGTGAAGAAAATCGAGCGCATGGTCTTCAAGGTCGTTGCGCCTTGCGCGGCCTTGGCAATCATTGCGGTTCCGCCCGCTCTCTCGTTTTTCATGGATCCAGTCTACGGAGGCTACTGGCACTTGTTCGCCACCCTTGCGGCGCTGACTGTCGTCAGCATCACCTTCTCGGCGCTACACCCATGCTTTACAGCCTACGGGCTGTCGAAGCAGTCTGCGGGGATAACGCTTCTGGCCAACGTAATCTACCTCATCGCCTGCTATCTTCTTCTGGGCGCTATCGACATCATGGCGATTCCGCTGGCCATGGGCGTCCAGTATGCATTGACGATCGGCCTTAAATCCTTGTTTATCAAGAAGATCGTTCTTGCCTAGACCTTTGGCCCGTCGATGAAAGATGCAATTCTCCTTGAAGGCTCGGCGCAGCTCATACGCGTCGAGCCTTTTCTAGCGGCTTTCTAGCACCCACTTCTGCGCCGTAGTGCCGTTTGACCGGTACAGCTGGACGTTGGTCCCGGGGGCGGACTTGCCGCCCGCGGCGTCGAGCACGCACGAGGGGTTCTTCGCCGAGGCGATTGTCACGGTGCCGTCCGCGTTGTCGGAGATTGCCCAGCGCTGGGCGCCCGTCCCGTTGCGCGTGAATTGCTGGACGTTGCCCCCGGGCCGGGCCGAGCCGCCCTGGACGTCGAGCGCCAGCCCCGATTTCGCGTTGGTTATCTCGTAAGCACCGGCATGCGCGTCGTATCGGAAGCGAAGTACCTGGGCGGAGGTCCCGTTCGTCGACCAGAGCTGGACGTTTGCGCCGGGGTCGAGCGAGCCTGATGCCACGTCGAGCGAGGCATCGCCGGGCAGGGCGCTTTTGACGGTGAAGTAGCCGTCGAATTCGGTTGGTTTTGGAATGGGTTTTGTCTCGGGATACTCAGCCTCGAAGTCGAACTTCGCTGACCACTGGTAGCTCGAGGCCGTCGTGACATTAGACGTCACCGTGAGTGTTACGCCGTTGGAGGCCACGCTCCATTCCCTCTGGTTCATATCGTACGCAACGAGCGCGTTTTGTATTCCCGAGATGCTCGGCGGGAAGGTTCCGTTGTCAGCATCTATGGAAAAGCTCTCTTCCTTGGCATCCAAGTGCTGCTGAATGCGGTCGGCATACTTCTCGGCCCATTCATTGGCCTTGCCGTTTCGCACAAAGTAATTGTTGGACAGATCGGTCGAGCGGTAGGCGTAGTCATCCTTTTGGTAGTTTGCCGTGTGGTCGGAGTGGGCGATTGCCATGAGCTCGTCGGTCAGGCCAAAGTACAGATGGCGCTGGTCCAGGTCTCCGTACCAGTTGTCGCTGGTGTCGTCCCAGGTTAGGTCCATCTGGCACCATTTGCCGTCGATCTTTACGGCGTTCCAGGTGTGGCCGTTGCCGGTGATGCGGCCGTTGGCGATGCCCGCGGCGTCAAGGAGCTTGGAGTAGATGCGCTGGTAGCTCTCGCAGGTGCCCTGGTGGCGCGTGAGGCCGCTTTCGGCCGAGCACCAGTTGAGGCTGTGGTCGTACTCCAGCTGGTCGAGCGTCCAGTCGTGGAACCACAGCGCCATGTTGTATTCCGAGCCGTTTGTTTGTTGCCTGCACAGGTCCACGGCGTCGTTGACGATCTGCGTGACGCTCGGGCGGGCGGCGTCGTTTACGGTCACCTCCGCCGTGGTGCGCAGGTAGTAGATCCCCTTGTCGTTTTGGGGGTCGTTTCTGTCGTTGTCCATAAAGTAGAAGTAGATGCGGTACGTGCCCGACGCCGTGAAGTCAAAGGTAAAGTCGTGGCCCGCGGTGCCCAGGCTGTAGTAGCTGGCCCATGCCGGGCGCGACGGGTCGCAGACGCTTTCCTGGCTGCCGCCGTCCCAATAGGTGGGCACGTCCATGCGCGCCTTGGCCTGGGACGAGCCGTTGGCCTGGGTTACGTGGAAGGTCGTCGCGGTGCCCGCGGGGGCGTCGTTCCAGGAGACGGTGAAGGTGACGCCGTTTTGGGTTGCAGTGGCGGAGTGGGCGTAGCCGGCTTGTGACGTGGTGGAGATTGCCTCGGGCGTGCCGTTGGTTTGGGCACGAAGGGATGGGGCGGGGGTGCCGGTTGCGGCGGCGGTGCCGTCGGCGCTTTCCGTGTTGACGGCGCTGGTGCCGGTGGATGTTGCGGTGCTGTCCTCTGCGGTATCTGCTGTCGTATTTGTGTTGGTGCCGTCTTCGGCCTTGCCTGTGTCGCTGCTCGTGGCGTCGGCTTGCGCTTGCTGCTCGGCGGCTGCCTGAGGCTGGATGGCTTCCGCGACGGCTGCCATGGGCATCGTCGAGCTGACCATGGACGTGCACGCGATCGCGCAGAGCAGGTAGTAAATAGGTCGTTTCATAGCGGAGCCTCTCGGTGAGCAGCCAATAGGGTCCGAAGGCAGCTCCAGGCCAGCACTCCGCACATATTTTGTTGGGTTTATTTTACGGGAACCCCAGTCAACATCAGCGAACTTTCTGGGGAATGTTGGGGGAGGGGGAGCCTTAGGAGACGGCTTGGTGCATGCAAACAACCTTCTTAGGACTACGCTTTTGATTTACAAGCCTCTCGAAGTGGCTGTGCCTCAAGTTCAGTACAACACGAGGCGTGTTAGATTGTTGGAAGCCATAAAACCATAAAGGTCGGGAGGACGCATGAGGATCTCTAAACTGAGGATTGAGAACTATCGGAATCTCGATGGAGTGTCGATTAGTTTTGACGAGGACGTGAGCTATATTGTCGGCGAGAACAACCTCGGCAAAACGAATGTGCTTGACTTGCTCAATACAATTTTCAATCAAGCGACGATTAGCGAAGAGGATTTCGCTGACATTGAAAAGCGCGCAGGGGCTCTAGTAACTTTAAAGTTGGACGAGGACGAGATCGGAATAACGGGGCTCGACATCGATCCTACGACCGGAAACACTATTACCATCTGCGCTTTTGCTGACGACCCGGATTCTCGAATTGAATTTAAGGCCGAAGGGAGCGGAGAAAGTATTCCACCCTCTCTGATGCGATCCGTTCACATGTTCAGGTACTCGACTGCATCCTTTAATAGGGGAGACCTGGCGTTTGATGGTACCCGAGGTGTCGGTAAAGTTCTCTCCAAAGGTATCGCTCTTTATCTAGATAAGGAGGGTAAAGAGGTCTCCGATTTTCTGGATGGGAGCGAGCTCGAAGGTCTGGTTGCAGATCTCGGCGAAATCGTCGGCGACGTCCCGATCCTGTCATCATATGGTGTGAGGCCTGGCGTCGATTCATCGGATGGCGGAACGCTTGGAAGTTTGGTTACCTTGCTTGACAAGAGGGGCGTTCATTTTAAAAAGGCAGGGGTAGGCTTGCAGTACCTCGCTATTGCCTCGCTCTCGATAATCGAGAGCATTATGCGTCTTTCGCCTAAACGCCTTCAAGAGAGCCTTTGCTCAGATGATGATGACAGACGCGTGCTGCATGCCGTTCTGGCTTATGACGAACCCGAAGCCCACCTTCACCCGTATATGCAGAGGCGTCTCTCGAAGAGCTTGCATAGGATTTGCGAAGGGAAGGATGATAGATTCAATGCTCTTCTAAAGGACTATTTCGGAATTGATTCAATCAAAGCTCAGCTGATCATGGTGACGCATTCGCCTAACATTCTGGCTCGCGGCTATAAGAACATTGTGCGATTCGGGCAGGGCGAAAATTCGCCGAAGGTCATATGCGGTAGGGATATTGACCTGTCCGACAAGGTTGAAAAGCATCTTATGCTGAACTTTGAGTCGATACGAGAGGCCTTTTTCGCGCGGTCGGTTTTGGCTTTTGAGGGGCAGACAGAGTCTGGAGCCATTCCGGTGTTCGCTCGCAACCTTGGGATGGATCTGGATGATTATGGAGTTGTGCCTATCAGGGCCGGCGGGAAAAAGAACGTTAAACCACTCTGTGAACTTCTGGGCAAGTTCGAGATTCCAAATTATTCAATTGTCGACAGAGATGAGGATGAGCTGCAAGAAACTTCTGAAGACCATATAACGACAACCGAACGGGATTTCGAAGGTGAGGTCGTTGACTCGTTCTTCGCTAGCGATAACCAGGGTGCGTTTATTGCGCTTCTTGAGTCGATTGATCCTTTTCAGAGGGCAACTTGCATCAAGGGGAATAGTAAAGCTTTGAAAAGCGCCTGTGCTGTCTACGGCGTTAACTTGCGGGACCCTGAATACGATTTCCGGGGATCGGAGTTTGACGGGTTATTCGCAGACACGCCCAAATCACGTGCGCTTATGTATGCATGGCTTTCATCGAACAAGGGCGTCGTGTCTGGCGTCGCCCTCGCGGAGGCTCTTGGTGCTAATGGCGTTCCCACATGTTACAAAAGTATTATTCGCAAGGCCGTGGGGCTCGAATGCTGATGAGTCAGACTGACCTGCGGGATAGTGTTAGAGCCGAGATTGAGGCGCGCTGTGGTGGGGATGCATCGCAGTGCTCCGCGATTTTCTCGCCATCAAAGAGGGTGTTCGTGGAGGCGCCGGCAGGCTACGGGAAGACCACGGTGATGACTGGGCGGGCTTGCTGGCTGCTGGCATCTGGCGAAGTCCATCCGCCAAAAAGGATTTTGGCCCTGACCTTTAGCGTTGCCGCCGCGCGGAGGATGCGTATGGATTTGGGCATCACTATGTCGGCACTTCCTGGTCCCGTGGCCAAGCGTTTTGAGGACAGCGTCATGGCGACCAACTTCCACGGCTTTGCTTGGGCTCTGCTACGCAGATACTGGAAATCGCTCTCGCTCCCAGTGAACGTTGGCGAGCTCTCTATGGTTGATGACAACAGCGCCGTTAGCGAGCTGGTTTCGCGAGGTGGCAGGCTGACCTGGGATGAAAAGAATGCCGTTGACGACTTCCTCCGCTTCATGAGAAACGGTCAGGAAATGGACTTGAGGCGTGTGATGTTTTCCTTTAATAGGATCATCAAGGAAAGGTTTGCATCGAACGGTCTCTTGCCATACTCCGCAATGATTTCCCTTGCAATTGAATTGCTCGCTCATTTTCCCAAGTTAAGGTCCTATCTGTCGGCAGCATATCCTGTCGTGCTTGTCGACGAGGCGCAGGACACGAACGCGTTGTGCTATGTCTTCCTAAGGGGTCTGATTTCTGATGAGTCGGGGATCTGCATGTTCGGCGACCCCATTCAGCGTGTTTATGGTTTTATTGGTGCAATGGAAGGCTTAAAGGCAAAGGCCACTACCGACCTGCGTCTAACGCCGTTGGAACTCGAGTATAACCATAGGTTTTCTGGGAGATCTATCGTCGGAGAGCTCGGTGCTGCGATTCGCTCCAACATGAAGGGCACCATTGCCGGCGGTACGCCCCGACTTCCCATATTTGTTGGCTCTACTCAGCAAGACGAAGCGACTGCCATCGTTTCCAAGGTTACGGCGCTCGCTCAAAGCAGTGGCGGGAGGATTGCGATTCTTGTTCGTAAGCGTGGTGCCCTTGCCGATCTCATTATGGAAGAGCTTGCTAAAGAAGGTATCTCTTACTTCAACGGACTCTTCTCGGATACAAGTCGGGGGTTCATCGAATTCAATGCGTTTGCTTTATCCAGGATTACCGATGCAGTGTCTGGAGAAAAGGGCGTCAGCCGGTCTGCTGCGGACAAAATAATCGACTCCATCTCTGATGAACTGCTGACTGGCTCCAAGAGGTTCGAGTATGGGCGGTCCTATGCCATGCTTCTAGGAGCGCTGCGGAAACACCTTAAAAATGACTGCGTCGCGATGGGACCTTCGGAGCGCTTCGACTATATCGTTAGTATCTTTTCCGAGGGCTCCCTGCGACGTTTCTCCGATTACCTTGATGTGGGCATCTCCATGATGACCGTTCACTCCGCTAAGGGGCTCGAGTGGGACACCGTTTTCATTCCGGGCGTTACGCGTTTCGATTGGCCTGGAGGGATTTGCTCTCGTTGCGAAAATGCTGGTATATGCTTACGTTCTGCGCGAGGTTGCCAGATTGCTGATGCGAAGAAAATGCCAGATGGGCTTATTGAGGAAATAGGCCTGCTGTACGTCGGCGTCACTCGCGCCCGCAAAGCGGTATACGTCTCCGCTTCGATGCAGCGCAGAACAAATTACGGGAACTATCAGGTTGCCTGCCCCTCTTGCCTAACGTCTCTTCCGGGCATTGAGCCTGTGAGCTGGACGGTCATGGACGGGGAGGGGTGATTGCCGGTGGGATGGAGCGTGTCTGCTTCTGACGCGAGGTCCGGTTGCGGCCCTTACTATGGTCTCATGGAGTGTGCCCAAGCTGCTCTTTGACTAGAACGGCTTGGGCACTGGCGTCTTGGTAGGATGCGGTGTTTGTTTAATTAGCCACTGTTGAATATTGCGAAGCAGCACCGTGGCATTGCGCCTAGGCACCGGGGCCGACATGAGTCCCGCGCCTTCTTCTTGCTAACGTCCGGTTTCGCCCCGCTGCCGCATGTTGACTTCGCTCATTGTTGGTACGGGTCGTATTATGCACGTCTTTGTCCGTGACGGCTGTTTCTTCTAGGATGAAGTGGTCGAACGATCGGCTCTTATGCTAATGAGCTGAGGCTATTTAATAAAATCCTTCCTCCTGATCCGACCAAGGTGGCGGTCCAGTTCGTATATAGCGTCAATGTAAAGCTCGGCAGAATCGCGTATGTCTCGCATGTCGAGGCAGCATCTTTCAAAGTGCAGCTTGCCTTTTTGTTCTTTGGCGCTGCGGATATTGCGACATGTCATCAATGCGATGTCATTATCGCCCACGCAGTTGATTCTTGAAAATCCTTTTGGTGTGATGCGATAAATAACTGCCTTAGGAAAGGAATCAAGTAGGCTTTTCCCTCTTATGTCAATGCAGATTCTTCCTTCTGATCCAAAACCATAATCTTGATGTCTAGTTGAATTGAGGGGGTGGGCAATAACTGCCGAGCGAACAACTTGGAGATATTTGCTCGCGTCGTCGAGTTCACTTTGTTTAGAGAACTCAAAATCGTTTTCGATCTCTTTTCGAAGACAGTTCCCTTTAATTTGCCAGAAGCATCTTTTATCCAAGTAGCAAGTGCCACAAGATAAACGGTGTCCTTTGGGTTGGGCAAGAAGCCCCCGCCGATAGTGGAATTGAAATCTTGAATGCTGTATTTAGCCTTAAGGATGAGATCGGACATTAATTCATAATGATCGGAGTCCTTCCAGGGCCATTTCTTCCATATGCCGCCTCCGTGTTCACCTAAATCATCGGTGGTCTTTAGTTTTTCGATCGCTTGCATGTCACTCCTGTCTATTCGATTTGTTGCAGCGCTTCTTTTGTTGTCTTGATGTCAACATGGTGCCCATTAATGGCTATAATCTGCCAGCTATCCAAAGAATGAGTCCAAAGGTTGATTTGGAGGATTGGCGGCATAGGATTGACGGCCCCGGAGTTCTCCCTTAAAGTAAGTCTTGTGATGAGGCCTTGCGACGGTACGTCCGGCTTGGTCCGTGGGAACCGCCGAAAGGCGGTTTTCGCGTTTAAGGGGCCCAAATGGATAAACCATTTAAATCTATTGATGAGCAGATTGCTATTCTTGAAAGCCGTGGACTCGAATGCGATAACAATACTCGTTTAGTTTTGGAACGCGAGGGATACTATCCGGTTATTAACGGCTACAAGGATTTGTTTCTCGACCAGCGTGGAGATTCTTGCCACGAGCTATTCGTAAAAGGTACGAAGTTTTCTGATATATATCGTTTATTCGAATTTGACCGTTCATTGCGTCTGCTCATGTTTGAATACTTTAACAAGGCGGAAGCAGTGCTTAAAACCGTCTGTTCTTATCGTTTCGCAATGGCCCATAAAGATAGCCCGGAGGCATACCTGGATAGAAGATCCTACCGTGCCGATGCTGGTTATCGAAAAAAGATCGACATGCTTATTGGTGATTTCGAGAAGGTGCTGTGTAGGTCTCAAAAATGGAAAAGCGATTATAAAAGGGACTACATTCGGCATTATGAGAATAATCACGACAATACGCCGGTATGGATTCTTATGAATTATTTGATGCTTGGTCAGGCATTCAAGTTCTATGAGTTTCAGCCAGAAAGCATGAGAAATTCCATTGCCAAGTCGTTTTCTGATCTTTATTCCGAGACGCATGAAGTCGATAAGCGCATCAGCCCGCGTAGGCTAAGACTTGCATACGATCACATTAAAGATTTTCGAAATATCTGTGCGCATGACGAACGTCTATTCTGCGCCAGGGTGTCTCCGTCTCACGATGTCAATCTAGTAGGGGTTTTAAGCGATCTTGAGCTAGTGCTGACTGAGGATGACTATAAGATGTTACGATGAAATATACTGCTTGATGCACTTAAGTTGAGCGACGAGCTCAGCAACGATGCCAGCGCAAAGGTGCTTTTCGCTATGGGTGTTAACGATTTATCGAGTGTGTTTCCTAGGGAAATATTGGGGTCGTAATCGACGCGAGCGATGAATTTACTCTACAAGTTGGATGCGCATGAGATTGCGCAGAGCGGGCGGGACGTTGCCCATTGGTGGCGTCCCGCCCGCGCTTCGTTGGCTATACGTGATGCGGCAGCTCCAGCATGAGGCCGTCTCGCGCTTCTTCGAGACTCGCCTGGCCTGCCTATGCGTTTTGCTAGGCGGGCCTTCTTATGCCGCGGGTGTGGATAGCCTTACCATTGTGGGGCAGACCTTCGACGAGCCGGGTGTCTCGGGCCCCGGCTGGGTGGCGCGCACGTTATTGCTGCTGGCGACGGATCGGTCGATGATTGTCGCTTCTTTGGTGTGTACGCCTCCGATGGCCAGTTTGCCATGGACGCCTCCTGGGTGTACGCGACCGGCGCCATAGCCGATGTTGTCTGCGAGAGTGACTCACTTACGTCCGCGCAGTTTGTGACGCCGGCGGGCGGGGCCTTTGGTACCGCCTGCGTGATGGACGCCAGCGGGGCCGTAGCGCTGCGTGTGGTAATTGAACCCGCGGGCGCCCTGCCGCCGGCGGGGAAGACCCAGCCCGGTACCGATGAACCTGCCGGTGGCAATCCCGCGGGGGATACAAAGCCCGGAAGCGAAGGAAAGCATAGCGACGAGAACAAGCCCAGCGAAGATTCCGCCCCCACGCCTGATTCGTCGCCCAAGTCGGACGCCAGGCCCGCGTCCGCGTCCATCAAGACGCCTGCGACCAAGACCACCAAAAAGACCAAGCCCACAACAACGCAAGCCGCCGCGCTCCCTAAGACCGGCCACGGCGACTGGGCGGTTGCGTGCCTTGCCTTCGTCTTCCTAGGTATGTTATTGCTCACCATAAAAGTTCGGGCTCTTCGCTGGGGGCCTTATGTGCCAATGTAGTTTCTACTGCCTCTTTCCCGCATTTCTCTGAGTCAATAATGCAGATTGCTTGAACTCGGCTTGGGGCTTGCCATGTATTTGAATTTGGCTAAACTTAACCTATAAGTTAACCACATTTGGTTTTATCTGAGGCGGAGGGGGTGGCCTTTGGTTAGTGACTATGAACTTGTCGAATATGCTGATCCCGAGGGACGACCTTTTTGGGAACTAACCACCTCCCCTGAGAACTCTCAATTTCAGAAGATGATGTCTGATCCTAAAACGAAGTTTACCGCCCGTAAAATGATCAATCAGATTTCAAAAGTCTATGACTACGGGCTAAAGGATGTCAGTGGAACGTCAAAGCTTCGATGTATCGAGCCTAAGATTGGACTATACGAACTCAAGGGTTTTGATGGGGTTAATCGAGAAATGGTCTACGCGATTTGCCAAGGCGTGGACAAGATTGTTTTGCTTTTTTGGTTTAAGGGCCATCAAGGCTCGGGAAATATTTCCAAAGAAATTAAACGCGCAAAACAGTTGGCCCCGATAGCAAAGCAGCTTTTGGAGTCATAGCGTCGGCTTTTTTGCCCGCTTACGAAACGGAGACTTGTAATGGTTAAGGTCGATTTATCAGACTTTTACGCGGAAACGGAAACGAGCGAAACCCGTGCCTATGAGCACGCACTAGATATTGAGTTTATTGTTCATCGCGAGATGCAGCGCTCGGGCTTGAGTAAAAGTGAGCTGGCAAAGCGTATGGGCGTGAGTCTTCAGTCGCTTTCGAAATTGTTGAATTCTCAGCCCAACATGACGCTGAAAACAATCGCAAAGTTTGAGCTTGCGTTGGGTATCAAAATCATTCCTCAGGTCATTTCCAGTTATTCGAATGAGGCGCCGTTTTCTTCGTCTAATAACTCTGTCCGAGAACAATGGTCTTCATTTAACAGCGACTGCTCGGCGAAACGATTGAACTTTGAGATGATTCCGGGAGGTTTGGCTGCATGAGCAAGGATTTCATTGCGCCTATTCAGGTTGTTCATTTGTTTGTTGTCGACTCAACTTTTCATATCGAGAATGAGCCCTCCCAGAATATGGATTTAAAAGTTGACGTTAGCTATCAGGACGTCCATCTATTGAGGAACAAGGCGGGCGAGCGTGCAGACTTAAAGCTGTATGTGTGTGGCAGTCTGATTGATAGGGACGATGCAAAGGAAAAAATGCGCGCTGATGTGACGGTTGCTATTTCGGTGTCAACAAAAATGCCGTTCGACATTTCAGACGATGAAGCGCGCCGTTATCTTCTCTCTAATGCGATTTCCATGGCGTATGGTCACGCTAAGAGCTATCTGATGGTCGTTACTGGACTTTCGCCCATGGGGGCTTTGACGCTGCCGGCAATTCTTCCTTCGGAATTGGCAGCGGACAGCGATGCATCTTTCCAAAGTGAGTAAGTTGTTCTCGAGTTGGATTTTGCCTGCCGCTGTGTGCAAATGTAACGGGGTGCCGAATCGGTAGTCTGACTGATTCGGCATTTATATTTCGAAGTTTCTAGTTGAAGCCCTGCGATGCCCGTGCTGCGACAGCTAAATTGACCGTGACGTCCCGTCTTGCGACACGCATGTAGCTCCGCACGGGTATCATGGTGAAAGCGATTTCAACGACAGGGGTGCTCGTGGTAAAGATGAAAGATGTGGCCGAGCTGGCGGGCGTTTCGAGCGCCGCCGTCTCGCGCTACCTCAATGGTGGGTATATCTCGGCGGACAAGGCCGAGCGCATTAAGCAGGCGATTGAGCTGACCGGATACGTGCGATCCAGCCAGGCTCGCGCGCTGCGAACCGGTTCCACCAAGCTCATCGGCGTCATCGTGCCTAAGATTAATTCCGAGTCGGTGAGCCGCATTACGGCGGGCATCGGGCAGGTGCTTGGCCGCCGCGGCTACCAGATGCTTCTTGCCAATACCGATAACGTCCCCGATCGCGAGCTCGAATACCTCGATTTATTCCAAAACCATCCGGTCGATGGCATTGTGCTGGTGGCAACTATGATTACCGGCGAGCATCGCCGGGCGATTGAGTCGTGCCGTGTGCCCATTGTGTTGATCGGCCAACATGTCGAGGGCGCGGCGTGCGTCTATCACGACGATTACGAGACCGCTTTCGAGCTGGGTCAGGCACTCGCGAAGCGTGCTGAGGGCAAGATCGCCTACATCGGAGTTGCCGAGGAAGACCGTGCCGCCGGTTATGACCGTCGTCGTGGTTTTGAGGCCGGCTTGCGCGCCGCGGGCGTGGCACTTGATTCGAGCCTGATTTGCCAGGGGTCCTTTACGCTCGACTCGGGCTATCGCGCTGCACGCGAACTGCTCTCCGTCGATCCCGATGTTTCGCTTATCGCGTGCGCGACCGATACTATGGCGGCCGGCGCCCTGCGCGCTCTTGACGAGGTTCGCGGCATGGGCGAGGGTGTGCGTCGCGTGAGCGGTTTTGGCGACAACGCATTTTTGCGCGCGCTGACGGGCGGCATTCCCACCGTGCATTACGGCTACCTGACCAGTGGCGTCGAGGCGACTAATATGTTGCTCAATACGCTCGATGGCGTGGAGGGGGAGAGCGGTTTAAAGACGCTCAAGCTCGGCCATCAGCTGATGAATGTCTAGGCTTACGTGATCTACCGCGCGCTCAACATTTAGGCGTTCAGTCGCCTATCGGCGCTATACTGCAGCCGTTGCCCACGATGCGGGGAACACCCGCATCGTGGGTTTTTGTTTTGAAGGGACGGTACCGCATGGGCGTACAGCAGCTAGAAGAGGCCTGGGCTTTGAGGACCGGCGCGCGTGAAGCGCGGTTGCTCGCGGGCTCGCATGTGCCAGCAGCGCTGTCGCAGCTGGGGATTGTGCGTCCCGGTGACCGCTTGGTGGCCTTTGCGGACGACTTTGCCGATGCGTTTGCGTGCGGCTTTGATGGCTGCGATGTCGCGCTGGTGGGCTCGCCGTCCGCCGAGGCGTTTGCCGCTGCGTCCGAGGGCTTTGATGCTTCGTTTGATGCCGAGGGTCCGCACCTGTGGTGGTTTGTGAACTCCATCGGCGGGTTTGGTCTGCGTGTGCCCGATCTGCGCGCTCTGGGTCGGGCGGCGCGTGAGGCCCATGCGCTGCTGGTTGTAGACAACACCGTGGCGTCGGCTTTTGGCTGCGATTCGCTGCGGCTGGGTGCTGCGCTGTCGCTCGAGGCGCTCGATCGCGTGTGCGCCGGCAAGGCTCCGCGCAAGCTCGTTGCCGCTTCGGTGGCGCGTTCGCAGCTCAAGCGCCATCATGTGGATGCTGCTGCCGAGTGCGCGAATGCGTTGTTTGCGGGTTGCCGTGCTTTGTCACTCGACCTTTCTACCGAGGAGGCGGGTGTGCTGGAGCGGGGGCTGGACACGCTCGATGCCCGCATGCAGGAGCATTTCGACCGCGCCCGTGCGCTGGCCGAGTATCTGGCCGCCAACGAAATGGTGCGCAACGTGCGCTATCCCGGGCTGAGCTCGCATCCTGACCATGCTGTTGCAACGGGAATCCTGGAGCACGGATTTGGGCCAGCAGTTGAATTTGACCTTATTGAGCGTAGCGCGGGAGAGCTGTTCGATGCTTTGCCGGGGGAGTTTCGCACATCGCCCGCCGGCGGCGCAACGACGCGCCTCTCTGCTCCGCGAGGTAAGCAGGGGAGCACCATCCGCCTCTTCGCCGGCACCGACAACCCCCTGGTCGCGGCAGCCGCCCTAGACAACGCCCTCCGCAAGTAGCTAATTTGGGACGGGGCTTTTTTAGCTACCCAATGTCATTTTTTGCTATGAGTCAAGAATGCTCTGGATGGTAGCTAAAAAAGGCCCCGTCCCAAATTGGCTACTCTTTGATGCTGGCGATGAGGGCGTCGGCTTTGGTGGCAATGACTTGGTTTATGTCGGCCTGCAGCTCCTCGTAGACCGCTATGGCGCGCTCGCCGGCAGGCGTGAGCGTGGATCCGCGGGCGCCGTCGCGCTCGATGAGTTTGCATCCCAGCTGCCCTTCGGCTTCGTTCACAATGCGCCAAGCCTTGGAATAGGCCATGCCCATGCTTTTGGCGGCGCGGTTGAGCGAGTGCTCGCGGGCAATACCCTGCAGCAACAAGACGCAGCCGTGACCAAACACGCCCGGCAGATCTTTGTCGCACGCTTGAATGACCAACTTTGCCGTCGTCTTGTACTCCATGTGCCTTACGTCTCCCCGCTAAAGCGTTTGCTGGGCAAACGCAAAGCGTGCGTCAAACCCTCGTGTGCTCTTCTTAAATCATGCATTGTAGCAGTCAAAGTGCGTTAAGATACTTCCCCAGTATTGGGCGCCCAAGGTTGGGCTGGGTCCTACGAGGCCTGCAGCCGACCGGTCGCATGGAAAAAGGAGAAACATGGCTACGTTCTTTCCCGGTGAGTCCCACACGTTTTCGGAGTATCTGCTGGTCCCTGGCTACTCGTCCTCGCAGTGCATCCCCAACAACGTCTCTCTCAAGACGCCGCTAACCCGCTTTAAGCGCGGTGAGAAGCCGGCAATCACCCTGAACATCCCCATGGTTTCCGCCATCATGCAATCCGTCTCGGGCGTCGACATGGGTGTCGCGCTCGCTACCGAGGGTGGCCTGTCCTTCATTTACGGTTCCCAGAGCGCCGAGTCCGAGGCCGCTATGGTCAAGGCCGTCAAGGATCACAAGGCCGGCTTCGTTCAGTCCGATTCCACGCTGACACCCGACATGACCATGGAGCAGGTCATCGAGCTCAAGGAGAAGACCGGCCACTCCACCATGCCGGTCACCGACGACGGCACTCCCAAGGGCAAGCTCCTGGGCATTGTCACCAGCCGTGACTATCGTCCCAGCCGCGATGACCACCAGAAGAAGGTCTCCGAGTTCATGACCCCGCGCGAGCAGCTCATCGTGGGCGACAAGAACATCAGCCTCAAGGTTGCCAACGACGTCATTTGGGACAACAAGCTCAACGCCCTGCCGATCGTCGACGACAACGATCACCTTATGGGCATCGTTTTCCGCAAGGACTACGACAGCCACAAGACCAACCCCAACGAGCTGCTCGATAACGACAAGCGCTATATGGTCGGCGCCGGTATCAACACCCGCGACTATGCCGAGCGCGTGCCGCTGCTCATCGAGGCTGGCGCCGATGTCCTGTGCATCGACTCCTCCGAGGGCTTCAGTGAGTGGCAGAAGCGCACCATCGAGTGGATTCGCGCCAACTACGGCGAGGACGTCAAGGTCGGTGCCGGTAACGTCGTCGACGCCGAGGGCTTCCGCTTCTTGGCCGACTGCGGTGCCGACTTCATCAAGGTCGGTATCGGCGGCGGTTCCATCTGCATCACTCGCGAGACCAAGGGTATCGGTCGTGGCCAGGCCACCGCGCTGATCGACGTCTGCCGCGCCCGTGACGAGTACTACGAGGAGACCGGTGTTTACGTGCCCGTGTGCTCCGACGGCGGCATCGTCTACGACTACCACATGACGCTCGCCCTTGCCATGGGCGCCGACTTTATGATGCTGGGCCGCTACTTCGCCCGCTTTGACGAGAGCCCGACCGAGCGCGTCAACGTCAACGGCCAGTACATGAAGGAGTACTGGGGCGAGGGTTCTGCGCGTGCCCGCAACTGGCAGCGCTACGACCTGGGCGGCGCCGCGAAGCTCAGCTTCGTCGAGGGCGTCGACTCCTACGTTCCCTATGCCGGTTCCCTCAAGGACGGCGTGGGCGGCACGCTCTACAAGGTCAAGTCCACGATGTGCAACTGCGGCGCCCTCTCGATCCCCGAGCTCCAAGAAAAGGCACGTCTGACCCTGGTGAGCTCCACCTCCATCGTCGAAGGCGGCGCCCACGACGTAGTCGTGAAAGACTCCCAGCAGTCCGTAAGTTATCGCTAGTTACTAAATAATTTATGAAAATGGGGTCGCGTGTCTGTTGGATTGCGACCCCATTTTGTTATAGGTCTCCTTCTCTTTCGCTAATCAGATAAGGATTGTTTCTGACCGTGTTTGAAACAAAATCCAAATAGTCTGCCTCGGTGACGAGATCATTCGGAACAGGTTTATCTACCGTACTGCCCTCTCGAACAATTTCAATCAACTTTGGCCAATATGTTTCAATCTTTCCGTTACGACGCTCCGCCTTCATTCGATTCCATGCTTTTGCGCCGCAGGATTCCCTGAAACCCTTTCCTGAACTATTTTCAGTATTCGTTTTGTTTTTTACCTGAAACATGGCAGTGCATTCATCGTTGCAAAAGTCGATTGCCGTGAGAATCTTCCCTCTGCACCAAATCCATCCATATGGCTTAATTTTTGAATATATGTACTCCTCCAATAGGTTGCCACCTATATTTTCAGCACTCATGAATAAATTGTGGTGCGCCGCCCACTCGTAAGCGCGCTCTTTTGATCCTGCGTGTTTTGCGTCCATTACCATATGTATCAGTGCTTCATCGGTAACCGTCTTTTTGGGATTCGCGACATAATCACTTGGAAGCGACTGCCATCCCGAAAGAAATTTTGAAATCCATTTGTTTAGCCAAAGTTCCAAAAATGCTTTCGAGTCTAATTCGAGTATATCTGGCTTCATTGGAATCGAGGGAATCATTGCTGAGGTTTCGGCTTGGAGAAGAATGGGAAATAGCGACTTCATTTCCCTTTTTCTTTCATTGGCGTCATAGTGACAGGTTTCGTTGTTAATTGTTCGGTCTGCGATGGATTCAAAGAGTTCTTGCGCCGGAATGTGATGCGAGTTGCAGTAATTCAGTGATTCCGATAATTTCTTTTTGACATCTTCACGTTTTGCGTTTTTAGCCATGGTCGTGCCTCCTTTGTGTTGATTTTCAACTAGATAAAACCTATACACAAGCGTATATTTGAATTAAAATGGACTAAAAAATGTTCAATTACTTAATTGCTGGAGTCCATTTTGGAAAATGAGGCGATACTGTCTTCCGCGGAAGTTGCGAGCCGTCTTGGGGTGACATCTCAGACTGTTACAAGACTATCTCGTAACGGAGATCTCAATTATGCGCTTGTTGGTAAGCGTAGAGTCTATAGAGAGAACGAAATAATCAGCTTTATGAGGAAAAAAAATCTATGCTTCGCTCCCGCAGACCATCGCGCTACTGAAGTAGTTGATTCGGCATTAACTGCGGTTTCTTTTTTTTCTGGGGCGCTTGGCTTGGATTATGGAATGGAGAGGGCCGGTATTTCGTCCAGTCTTTACTGTGAAAATGACACGAAGTGCCGAATGACTATTGCGTCCAATCGGCCTAATGTTGGTTTGTTAGGAGACATTAATAAGGTTACTCCCGATCGGGTATTTGATTATTCGGGCATTAGCCCCAAAAGGGGTATAGATGTTATGTTTGGCGGGCCTCCTTGTCAGGCATTTTCTACGGCTGGAGCGCGTCGCGCCTTCGATGACGTTAGGGGCAACGTATTCCTAAAGTATCTCGATCTTGCTGACCATCTTCGACCTAAGTATTTGGTAATTGAAAATGTCAGAGGGCTCTTGTCTACGGCATATCCTTTGGAAGCTGGCGGAGAGCCCGTACACGGCGGCGCTATGAAAACGGTTCTGAACAAACTTGAATCAATGGGCTATGGCGTGAGCTTCAATTTGTATAATGCTGCGAATTTTGGGGCTCCTCAAATTAGGGAGAGAGTTGTCTTGATTGCTAAACGAGACGGTTCAATCTGTGATTGGCTGACCCCCACGAACTCAAATGACCCCAAGTGGCAACTTAATCCTTGGATGACTTTTTCAGATGCCGTTCGGGGATTAAAAGACGAACACCATTACGTTCAGTTTCCGGAAAAAAGGCTTAAGTATTTTAAGTTGCTTAAAGAGGGTGAGTATTGGAAGAATTTGCCTGTGGAGCTTCAGGAAGAGGCGATGGGGAAGGCGTATCGGCTTGGAGGCGGTAAAACGGGTTTTTATAGAAGAATATGGAATGATCGGCCTTCTCCAACTTTAGTCACAAGCCCGACAATGCCTGCTACTGATTTGTGCCACCCCACAGAAGATCGCCCTCTTTCAATTGAGGAATATCGTGCCATTCAGGGCTTTCCGGATGATTGGATTTTCCGAGGTGATATTAGCGATATATATAGGCAAATCGGCAATGCTGTTCCCATTGCTTTGGGGGAGGCTATAGGCAAGTCAATTCTTAAAGACATGTCGAAGTCCAATGACAACAATAAAGACTTGTTCGAAGGCTTCCCGTATTCAAGATATAAAAACTCAAGCCAGTTGACTTGGAGTATTCGATAGTTCGGTTTGTTGCAAGTTGCATACACCTTGTATTTCGTGATTTGCTATCATCAGTCGAGTTAACGATGTGGCGGGGCGTTCTCACCTTTGCTCGCTGCAAGTTCCGCACGAGCCGAAGAGCACTTAATGTGCTCTTCGTGCGAGCAGGACTATCCGCAGCAGCGAGTAAAGGTGAGAACGCCCCGCCCCAACCCAGCTAACAAAGGAGCTGATATGTGCGATTGCACAGATCATAAGGACGAGATCCCTGCCTACGACGCACAGGCCATTGAGTCCAAGTGGATGAAGGCGTGGGAGGACTCCAACCTCTTTGCCGTCGACACCGACGAAAGTAAGCCCAAGAAGTACGTGCTCGAGATGTTCCCGTATCCGTCGGGCGACCTGCACATGGGCCACGCGCGCAACTATACCATCGGCGATGCCATGGCCCGTCAGGCCCGCATGCGCGGCTACGATGTGCTGCACCCCATCGGCTTTGACGCCTTTGGCCTGCCTGCAGAGAACGCCGCTATCAAGCACAACACGCAGGCTGCTGCCTGGACGTACAAGAACATGGACCAGGCGCTCGCCACGATGAAGCGTATGGGCTTTTCCTACGATCTGGATCGCATGGTCAAGACCTGCAGCCCCGATTATTACCGCTGGGGCCAGTGGATCTTTGAGAAGTTGTGGGAAAAGGGCCTGGTCTACCGTAAGAAGAACCCGGTCAACTGGTGCCCCACCTGCAAGACCGTTCTGGCCAACGAGCAGGTCACCGAGGGCAAGTGTTGGCGCTGCGGCACCGAGCCCGAGAAGCGCGATCTGGAGCAGTGGTACTTCAAGATCACCGAGTACTCCCAAGAGCTACTCGACGATCTGGAGAAGCTCCCCGGCTGGCCCGAGCGCGTCAAGCAGATGCAGGCCAACTGGATCGGTCGCTCCGAGGGCGCCGAGGTCGACTTTACCCTGTGCGACAAGGATGGCGAGCCCATCGAGGGCGACGAGGGCAAGATCACCGTCTTCACCACGCGTGCCGATACGCTCTTCGGTGTCTCCTTCTTTGTCCTGGCCCCCGAGTACGCTCGTCTGCACGAGCTCGTCGAGGGCACGGAGTACGAGGAGGCCGTGACCAAGATCCTCGAGGACTCCAAGCATATCTCCGCCGTCGAGCGTGCCCAGGGCACCCTCGAGAAGCACGGTGCCTTTACCGGCCGCTACGTGGTGAACCCGGTCAACGGCGAGAAGGTCCCCGTGTGGGTTGCCGACTACGTCGTGGCCGACTACGGCACCGGCGCCGTCATGGCCGTTCCCTGCGGTGACCAGCGCGACTTTGAGTTCGCCCGCAAGTACGACCTGCCGATCGTGCCGATCATCCTGGACGATGACGACCGTGCTGCCGTCGAGGCCAACGGCGAGACCATCGATACCTTCCATGCCGAGACCGTCGACTGGGATTGCGCCCACGCTGCCGAGGGCACGCTCGTCCAGTCCGGCAAGTACACCGGAATGCGCGGTGGCAAGCACTCCGAGGGCGAAGCTGCAATCGTGGCCGACCTCGAGGCCATGGGCTGCGGTCGTCGCAAGGTCGAGTTCCGTCTGCGCGACTGGCTCATCAGCCGCCAGCGCTATTGGGGCAACCCCATCCCGGCTATCCACTGCGAGCACTGCGGCATCGTGCCCGTGCCCGAGGATCAGCTGCCGGTGACGCTGCCCGAGAACCTGGACCTGGGTGCCGGCGAGACCCTCGCCGAGTGCAAGGAGTTCTACGAGACCACCTGCCCGGTCTGCGGCCGCCCGGCCAAGCGCGAGACCGATACCATGGACACCTTCACCTGCTCCAGCTGGTATTACCTGCGCTATACCGACCCGCACAACACCGAGCTGCCCTTCTCCAAGGAAGCCGCCGACCGTTGGATGCCCGTCGATAACTACATCGGCGGCATCGAGCACGCCATTCTGCACCTGCTCTACAGCCGTTTCTTTACCAAGGCACTGCGCGACCTGGGTCTGCTGAGTGTGGACGAGCCCTTCACTAACCTGCTGTGTCAGGGCATGGTCAAGGACGAGAACGGCGACACCATGTCCAAGTCCAAGGGCAACGTCGTGCCCCCGAGCTCGGTTATCGAGCCCTACGGCGCCGACACCATGCGTTTGGCGATTCTGTTTATCGCCCCGCCCGAGAAGGACTTCGACTGGGACCCCAAGGCCGTCGAGGGTGCCAACCGCTTTATCAAGCGCGCCTGGCGTATCGTGTGGCAGCTTGTCCAGTTCGGCGACGCCAGCGTGGCCTTCGACAAGTCCGCGCTCGATGAGGTCGCGATGAAACTCTATCGCGAGCGTCACCGCACCATCGCCAAGTGCACCGAGGACTTCGATCGCGGCCAGTTTAACACCGCCATCTCGGCCGTCATGGAGCTCGTCAACGCGGCGAGCGCCTACCTCAACGCCACCGAGGGTACCGCCCGCGACAAGGCGCTGTGCTACGGCGTGGCTAAGGATATCGTGAGCGTCCTTGCCCCCATCTGCCCGTTCTGGGCCGACGAGCTGTGGCACGAGGCACTCGGCTGCGAGGGCAACGCCTACACCGCCGCCTGGCCCGAGTTCGACCTGGCCGAGTCCGTTGAGGACACGGTGCAGATCGTGGTCCAGGTGCTCGGCAAGGTCCGCGGTCGCGTCGACGTTGCCCGCGATGCCTCCAATGAGGATATGCAGGCTGCCGCCGAGGCCGCCGTCGCCAAGTGGCTCGAGGGCAAGACGGTCGTCAAGGCCATCTGCGTGCCCGGCAAGCTGGTCAACCTGGTGGTCAAGTAAGCACTGCGTGCTTAACTGACGCATAAAATACGGGGGGGGCGATCCGGCTGGGTTGCCCCCCGTTTTGTTTTGTCTGCCCAAAGCGCCTGCGGTCAATTGTCCTATTCTTGTGGAGAAGCTGTGCGCACGCTGACCTGCAGATTCGTACTGTGCTTGCACGTTTTCGCAGCTATTGCTATAGTTTGCTTGCAAATGAAGTTGTAATTGAAAGAAGTGGGGTTTCGGCCCCGCTTCTTTTTTGTATGGATGGAGGTGCCGCAATGGTCAAGACTAAGACCGAGCAGGCGATCATCGATGCGCTCGAGGCCGTCGCTCCCCAGCACGATGTCGACATCGTCGACGTCGAGCTCGTGGGTGCCACCAAGGCCCCCTGCGTGCGCGTGCGTATCGAGGGTGCCGAGGGTCAGAGCCTGTCGCTCAACGACGTCACGGCCAATACCAAGTGGATCGGCGACGTGATTGAGGAGCTCGACCCCATCTCTTCGAGCTATACGCTCGAGGTATCGAGCCCGGGTATGGCGCGCCCGCTGCGCCGTCCGCGCGACTTTGCCCGCTTTGTGGGCGAGGACTGCGAGCTCACCTCCACCGCCACCGAGGGCCGTCGCAAGTACGCCGGCAAGATTGCCGCCGCCACCGAGACGAACGTGACCCTCGAGCTCGAGGACGGCGAGTCCGTTACCCTCGATTTTTCTGATGTTAAAAAGTGCAAGTTGAAGCCCACCTACGACTTCAAGCCCGCGAAGGAAGGAAAGTAAGATGGCAGCATCCGACATGATGTCCGCCCTGATGGAGCTTTGCCAGGAGAAGCACATCGACCAGCTCTACCTGATCGACCGCCTGGAGCAGTCGCTCGCCAAGAGCTATGCCGAGATCCTGCATCTTGAGTGGGGCGCTAAGGTGACCATCGACCGCACCACCGGCAAGATCTACGTCTACCGCCTGGAGCCGATCGACGATTCCATGGACGAGGAGGGCAACTTCACCGAGTTCGAGGAGATCGACGTCACCCCCAAGAACACGAGCCGCATCGCTGCCCAGCACGCCAAGGCCGAGATCAACGCCATCGTGCGTAACTCCGCCCGCGAGCAGATCTACGAGGAGTTCTCCGGCCGCATCGGTGACCTCATCAGCGGTACCGTGCTGCAGTCCACGCCCGACTTCACGATCGTCAAGATTCGCGAAGGCGTCGAGGCCGAGCTGCCGCACTTCGATCAGCGTCGTTACGAGAACGAGCGCAACGAGCGTCCGATGGGCGAGCGCTACCTGCACAATCAGCACATCAAGGCCGTGATCATCGACGTTCGCGACCCCAACTCCAACCTGCAGCCGGTTCGTGGCGAGCACAGCCGTCCGCCGATTGTCATCTCCCGTACCCACCCCGAGCTCATGCGTCGTCTGTTTGAGCAGGAGGTGCCCGAGATCTATGAGGGCACCGTCCAGATCAAGTCAATCGCCCGCGAGCCCGGCCAGCGTTCCAAGGTTGCCGTCCACTCGCTCGACGACCGTCTGGATCCCGTGGGTGCCTGCGTCGGCCCCAAGGGCAGCCGTGTTCGCGCTGTCGTGGGCGAGCTCCGTGGCGAGCGCGTCGACGTCATCCTGTGGGATGCCGATCCTGCCGTCTACGTCGCCAACGCCCTGTCGCCCGCTAAGGTCACCCGCGTCCTCATCGACGAGGAGAAGGCCTACGCCGGCGTCATCGTCCCCGACGACCAGCTGTCCCTCGCCATCGGCAAGGAAGGCCAGAACGCCCGCCTCGCTGCGCGCCTGACCGGCTGGCACATCGACATCAAGTCCGAGACGCTTGCCGCCGACATCCTCAAGAACGTTCCCGTTCACGAGGAGCCCGCCGCCGACCTGATCGGTGACGAGGAGGACGAGGATGTCCGCCGCTGCGAGTATGTGTCCGAGGACGGCATCCAGTGCCGCAACCAGGCTCGTCCCGGCTCCCGTTTCTGCGGTGTCCACGACACCGACGCCTTCGATGATGCGGAGGACCTGATCTAGCGCGCGGTCGCGCCGGGCGGGCCCCGGCGCGTCTCCCACGCTCGTTCAGTCTCTAGGCACCCAAGGTGCCAGAAAGGGTAGGTGAAGTCATATGGCAAAAGTCCGTGTGTCCACCTTGGCCAAAGAGTTCGGCATGACCTCCAAGGAACTGATGGGTCATCTCGCCGATATGAAGATTCCCGCTAAGTCCGCTTCCTCCACCTTGGAGGACGCCTATGTCGCCATGGTCCGCAAGCAGCTCGCCTCGGTGATCGAGGCCCGCGCTCAGGTAGTCGAGGCCGCCAAGCAGGCCGAGGAGCAGGCGGCTGCCGCCGAGGAAGCCGCACGCGCTGCCGAGGCCGAGCGCGAGCGCATCGCCGCCG